>NZ_JBXAKS010000001.1:384667-908127 GCF_058798675.1 Janthinobacterium sp. GW822-FHT07H10
TGCCGCTGGCGGTGCTGCGCCAGGCCGGCCCCACGATCGGTTCGATGGACAGGCAGCGCCGGCCATGCGCGCCGGCCGCGTCCTGCACGCCCTGCAGCAGCGCGGCGTCGATGCCGCAGGCCAGGCGCGGCTTGCCGTAAGGCGCATCGTCGGCCGCCAGGCGCCAGGTGCGCGCGCCGTCGCCATACACGGCGCCGAACTGGCTGTGCAGGAAACGCTGCGCGCTGGCCTGGGCCAGCAGGGCGCCGCTCCACGGCACCACCTGCATGGCGCACCAGCGGCTGGCCAGGCTGACGGCCAGCGGCAATTTTGCCTGGTCCTGTTCCAGCCAGCGGTTCAGGGCCGCCAGCGCCACTTCCCAGCTGGCGTCCGGGTTCACGATCGGCAGCTGGAAGGCGCTGTCCGGCAGCGGGCGGCCGGCCCGCCGCAGCACGCCATGCAGCCCGTGCGGCGCCAGGTGCAGACATACCGTGGCCCGGGTAACGCGTTCAATAAGTGACACGATTGAGCTCCGTCAGAGTGGTTTCGCCGCGCCGTACCAGGTCCATGCCCGCCTCGCGCGCCAGGCGGAAGCCGTTGCGCGCCGCCTCTTCCTTCATCTGGCTCAGAGGCGCGCGGGTGCAGATCATTTCGCGCATGGCGTCGCTGAGCATCAGCACTTCGGCGACGGCCTTGCGGCCCTTGTAGCCGGTGCCGCGGCAGTGGCCGCAGCCCTTGCCGGCCATGAACTGCCAGTCCTGCACGCGCTGGGCATCGAGGCCGCTGGCCTGCAGCAGGGACGTGTCGGCCAGCGTTTCCGCTGTCGCATCGACGGCGCAATGGGCGCAATTGAGGCGCAGCAGGCGCTGCGCCACGATGCCGTTCAGGGCCGCGGCAAAGCTGTAGGCGTCGACTCCCATGTGCAGGAAGCGGCCCACCACGTCGAACACGTTATTCGCGTGCACGGTGGTAAACACCAAGTGGCCCGTGAGCGCCGCCTGCACGGCGATCTGCGCCGTCTCGTCGTCGCGGATCTCGCCGATCATGATCTTGTCGGGGTCGTGGCGCAGGATGGAGCGCAGGCCGCGCGCGAACGTCAGTCCCTTCTTTTCGTTGACGGGGATCTGCAGCACGCGCGGCAGCCGGTACTCGACGGGGTCTTCGATGGTGACGATCTTGTCGCGCCCCGTATTGATTTCCGTGATGGCCGCATACAGGGTGGTGGTCTTGCCGGAACCGGTGGGGCCCGTCACCAGCAGCATGCCGTGCGGCTTGGCGGCCAGGCGGCGGATCTGCTCGATGGCGTCCTCGTTCAGGCCCAGGCTTTCCAGGCGCAGCGCCTGCGCCGCCTCCGTCAGCGCGCGCCGGTCGAGCAGGCGCAGCACGGCGTCCTCGCCAAAGATGTTGGGCATGATGGAGACGCGGAAATCGATCTCCGCCCCTTTCACGCGCACCTTGAAGCGGCCATCCTGCGGGATGCGCCGCTCGGCGATGTCGAGGTCCGCCATCACCTTGATGCGCGAGATGATCTGCTCGGCCATTGCCAGTCCCTGCACCTGGCCCGCCTGCACCAGCACGCCGTCGACGCGGTACTTGATGACCAGGCTGGCCACGTCGCACTCGAGGTGGATGTCGCTGGCCTGGAATTTCAGGGCGTCGTAGATGGTGGAGTTCACCAGTTTCACCACCGGGCTGCTGTCTTCGCTGATGCGGATCAGCGAGATGTCCTCGATGCTCTGGTCGAGGCCCGGCACGTCGTCCCCATGCTGCATTTCCTGCATCGCCTGCTGCACGCTTTCCTGCTGCTGCAGGTAGGCGGCCAGGTCGTCCGGGTGGGCCAGCGCCACCGTGAAGGGCGTGCGCAGGGCAAAGTCGGCCCATTGCAGCAGGTCGTCGGCGAAAGGATTGCCGATGACGAGCACGGGCGATGCGCCGGCGGCGGGCGGCTGCATCAGCACGCAGTCGTGCTGGGCGCAATCCGTGTAGGGCAGCAGCGCGAAGGCGGGCAGGCCAGCCTGCAGCTCGGCCATCGTCCAGGCCGGGTAGCGGAACAGGGCGGCCAGCTGGCGCAGGAAGACTTCGGGCGGCAGGGCCGCCGTTTCTTGCAGCACGGCCATTTGCGGGCGGCCCTGCGCCAGCGCGCTGGCGTGGGCCTGGCGCAGCATGGCCGCATCGAGCACGCTGCGTTCTTCGTCGCGCGCGTTCATGGCAAGCTCCTCATGGTAGACCCGTCACGATAAGCTCCCGGCCAGTTCAAAGATCGGCATGTACATCAGCACCACCACGCCGCCGATCACCACGCCGATGATGGTCATCAGCAGGGGTTCGAGCAGGCGCGAGGCCCAGTCCACCCAGCGGGCGAATTCCTCGTCGTGGAACTTGGCCGAGCGTTCCAGCATGTCGCCCAGGCGGCCCGTGTTTTCGCCCACCTTCAGCAGCGATTGCGCCACCGGCGTGGCCATGCTGGCCTCTTCCAGCGCGGTGGAAAACGGCATGCCTTCCTGCACCGCGCGGCGCGCCTGCGCCAGCTGCTCCTGCTGTGCCGGCAGCAGCATGGGCGCGACCATGGCCAGGGCCTTGTGCAGCGGGATGCCGGCGTGCAGCAGCAGGCTCAGGGCGCGGTAGAAGCGGGCCAGGCGAAATTCGGCGGCCTTGTCCGCCAGCACGGGCAGGCGCAAGAGGCGCAGCACCAGCGCCATGCGCATGGCGCGGTTGGCCACGCCGAACACCACGGCCGCCACGCTGGCGGCGAGCGCCGTGGCGCACAGCAGCGGATGGGCCGCCAGCGTCTGGCCAAAGCCCAGCAGCATCTGCGACATCCAGGGAATCTCGCGGCCCGAGCTTTCATACACGACGCTGAATTTCGGCACCACGTAGCCGAGCAGGAACAGCGTCACCAGGCCGCCGACGACGAGCAGCATGCATGGGTAGATGGCGGCCGAAATGAGCTTCTTGCGGATGGCGTCGAATTGCAGCTGATAGCCGACGAAGCGCGCCAGCGCTTCCGGCAGGTTGCCCGAGCGCTCGGCCGCGTGCACGGTGGCGATGTAAATGTCGGGGAAGATGTCGGGGAAGTCGGCCAGGGTGTCGGAAAAGCTCTTGCCCTGCTGCAGGGTGAGCACGATGGCGCCCAGGGTGGCCCTGGCGGCCGTGCGCGTTTCCTTGTTGTGCAGGGTGGCCATGGCTTCACCCAGGTTCAGGCCCGCTTCGAGCAGGGCCAGCAGCTCCTGGCTGAATTGCAGCAGGGGCAGGCCCTGCTTCCCAGGGCGGACCACGGCGCCTGCGTCTTGCGCGGCGCCGTCGTCCACGGCCAGCACGCGCCAGCCGCCGCGCACGGCCGCGCGGATCGCCTCGGCTTCGCTGGGCGCGTCGATGGCCAGCGCCTGGCTGCCGGCAGGGCCTTGCACCTGGAGGTGGAACTGCATGAGCGGGTCAGGCGAGCATGGCGTTGGACGCGAAAAGGGACAGGCTGGCGGGTGGCAAGGCGCGTGTGATCAAAGTAGGCATCGGTCAGGAACAATCAAAAAGAGTTCAATTCGTCGCGGGTACCGGCAGCAGGCAAGATGCAATTCGCTGCCTCAGGGTAGACTGGAATTGCAAGAAAATCAATCGTGTTCTGCGAATGGTGCGGGCAGGCAGTCCTTCTCGACTGCCTGCCCGCACGCTTAGCCGCTTACTGGGTAACCAGGCTGACCTTGTCGATCACGAACGAGGTTTGCAGCGATGCATCCTCGGTCGCGGCAAACGAGATCTGCACGGTCTGGCCTTTGTAGGCGATCAGGTCGAAGGTGCGGATCTGGTAGCCGGCCGCCTTGTTCACGTTCGAGTACGAGGCCAGGGTGCCCAGCACCGTGCCGGCGCTGTTTTTCACGGTCACCACCAGCTTGTCGTACACGGTATTGCCCGTTTCGGCCGTGTCGATATGCAGCGCGAAGGTCAGGCTGGCCGAGGTGGCTGTGGCAGGAATGGCCACGCTTTGCGTCAGCGATTCGCTGGCCGTCGCGCCATTGCCGCCGAGCCAGGCGTACTTCGTGCCTTCATACGCGGTTTGACCCGTGAAGGTGCCGATGGCGCCCGTGGTGCCGCTCCATCCCGTGGCGCCGGACTCGAAGCCGCCGTTCGTCACGCGCTCGGTGGCGCTGCTCGTGCCGACGGTGAGGGTGGCGTTGTTCGACGTTGCCGTCACGGCAGGCGAGGACGAATCCGTCACCGTGGCCTTGAAGACGGCGCCGTTGTCGGCCGCCACGGTCGTGAAGCTGTAGGCTGGCGACGTGGCGCCGCTGATCACGGCGCCGTTGCGGTACCACTTGTAGGTGTACGGCGCCGTGCCGCCACCCGCACCGACGGCAAACGAAGCGGTGGCGCCCGGCGCGACCGTGATGCTGGCCGGCTGGCTGGTGATGGTCACCGCGCCGCCCGTCGTCGATTCATCGACGTCGGCGCCCACGTTGATGGCTGCGTACGCGCGCTTGACGGCCGTCGCCTCGGCGCTGCCCACGCCATACAGTTCCTCGGCTGCCAGCAGCACCTTGTTGCGCGCGTCGGCATAGTTGGTCGACGAGGTGAACTTGGTGGTCGCGGCCTTGAACCAGATGCGGTAGGCCTTGTCGCTGCCGATACCGGTCATGGCCAGCGGGCTCTTGTTCAGGTAGGAGCTGTAGTAGTCGCTGCTGGCGGTGGAGTTCGAGCCTTGCGACAGGAAGTAGAACATGCGGTTGTTCGGGCCGCTGCTGTAGTGGACGTCCAGGTTCTTGATGGTGCTGCTCCACGCATTCGGGCTGCTGCCATCCTTGCTCGGCTTGTACAGCCAACGCAGCGGCTGGCCATTCTTGGCGATCTCCTTGCCCGTCATCCAATCGTTGCCCGTGTTGGGGATGGTGGTGCCCGTGCCGCCGGCGCGCGCATACGCTTCCACCATTTCACCGGCGATGTCCGAGCTCGATTCGTTCAAGCCGCCCGACTCCTGCGAGTAGATCAGGCCCGAGGTGGCGTCCGTGATGCCGTGGCCCATTTCATGGCCGATCACGTCGATGGAACCGAGGTTGTTGAACGAGCTGCCGCCGTCGCCGATGTACATGCACTTGCAGCTGCTGTCGTAGTAGGCGTTGTCGTAGGCCGTGTTGACGTGGGCGGCGATGTGGGTGGCCGTGTTGTTGCCGTCCAGGCTGGACCAGCCCAGCACATTCTTGTGCGTGTCGTAGGTGTTCATCAGGCCCCACATGGCGTTCACTGCCGCCGTCTGGCCGTTGGCGTTGGTGGTGCTGCCGCCATTGATGTATTGCTGGCCGTCGCCCCAGGTATTGCTGGTGCTGCTGTACACGCTGCCCGAAGTGGTGCCGTGGTTGGCGTTGGTGATGGCCATGCCGCCGAAGCTGCCGCCGGTGCCGCGGCTGGGGTCCTTCATGGTGTAGGTGCTGCCGGTGAGCGTGGTATTGAGCGGCACCTGGCCGTTGTACTGGCTGTTGCCGATGCCGGCCACGGTTTTCAGGGCTTTCCACTGGCGCAGGATGCGGCCATCCTTGGCGCTGACGATGGTGTCGTAGTACACCGGCTTGCTGCCGCTGATCATGCGGGTTTGCACCAGGTAGGCCAGCTCGTAGTGGTCGACCACGTCCTGCACGTCGAGGGCATTGAGCGAGGCTTCCGATTTGTTTTCGGCGCCTGCCACGCGCACCGTTTTCATGACGGGGTAGATCAGCAGCTGTGCATGCGGTGGCACATGGTCGACGGCCGGCACGCCGATGCTTTTCACTGCGGCGGCGATGGCCGTTGCGGCGCTGACGGCGGGCGTGGTGTCGATGTCGGCGGTGGCGCTGCGGGTGACGGAATTGACGCCGCCGCTACCGAGGCCGGAGGCGCGGTCCGAGACCGATTCGCTGACGATGTCGCCGGCGTTATTGCTGACCACCACCGTTTCCGAACCAAACACGGGCAAGCCCTTGTAGGTGTGCTGCACGCGGCTGACGCGCGTGCCGCTGACGCCCGGATGCTGGGCGCCAACGACAAAGCCATGCTCGGTATTGAGGCCGCGGCTGCGCGCCTGTGCCGCCAGTTTGTTGACCAGGCTGGCCGTCTCTTGTGGCGACGCCAGGCTGACAGGGGCGGCCATCAGGGTCGGTGGCAGCGGGGTGGCGGCATGTGCCGTCGTGGTGGCCATCAGCGGCAGGGCGGCGATGGATGCGGCAACTATCGTCAAACGTAAATTCATTTCTGCTCCATGGTATCGGTTAGGAAAATAGTGAATGAGCTGGCCGCGATTGTCTGATGGCCACCCCGGCGTGCCGGACGACGGGCGGGTAGCCTGCCGCTTTTTTCATGGCGTTACCGCCGGGTAGGGCGACACTAAACTTGTCGATATCGCCATGTCAAAATTTTCAAGAAATGGGTCAAGCGGGCTTTTTTTGTTAAGAATTGAACATTTATCGGCGCGCTACTATAGGAAAGTTTGATCTGCCGCAAGCTGTAACTTTTGTTTTGGACTAGTCCCTCAAATGGCGCGTTCTGTTGGCAAAACACTGTTGCATTTTTTAAATGTTGCGATCTACACTAGGTATTCGCGCTGTCCGCTGTCGGGGCAAGGCGTAGATAAAAAAAGCGCACGCGGCAATGACCGCGTTCACATGGCGCAACGGGAAAAAATCGGGAGTTTCACATGACGTCAGTTCTGCCTTCTGCTAGCGGTTTCAGCCATTTCCCCTCTGGAGCGGCGTTGATGCTGCATCCGCCTTCCTAGCCGCCGCCCGCCTCTTTCCCGCAAGGGTACTCAGCGAAACCGGCCACGCCTCCAGGCGCGGCCGCTGGTGCAGTGCAGCCTTTTTTTCAGGAAGGGTTGCCGGCTCCTGGTGCGTGCACCGGAATGCCCGGCACATGAACTATGCTTTCGATAGCGACTAAAGTGGAACAGATCGTGATGGAGTCGGCGTTTCTCAGCGAGGGCCTGGGCCGCGGCTTGCTCAACCTCTCGGAGCTGGCGCGCCAGCTGCAGCCGCAATTGCAGACCGACTTGTGGAAACCGGTAGGCCAGGCCGCCGTGGTGATGGCGCTGCGCCGCCTGGCCGAACGCATGCCGCAGCAGAAAAGCGGCGAGATCGTGCTGGCGCACCGCGCGGGCGAACTGTCCACGCGCAGCGAATTGATGATTTTTACCTACCGTTACTCCGACCAGACGTATGACTGCCAGCGCCAGTTGCTGGCGCTGGCAGCGCCGCAGCGCGGCACCTTCATTACCGTGACGCGCGGCGTCAACGAGGTGATGGTGATCTGCAGCCGCTCGCTGCATGCGCTGGTGGACGAGGTCTTTGGCGGCGAGCAGGAACTGGCGCGCCTCGAGCGCGTGACGGCCGTGACCCTGCATCTGGCCCCCGAGACCTGCTATACGCCAGGCGTGTATCACGCCATCCTCAAGCGCCTGGCCTGGGAGCGCATCAACCTGATCAACATCATTTGCACCTACACCGAGCTGACCTTGCTGCTCGAAGCATCGCAGACGGGCGCCGCCTTCTCCGTCCTGTCGAAAATCGTCGCCCAATAAAAAACGCCCCGCTGCATCGCTGCTGCGGGGCGCTTGCCGGGGAAATCCCCGCTTATTTTTCCAGCTGCGTGCGCACGCGGGCGATCGCGGCGCGCACCTGGCGCGGCGCGGTGCCGCCCACGTGGTCGCGCGCGGCGACGGAGCCTTCCAGGGTCAGCACCTCGAACACGTCTTCGCCGGTCAGCGGAGAAAACGCGCGCAGCTGCTCCAGCGACAGGTCGGCCAGGTCGCAGCCCGCATCGACGCAGGCGCGCACGGCCAGGGCCACCGCTTCATGGGCATCGCGGAAAGGCAAGCCCTTCTTGACCAGGTAGTCGGCCAGGTCGGTCGCCGTGGCGTAGCCTTGCAGGGCGGCCGCGCGCATGGCTTCCGGCTTGACCGTGATGCCGCCGGCCATGTCGGCAAAGATGCGCAGGGTGTCGATGACGGTGTCGACGGTGTCGAACAGCGGTTCCTTGTCTTCCTGGTTGTCCTTGTTATAGGCCAGCGGCTGGCCTTTCATCAGGGTCAGCAGGCCGATCAGGTGGCCGTAGACGCGGCCGGTCTTGCCGCGCGCCAGTTCCGGCACGTCCGGGTTTTTCTTTTGCGGCATGATCGACGAGCCGGTGCAGAAGCGGTCGGCGATGTCGATGAAGCCGATGCGCGGGCTCATCCAGATCACCAGTTCCTCGGCCATGCGCGACACGTGCATCATCAGCACGGCGGAGGCGGCGCAGAATTCGATGGCGAAGTCGCGGTCCGAGACGGCGTCGAGCGAGTTGTGGCAGACGTCGTCAAAGCCCAGCGTCTTGGCCACGCGCAGGCGGTCGATGGGGAAGGTGGTGCCGGCCAGTGCGGCGGCGCCCAGCGGCAGGCGGTTGACGCGCTTGCGGGTGTCGGCCATGCGCTCGGCATCGCGGCCGAACATTTCAACATAGGCCAGCATGTGGTGGCCGAAGGTGATCGGCTGCGCCACCTGCATGTGGGTAAAGCCCGGCATGATGGTGTCGGCATGCTGCTCGGCCAGGTCCGTCAGCGCGCCGCGCAGGGTGGCCAGCAGGGCGGTGATGTCGTCGATGGCGGAACGCACGTACAGGCGGATGTCGGTGGCCACCTGGTCGTTGCGCGAACGGCCCGTGTGCAGGCGCTTGCCCGCATCGCCTACCAGCTCGGTCAGGCGTTTTTCGATATTCAGGTGGACATCTTCCAGGTCCAGCAGCCATTCGAACTGGCCGGCGGCGATTTCCTGCGAAATTTGCGCCATGCCGCGCTGGATTTCAGCGTAGTCGGCCGGGCTGATGATGGCTTGCGCATGCAGCATTTCCGCATGGGCCAGCGAACCTTCGATATCGAACAGCGCCAGGCGCTTGTCAAAAAATACAGAAGCGGTATAGCGCTTGACGAGGTCCGAGACCGGTTCGGAAAACCGGGCCGACCAGGCTTCGCCCTTTTTGGAGAATTGATCAGTCATGAAAGAAGTCCTTTAGTGTAGGGCGATTATAAACAAGGTTGGCCTGCGGTAGGGCTTTTAGGGCCTTTCCCAGCGCGGAAATGGCCTGGAATGGGGCTTGCAAGCCTCAAACGGCGCGCCGGATGCCCGCCATGCGTTCCATCCGGCCTTTTTGTATTCTGTCCCGCAAATTGTGCGTTTGGTCGCAATCCGATGGCGGTTCAGGGACGACAAGCCTACAGTTCAATCATCGCAGGACCCAACCACCGACCCAAAGGAAAACATCATGAACATCGCTAAAAACATGGAAGCCATCTTCGTTGCCATCATCGCCATCGCTGCCGCCACCAGCCTGGCCACCGCCTCGGTGCCGAAGTTCCGCGCCGCGCCAGCACCGCTCGTGGCCAGCGCCGACGCCGCTGCCACCATGTACACCGTCCATGTCAGCGCCAAGCGTTTGAGCGCCGCAGAAAAAGCCGCACTGTAAGCACGGCGATGCCATGCCGGCAGTACGGAAAAGGGCAGTAGCAGCAGTCAATCGTCATACCCCAACATGGGCAAGCGGAACGGGCGGCGCCCCCGGTTCTCTCCAGCCCTGGTGACGGCAGCAATACACAGTAACAGCAGACAGCAGTCACAGTCAGTCACAACGGCGGAACGCAAGCTTCCAGCCAGCCTATTCTTACCAGCTATTCTCATCATGAGCCACCGGCGGCGCGCCGACGGCAGTGGACCGCTACGCCCTAGCGCATTTCGCCCAGGGCCCAGCGCACTTCGCCAGCCACGTCGGGATCCGGATCGTTCAGCTGCCGTTGCAGCATGGGGATGCTCGCGGCAACCTGCAGGTCGCCCAGCGCATGCGCCACGCGGCGGCGGACCACGGCATCCTGGTCGCCGAGCATGGCGATCAGGGGCGACAGCCAGCGCGTCTCCCGCATATCGCCCAGCGCACCGGCCGCCTCGGCGCGCACCGACGCCTCCGGATCTGCCAGCAGTGCCGCCACCGCGGGCGCCGTTTCGGGAAAGCGCATCTCGCCCAGGCCCCACACGGCAAGCCGTCGCACCACGGGGCACGGATCGCGCAAGGCCAGCAGCAGGGGTGGTATCGCGGCGCGCTGGCGGAACGATGGACCATCGGCCGCATGGCGCAGCGCGTAGTCGCCGGCGCGCATCGCGGTGGCCAGCTGGGTGAAGTTGGAATTGTCCAGGGCTTGCAGCAAGGCGATCGGCTCCTGGTTCCTGGCGCTGGAGGCGGGCAGCAGGCTGTCCGGCCACAGCACATGTTCGCCGCGCAGCTGGAGGCTGGCGACCAGGCACACGAACGCCAGGGTGGCCAGCGTTCCGCTCCACCATTGGCGCCCCGTGACGCGGCCGCGCGGGCGATGCGCTTCCAGCAGCGCCGCGATGCGGGCGCCCAGCATGGCGCCGCTGCTGGCGATGCGGTTGGCCAGGCGCCGTGCCGGCATGGCGACGGTTCCCGAAGCGAAGGCCTGGTGCGAGACCGTGAGCAGGGTGTGGGCGTAGTGCGACGGCGTGGCGCCGGTTGCCAGCACGGCGTCGTCGGCTGCGCATTCCGTATCGTGTTCGAGCATGCGCAGCAGCGGATACATCAGCGGCTGCCACCAGTACAGGGCGAGCAGCACGCGCGCCAGCAGCAGCATGGGCCAGTCATGTGCGCGGAGATGCGCGAGTTCGTGGGCCAGCACCGCCTGCGGCGCGGCGCTGGTGGCGCTGTGCCGGTCCAGCACGATTACGGGATGCCGCCAGCCCCAGCTGTATGGCGAGGACGCCGTATCCGACAGCAGCAGGCGCGCGGGGCGACGCAGCCGCAGCGACAGATGCAGGCTGTGCAAGGCCGCTTCCCAGGCCGGCGCTTCGAACCGCTGCGCGGCAGCGGCGGCCTGGCGCAAGCGCCGCAGGTTCAGCGCGAGGCGCAGCAGATGGCACAGCACGCCCAAGGCGTACACGGCCAGCAGCCAGCGTCCCAGCCGGGCGGCACGGTCGGGCATGGACACGGCATCCTCGATGGCGGGCAGTGCGGCGGTCGTCACGCTGGCCGGGATCGCGAGCGGCGGATCGAGCAGGGCCGACACGGCCAGCGGCATGCGCAGCGGCAGTTGCGGCAGCAACAGCCAGAACAGCGGCAGCAACAGCAGCGCCACCAGGCCGCAGCGCGCGGCAAATACGCGGCGCGCCGCCGAGGCGCGATACAGCAGCCGCAGCGCCAGCAGCAACAGCACGACCGTCACGCTATGCTTCAGCAGAAGCTGCGCGAGGTCGGTTCCCGCCATCAGCGGCCTTCCTTGCGTGCCTTCGCGATCATCGCCTCGAGGTCATCGAGCTCTTTCGAACTCAGTTCGCCCGACATGCCGAGCAAGGCCGTTGCGGCGCTGGCCTTGGAATTGTTGAAGAAGGTGCCGACCAGTTTTTTCAGCGCGGACTCGCGCACCTTGGCCTGCGGCGCCACGGCGCTGTACAGATAGCGCTGGCCGTCGACGCGATGCTGGAGTATGCCCTTGGTTTCCAGTCGCGCCAGCATGGCGCGCACCGCCGAATTGCTCAGGTCGGGTTTCAGTTCTTCCTGGAGCTGCGCGGCGGTAGCTTCCTGCAGCCGGTAGACGCACTCGACGACCTGTCGTTCGCGCGGCGCCAGGTCTTCCAGCCCGCGCATCTCGGTAGCCGCAGTGGCTGGCGCATTTTTTTTCATGGTTGTTTCAATGCCTGTTCTGCTTGCGAAAGATGCTGCCGGTAGCCGGCCATCGCCTGTGCGCGCGCGCCGTTGGCCTGCCCCAGTGCGAGCGCCCGTGCGAACTGGCGCCTCGCTGCCTCGGCAAGGCCGCCTGCCAGCAAGGCTTCGCCATGGCTGTCGGCGGCATTGTCGGACTGTGCGTATGTCTGGCTATTGTACGCCAGCACCAGCGTCGCCAAAGGCAGCCGCTTCGCCTTGAGCAGCAGGTCGAAACCGAGCGCATTGATGTCGGCTTCGCTCAATGTGCTGTTGCCGAGCGCTGCCGCGACCCGGCGCGCGGCAGCGTCCTGCTGGTGCTGTTCCAGCAGGGCCGCGCTCTGTTCCAGCTCACCCATCAGTGTTTGCTTTGCCTTCGCCCTGGCCTCGCGCGCCGCGTTTTGCGTGACCAGGGTCAGTACCTGGCCGATGGCGGCGACGACCAGTTCGGGTTCCTGCATCTGGATGCCGTGGCCGCTGTTCGGCGTGAAGACATGCGCGCCGCTTGAAAACTGGCTGAGGAAGGCAGCGTGTCGCTCGCGCTTGATCTTGACGACGCCGGGCGTCTCCTGGAAGAAGTCCGAGCCGGCGCGCGCCTGCACGGAGGTGAGCAGTACCGTCGGCACGTCGGGCAGCGCGGGCATGGCCGGCAGCGTGCCCGCATCGAGCAGCTTCTGGATTGTCTGCAGCTCGCCCTGCCATTTCGGCGGGATGCTCGACGCGAGCAGGCGCCGGTCTTGCTGCAGGCGTACTGGGTCGATGCCTTTGAGTACGCCCTCGAGGCCTTCATCCGCCGGGTCGACGAAGACCAGGCCGGCAACCCGCTGCGGATGGGTGGCCGCGAAGTAGCGGATCAGGAAGGCGCCGTACGAGTGGCCCACGAGGATCAGCGGCCCGTCCACCTTGCGCTGGCTCAGCACTTCAGCCAGTTCGGCCGCGCTCTGTTCCATGCCGAGCGGCTGTGCGCGCGCCGGCGACTTGCCATAGCCTGCGCGCGAGTAGACCAGCACCGCCGCCTTCTTCGCGATGTCCGGCACTACCTTGCGCCACACCGACTGGTCGCTGGCGAAGCCCGCCTCGAAGACGACGGTATAGGGGCCTTCGCCCGCCTGCGCCACCTGCAACTGGTGCTGGCCCACGTTGACCATGCCGTCAAAATCGGCGGCCGCTGCCGTTGCCGTGAAGGCTGCCGCGGACAGCAGGCCGGCCAGTTTCCACTTCCATGCGCACGAAAACATATTGTTCCTTGTCGAGTGTGTTTGCTACAAATGTAGCATGCCACATTTGTAGCACCCCAGCAAGGAATACAGGGTGCGCCATGGGCTACGCGACTGGGCTGGCTGCGTTGCAGGGTGCTGCAACGCTTCATCGCAGCTGTTGGTATTCTGTCCCGCGAATTGCGCGGTTTGTCGCAATCCGGTGGCGATGCAGCGGGTGTTGGCCTAAAGTTCCATCATCGCAGGACACAAACCACTGACCCAAAGGAGCACATCATGAACATCGCTAAAAACATGGAAGCCATCTTCGTTGCCATCGTCGCCATCGCCGCCGCTACCAGCCTGGCCACCGCCGCCGTGCCGAAGTTCCGCGCCGCGCCAGCACCGCTCGTGGCCAGCGCCGACGCCGCTGCCACCATGTACACCGTCCATGTCAGCGCCAAGCGTTTGAGCGCCGCAGAAAAAGCCGCACTGTAAGCACGGCGATGCCATGCCGGCAGTACGGAAAAGGGCGGTAGCAGCAGTCAATCGTCATACCCCAACATGGGCAAGCGGAACGGGCGGCGCCCCCGGTTCTTTCCAGCCCTGGTGACAGCAGCCGCAAAAAGGCCGATGATCGTGTTTTCAACGACAGCAGGGCCAGCGCAATGTCACATCTGAAAATCAGCACCGACAAGGCGGAACTCGACGTTCCGGCCATCCACCATTTTCTCAGCACCCAATCGACATGGGCCATCGGCATCCCGCTGGCTACCGTGCAGCGCGCGATCGACCATTCGCTGTGTTTTGGCGGCACGCTCGACGGCCGCCAGGTGGCGTTTGCCCGCGTGGTCAGCGACTATGCCACGTTTGCCTATCTGGTCGACGTGTATGTACTCGACGACTGTCGTGGCCGCGGCTACAGCAAGCGCTTGATGGAAGCCGTCATGGCGCATCCCGACTTGCAGGGCTTGCGCCGTTTCATGCTGGCCACCGGCACCGCGCATACGCTGTACGCGCGCCATGGCTTCACGGCGCCGCTGCGCCCGGAAACGCTGATGGAGCGCTATGTGCCGGACATCTACCAGCGCTGACTGCCCGTATTGAAGGGCGGGCGCAAGTCGCCGTGGCTGGGGTGTTTACTGCCAGTGCATCAGGCACGGCGGAATCAGCAGCAGCAGGGCCAACACCAGATAGATCAGCTGCAGCGGTATCATCCACTTGGCCCACGTAATCCAGGGGATGCGCGCCAGCGCCAGCACGCCGACGGTGATGCCGGAGGTGGGTATCATCGGCGTGGTGAATTCGCCGAACTGGAACGCCAGGATGGCCGTCTGGCGCGTCACGCCGACCAGGTCGGCCAGCGGCGCCATGATCGGCATGGTCAGCGCGGCCTGGCCGCTGCCCGAATGGATGAAGAAATTGATCACCGACTGCATGAAGAACATTTTCTGCGCGGCGAAGACGGGGCTCGACGAAGCCACCAGCGGCGTGAGCGCATGCAGCATGGTGTCGATGATCTGTGCGTCGCGCGCCAGGATCATGGTGCCGCGCGCCAGCGCGATGACCAGCGCCACGCTCACCATGTCGCGCGCGCCCTGCACGAAAGACGCCACCAGGCTGTCCATGTCGAGCCGGCCGACCAGGCCGACGACGATGGCCATGCCGAGGAACAGGGCGGCGATTTCATCGATGAACCAGTCGTACTTGACGACGCCGACGACCATCGTCAGCAGGGTCGCCATGAAGATCCACAGCACGGCGCGGTGCGTGCGCGTCATGCCGGCAAAGGTGGAAAAGTCCAGCGTATGCTCGCCGCGCTTTTCAATGTCGAGCAGGTAGGTAGGGCTTTTTTCCGGATGGCGCTTGATGCGCGCCGCGTACCACATCAGGAAGACGATGCTGACAAACGTGGCGATGGCCCACACGATCAGGCGGTAGCCGATGCCGGAAAAGATCGGCACGCCGGCGATGCCCTGCGCGATGCCGACATTGAACGGGTTCAGGAAGGCGGCCGAAAAGCCCACTTGCGAACCGATGAAGGGAATCGACACGCCGACGATGGAGTCGTAGCCCAGGGCCAGTGCCAGCGGCACGAAGATCAGGATGAAGGGAATGGCTTCCTCGTTCATGCCGAAGGTGGCGCCGCCGAGGGAAAACATGGTGAAGAAGACGGGAATGAGGGCGGCGCGCACGAAGCGCGAACTGGTGTGCGCCTTGGCGATGGACTTGATCAGCGAATCGAAGGCCTCCGTTTTTTGCAGCACCGAGAAGGCGCCGCCGACGATCAGCACGAATCCGATGATCAGGCCGGCGTCGACGAAGCCCTTGATGGGCGCCATCATCAGGGCGGCAAAGCCCTGCGGCTTGTTGTCGACATAGTGGAAGGTGCCGGGAACGATCAGCTGCTTGCCGTTGACCAGCTGGGTGTCGAATTTCCCGCCCGGTACCAGCCAGGTCGCCAGCGCGATCATGGCCAGGATGCCGCATAGCAGGACAAAGGTATTGGGCAGCTTGAAGTATTTTCTCATGCGGGTTTTCTTTATTATTGGCTGAGCAGGCTGCCGCCGCGGAAGGCGACGGCGCCGGCGACCTTGCCGACATTCATGCCACGCAAGACGTGGCGGTGGGCGCTGCGCGCGAAGAAGACACCGGCGACCGTGCAGCGCAAGGTCGTCGTTTCACCGCTGACGGGATCGATCAGGTCGGCCAGCGCATCGCCGGCGGCCAGCACGTCGCCCATCTCGCGCAGATACACCAGCACGCCGTGATGCGGCGCGAGGATCGGTTCCACGCCGGCCAGCGGCGTCGGCTGGCATTGCGGCGCGGGCAGGTCGTCGCCGGCGCCAGCGATGTCCAGCACACCCTCGATGGCGAGGAAGCGCAGCAGGGCTTGCGCATCGCGCTCGGCCAGGGCATAGCTCACTTCCACTTCGCCGCGCAGTTCGACGGTGGTCGACAGGCAGGCGGCGGGAATCGGATAGCGGCCGCCGAAGTGCGCGTCGAGGTCCCACCACAGGCGGCTGCACGCTTCGTCGAACGGCTCTTCGCCGGCCGCCAGTTCCAGCAGCACGGCACGCGCGCCCAATAGCGCCGACAGGGGCGCGAGTTGCGCCGCCAGCGGCGTGCCCGTATACAGGTGCAGCGCGGCCTCGTTGTCGCAGTGCAGGTCGAGCACGATGTCGGCATCGATGGCCATGCCCAGCAGCGTTTTTTTCAGCACGCCCGCATCCGTGCCAGGCTGCCAGGCGGCGACGGCGACGCGCGCATGCTGGCGTATCAGGGCCACATTGGCATCGGCATCGGGCCCCAGCAGGCCATCGAGCGTGGTTTTCAGCTCATCGGCCACGTGGCGGTAGGCGCGGTTGAAGTTGATGCCGGTGGTCAGGTCGAAGCGGCCGAACGGCGCGCCATGGATGGCTTGCGCCAGGCCGATCGGGTTAGCGGCCGGCACCAGGATCACTTCGCCATGGATCTTGCCGGCCGCTTCCAGCGCCAGCAGTTCGCGGCGCAAGAATTGCGCCACCAGCATGCCCGGCACCTCGTCCGCGTGCAGCGCCGCCTGGATATACACCTTCTTGCCGCTGCGGCTGCCGGCGGCCGGACTGCCGAAGTGAAAGCTGCTCAACTGGCAGGCAACGCTGGCGTGCGGCGTGGAGATCGGATGCTGGTGTACTTGCATGATGATTTCGCCCCAAAACGGGGCGCGGTTGATGGATTTCGGTCGATTATGTAGCATTATTTTCACGAAGTAAATCAATGAAAATCCTTTTACAAAAATTTGTTGAGTTTTCTTTTTGATATGCGTAAAGTGGTTTCAAACGGCGCATCCTGCGCCGCTTTGCCACGCTTTCTCCGTCCATGCGCAGCATGCAGGCTGCCATTGCAGCGCGTAAAAACAACAGGCCGCCAGTGATATGAAACCATCCGCCAGTCCTGCCCGCAACAGCACGCCACGCGCGGCACCGGCCGCCGCCATGTCGTCGCCCGATGCCGCGTTTGCGCAGTCGCCGCTGGGACAGGCCCTGATGCATGTGCTGGCCAGCGGCTCGGTCTCGCAGCGGCAGATCGCCGACTACCTGCTGCGCAACCAGATGCGCGTCACCGCGCTGGGCATTGAGGAGCTGGCCGACAGCTGCCAGGTGTCGACGGCCACCATCAGCCGCTTCGCGCGCGATATCGGCCAGAAGAATTATTCGGCCATGCGCGGCGCCATGGCAGAAACCCTGCAGGCATTGCTGCAACCGGTCGACAAGCTGCGCCATACGATAGAACGGCGCGCGCGCGCCACCTCGCCCGTCACGCAAAGCCTCGAGTATGCGGCCGCGAATATCGCCGCCACCTCGGGCAGCCTGTCGCTGCCGGACATGCACGCCGTGGTGCGCCGCCTAACGCGTGCCAAGGTGGTGTACGTGATGGGCTTTGGCCTGTCGGCCAACCTGGCCGGCATGCTGGTGCAGCATTTGCAGCCGTTCTGCGCGCATGTGGTGGAAGTGGTGGGCATCGGCGGCTCGGAAGTGGCGGCCGGCCACCTGGTCAACCTGACGGCGAGCGACGTGCTGGTGGTCATTTCCTTTCCCCGCTATACGCTCGACTGTATCGGCCTGGCCAGCTTCGCGCGCGACCGCGGCGCGCGCATCGTGGCGCTGACCGACTCGCCCGCGTCGCCCTTGGCAGAACTGGCCGACCATGTGTTGTACGCGCAAAGCACGCATCCCGTGCTGCCCAGCAGCGCCAGCACGGCACTGGCCATGATCGAGGCGCTGGTCGTGGCGCTGATGGTGTCGAACAAGGACAACGTTGAAAAAGCAGCGCGCCTGAGCGAGGTGATCGCCGCCTACCTGTATGGCGGCGAGCATGGCGCGCAAGGCCCCCGGAAAACAGCAGTCAAGCAGCGCAAGGCAGTACCCAAAAAGCAGTCACTATAAAAATCAGGGTTAAACCATCTGGGAGAGTTGAAATGCACATGGAAAAACAACCGGGCAGGCAGGTGCTGCCACGCGAGTCGGTACTGGCGCACGCCGTGCGCCTGGCATTGGGCGCCTTGAGCGTGTCGGCGGCGCTGGGCATGCTGGGCGGCGGCGCGCTGGCGCAGGAACAGGCGGCACCGGCCGAGGCCGCCATGCCCGTGCCGAAGCTGCAGCGCGTGGAGATTACCGGCTCGGCCATCAAGCGGCTGGAATCCGAAACGGCCCTGCCGGTGCAGATCATCACGCGCGCGGAGATCGAAAAAGCGGGCGTGACGACGGCGGCCGAACTGATGGCGCGCGTCTCGGCCAACGTGGGCGGCTTGACGGATGGCGCCAGCATCAATGTGGGCGGCGACCAGCGCGGCTTCAACAGCGCCAACCTGCGCGGCGTGGGCACCTCGTCGACGCTGGTGCTGCTCAACGGCCGGCGCATGGCCAATTTCGCCTCGCCCGGCGACGATGCCGGCGTGGACCTGAACAATATTCCCGCCGCCGCGCTGCAGCGCGTGGAGGTGCTGCTCGACGGCGCCTCGGCCCTGTATGGCACGGACGCCATCGGCGGCGTGATCAACTTCATCACGCGCAAGGATTACCAGGGCGTGGAGCTGAACGCCTACGCCAGCGGCACCGACGAAGGTGGCGCCGGCAAGCGCACGGCCAGCATCACGGCCGGCACGGGCGACCTGGCCACCGATGGCTACAATATCTTTGCCGTCGTCGATCTGCAGCAGACGGACCGCCTGCGCTCCTCGCAGCGCAAGTTCATTCCGAACCTGCAGATTCCGCAGCGCCTCGGGCATTTGCTGTCGAGCTTTACCAGCCCGGCGAATATCCGCCTGTCGAGCGCCCAGCGCACGCATCTGCAGGACAACGGCTTCCTGCTCAATGGCCAGCCCATCACCAACCGCCAGATCAATTTCGCCATCCCGGACTGCGCGCCGCCGGCCAATCTGTACCTGCCGAAAGGCACGGGCGGCGTGGATGGCTGCACCTATGACTACATGGGCGATACGGAGCTGTATCCGAAGACGGACAAGCAGAACCTGCTCACGCGCGGCGTGCTGAAACTGAATAACGATCACCAGCTGTACGCGGAGGTCGCATTGAGCCGTTCGCGCAGCTATTACGTGGGCTCGTCGGCGCGCGTGATCGGCTACCTCGATTACAGCAAGGTGCCGCAGCTGGCCAATGCCGGCTTCGATACGGCCGTCGATGAAGATGGCGAGCCGGTGGGGCGCGAGCTGGAACTGCGCATGCGCCTGAACGAGGCCGGCATGCGCACCAGCCAGCTGACCAGCGAAAGCCAGCGCTACGTGGTGGGCGCGACCGGCACCGTGGGCGGCTGGGACTATGACGTGGGTTTCAACCACAGCGTCAACATCGTCAAGGACCGGGATACGCATGGCTACGTCCTGTATGACCAGCTGCTCGCGGGGATCGCCGATGGCCGCATCAATCCCTTCGGGCCATCGGGCGCGGAAGGCAAGGCGCTGCTCGACAGCATCCAGGTCAACGACGAGGTGCGCCATGCGCGCGGCAGCATGGACGCGCTCGATTTCAAGGCTTCGCGTGCGCTGATGGCCATGGGCGGCGGCGACATGGCGCTGGCCGTGGGCGGCGAAGTGCGACGCGAACGCACGCAGTTCCGTCCATCGGCGCTGCTGATGAGCAACAACATCAACAACGATGATGCGCCCGAGGGCGGCAAGGTCACGAGCGACAGCCGCAATGTACAGGCCGTTTACGGCGAGCTGCTGCTGCCGTTCAGCAAGCAGTGGCAGGCGCAGTTGTCGGGCCGCTACGATCACTATGAGCAGGTGGGCGGCGCTTTGAGTCCGAAGATCGGCCTGACCTACATGCCCAGCAAGCAGGTGCTGATGCGCGCCTCGGCCGGCAAGGGCTTCCGCGCGCCGTCGATGTCGGACTTGCACCGCCCCACCGTGTACAGCAGCACGGCGACCCTGCCTGATCCCGTGTACTGCGCCGCCGAGAACAACGACTATTCCGTCTGCGCCGACAACTGGGATACGCGCCGCTACAGCAACGACAAGCTGAAACCGGAGCGCAGCCGCCAGTTCTCGGCCGGCCTGGTGCTCGAGCCCAGCGAGCACTGGACCTTCAGCTTTGATTACTGGAACATCAAGCGCACGGACCTGATCAGCGAAATCGGCGACGATATCATCCTGGCCAATCTGTCCAAGTACGGCGACCTGGTACACCGCGATGAAGACGGCTTGATCGACTACATCGAACTGCGCAAGGAAAACCGCGGCGCGCAAAAAGCCGCGGGCATCGACATCACTGCCGACCTGCATGGCGTGAAAACGGCATGGGGGCGCTTCGGCGGCCACCTGAGCGGCACCTATGTGCTCGATTCGAAAATCCAGACCAGCCCTGGCGACGTGTTCATCAGCAACCTGAATAAATTTGTCACGGACGGCGTGGTGCAGCGCTGGCGCCATACGATCACGCTGGACTGGGATAGCGGCCCGTACTCGGCCAGCCTGTCGAACACGTATTCGAGCGGCTACGATGACCAGAATTCGGCCATCAATATCGACGACGGCAGCGTGGTCAAGTCGAACCGGGTGAAGGCGTACACGCTGTGGGACATGTCGGGCGCCTATGCGGTCAGCAAGCAGTTCAAGCTGCGCGCGGGCATACAGAATATGTTCAATACCAGTCCGCCATACTCGAACCAGGCGTATTTTTTCCTTTCCGGCTATGACCCCAGCTATTCGGACCCGCGCGGGCGGCGCTTCTATGCCAGCGCCAATTACACCTTCAAATAAGACTGGAAAGCAGGAGATGCCGCAATACCGCTGTCACACGCAGCGGGTAGTATCGTAGTTCGATGGAGTTCGGTAGCAAGCAGCAGAATCGGCAGCAATGGCGCGTGTTTGTATCGGCAAGTGCGCGCCACTTTTCTCGCATTCGAAAGGCACCATGAAATCATCCGCAAGCCTGTATCAAAAACTGTCTGCCGCGCTGCTGTTCGCGCTGGCGTTTTGCAGCATCCATGCCATGGCGGCGCCGGCCGGCAGTGCCATCGGCAGCGCGCCGCAAGGCACCCTCGTCATCATCGGCGGCGGCCTGCGGGCCGATAATGCCGAAGTCTGGCAGCGCATCGTCAAGCTGTCGGGCGGACCCGGCGCGCGCATCGCCGTGCTGGCCTCGGCCGCGATGAACCCGGAAAAATCGGGCGAAAGCATCATCAAGAAACTCAATCAATACGGCGCCGATGCTTTTTTCGTGCCGCTGGCCGTCAAGCTGCCCAATAGCGATTACCGCAAGGCGGCCGAAGACCCGTCCATCGTCACGCAGATCAAGTCGGCCAGCGGCATCTATTTCGCTGGCGGCGACCAGGGCCGCATCACGCAAGCGTTGCTGCGCCAGGACGGCAGCCGCACGGCCGCGCTGGAAGCCATCTGGTCGGTGTACCGCAACGGCGGCGTGATCGCCGGTTCCAGCGCCGGCGCCGCCATCATGAGCACCACCATGTTCTACGATGCCAAGCCGGTGCTCGACATGCTCAAGATGGGCGTCACGGACGGCCGCGAAATCGCGCCTGGCCTGGGCTTCATCGGCAGCGACGTGTTCGTCGACCAGCATTTGCTGGTGCGCGGCCGTTTCGCGCGCATGATTCCCGTGATGCTGAAAAAAGGCTATCACCTGGGCCTGGGCATCGACGAAAACAGCGCCATGGTGGTCGACGCCATGCGCGATGTGGAAGTCATCGGCTACAGCGGCGCCCTGCTGATCGACCTGTCGGGCGCCATCAGCGACCGCGGCGTGAAAAATTTCAACATCAGCAATGCCGCCATCAGCTACCTGGACCGGGGCGACAAATTCAACCTCGTCACGCGCGTGTTTACGCCGTCGCCGGACAAGGCCGATAATAAGCTCGATCCGAACCAGCCCGACATGCGCGAACCCGTGTTTACCAACGATATCCTCGGCAATAACGCCGTGCTCGACCTGATGGGCAACCTCATCGACAACGCCCAGCAGGAGGCCATCGGCATCGCCTTCGGCAACCCGCGCGACCCGTATCCGGACCTGGGCTTCGAATTCAGGTTCAGCAAGACCGTCAACAGCGTCGGCTACAGCTCGACCGAGGCGGAAGCGTATTCGGTGCTGAAGCTGCGCCTCGACATCCGCCCCATCCAGCTGCGCCAGCCACTGTACCGCTACAAATAAGCGGCACCGGCGCGCCGCCAGCGCGGCCATGCCGCGATCGTCAGTGCCCGCAGCAGCCACTCGACGGGACCATACGCATGGCCGCGCAGCCACCAGCGGCTCAGTGGCAGCTGCGCGCAGAAGATGGCGGCGGCCAGCGCCAGTGCCCCCAGCGGCGAGACGCTGCCCATCAGGCGCGCGCCATAGGCGAGGAACAGCCAGGCGCAGATGGCCGATTGCAGCAGGTAGTTCGACAATGCCATGCGGCCCGTATCGGCCAGCAGGGAAAACAGCGTGCCATCGCGCAGCCGGTCGAACAGGGCCAGCGCCAGGGCCACGTAGGCCCCGGTCAGCAGCGGCGCGCTCGCCACGCCCACGGCCAGTCCCGCCAGCTGCCACGCCTGGTCGCCCGCATACACGGACGTCCACGCATAGCAGGCCGCTCCGGGCAGGCCCGCCAGCGCGCCGGCCCACAGCAGGCGGCGGCGCAGCGGCAGGTAGGCGGCCGCATGCAGCAGCATCTCGCGCTTGCCGGCAGCCAGGCCGCACAGGAACATGGCCAGCGCGCACGGTGCCTGCAGCAACAGCAGGACGACCCAGATCTCGCCCAGTTCGCGCACGTGCTGGGCGATGACGGTGGCCGGCGTGTCGCGGTAGGCGGCCAGCGCGGCCGCCGCCTTGCGCGCCATCGCCACGGCATGCTCCACGGTGTCGCCCGGTGGCTGCAGGCCTTGCAGCCAGGCCATCGCGGCCCACAAGCCGGCGCAGCCGATGACGAGGAAGGCGGCCATGATCAGGGCCGGCCGCTCGCCGCAACGGTGCAGGGCCAGCAGCAGCATGCCCAGCACGGCATAGGTGGTCAGTATGTCGCCATGAAACAGGAAGACGGCATGCAGGGCGCCGAGCAGCCACAGGCCCGCCTGGCGGCGCAGCATGCGCGGCGCGAACGGGGCGCCGGCGCGCGCGGCCGCCTGCATCTGCAGGGTGAAGCTGTAGCCGAAGAGGAAGGAAAACAGCAGGTAGAACTTGGTCTCGAACAGCAGCGCGACGAGGAAGTGCGTGGCGCGGTCGACCGCGCCGGCAAAGGCGGGGTCGGTCAGGCCCAGGCCGAACCAGGGCGTGGCGAAGGCGCCGATATTGACGACCAAGATGCCGAACAGGGCGCAGCCGCGCAGGGCGTCGACATCGGCGATGCGCGCGGGGGCCGTGGTCGGTGCGCCAGGCATGGCGGTGCTCATGCCAGGGAAGGGCGCAGGAAGCGCGCCAGCAGCAGGTGCAGGCCGGCGCGCTGCGCCAGCGGTGCGTAATGGGGATCGACGGCGACGCGGTTGAAGATGCCATCGATCAGCGCGGCGATCCAGCCGGCCGTCTGCGCCGGGTCGAGTTCGGCGTCGACCCGGCCTTGCGCGGCCGCGCTTTCCAGCAGCGCCTGCACGCCGGCGCGCAGCACGGCATCGTTGCGCGCCACCCTGGCGGCGATATCGGCGTCGCGCATCGCTTCGGCCGAAATGTCCAGCGCCAGTCCCGCAAATGCCGCGTCGGCGGCCAGCGCCAGCACCAGGTCCATGAAGCCGAGCAGGGCGCCATACGCATCGGCGTCGCCTTGCGCGCCGGCGAAATACGCGGCCGTTTCGCTGCCTTCCTGGTCGACGATGGCGGCGATGATGGCTTGCTTGGTGGGGAAATAATGAAACAGGTTGCCGGGGCTCATGCCGGCCTGCGCGCAGATGGCGGCCGTGCTGGTCTGGTGAAAGCCCTTGCGGGCGAAGCAGTGGCGCGCGGCCGCGAGGATGGCGTCGCGGCGGGCCGCGTGTTTGTCGGGATCGATGGTGCGCATGGTGGCTGGCTATCCTTTTAATTAATCGACTAGTCAGTCTAATATAATGGAGGCCGGTCGCAAGGTCAAGCGGATACGCATGAATGGAGGCTTTGCAGGCCCTGATCCTGTCGCTACAATGTGCCGCAGCGGATTTTCCCGAGCCTTCCGGCATGGCCGCCGTATATTTGGAAAATCGATCCCTTCACCTGTTTTTCTACCGTTTTAGGAATGACATGCAGCAGACCCCGATTCGATCCTTGCTGTGCGCGCTGGCGCTGGCTGCCGGCATGGTCCCTGCCGCGCACGCCGACTTTGCCACGCTGCCGGCCACCATGCGCCTCGACTACCAGCACAGCGGCAATGCGCTGGGCGAACATTATGCGGTCGAGCGCGTGCTGATCGAGCCCTTGCCTTGGGCGGGCAACCTGGCGCGCCCCATCGACGACAGCAACCGTGGCAACAACCTGCTCGAAGTGGTCGATATCAAGTCCGGCAAGGTGCTGTATTCGCGCGGCTTTTCCACCATCTTTGGCGAGTGGGCCAGCACCGACGAGGCGAAGACCACCACGCGCGCCTTCCAGGAATCGGTGCGCTTCCCGCAGCCCGAGCAGCCCGTGCGCGTGCGCATCCTCAAGCGCGACGAGCGCGGCCTGTTTTCCATCGTGTGGAGCACCGATGTCGACCCGGCGGCGCAGGACGTGATCCGCAAGCAGCCGCCGGCGCCGGCCAAGCCGATCCCGATCCGCATCAGCGGCCCGTCGTCGGGCAAGGTCGACCTGCTGATCATGGGCGATGGCTACACGGCCGCCGAGATGGACAAGTTCGAGGCGACGGCGCGCAAGCTGGCCGACCACCTGTTCACGGTGTCGCCGTTCCGCGAGCGGGCCAATGACTTCAACGTGTGGGCCATGGCCGCGCCGACGCAGGAGTCGGGCGTGTCGCGTCCATCGACGGGCGTGCACCACGCCTCGCCGCTGGGCACGCGCTACGATATCTTCGGCAGCGAGCGCTATGTGCTGACCACCGACAACCGCGCCTTGCGCGACCTGGCGCAATACGCGCCGTATGAATTCATCGAAATCCTCGTCAACAACGACACGTATGGCGGCGGCGGCATCTTCGGCCAGTTCAGCACGGCGGCGGCCAATAGCGACTGGGCCAACTATCTGTTCGTGCATGAATTCGGCCACCATTTCGCCGGCCTGGCCGACGAGTACTACACCTCGCCCGTGGCGTATCAGTCGAACGGCGAGCGCCAGGAACCGTGGGAGCCGAACGCCACGGCGCTGCGCGATCCGGCCAGGCTGAAATGGAAAAACCACGTGAAGGCCGGCACGCCGCTGCCGACGCCGTGGCCGAAGGAAGCGTACGACAGCCATGCGCGCGAGTACCAGAAGCAGCGCGCGGCCCTGCGCGCGGCCAACCGCCCGGAAAGCGAAATGAGCGACTTGTTCAAGGCCGACCTGGCGTACACACAGCAGCTGTTCTCGAAGGCGCCGCAGCGCCATGCCGTGGGTGCGTTCGAAGGGGCGAATTACGAATCGTCCGGTTATTACCGCCCGGAGATGCAGTGCATTATGTTCGACCGCAGCGAGACATTCTGTTCCGTATGCCAGGATGGCATCAGCACCATCATCGACCTGTATTCGCGTCCGGCCGCTACACGGTAGCCTGGCAATAAATTAATAATATCAATGCAGTAATCAATGGGGTGCCATGTTGCGTCGCAATAGCATGGCTCCCCATTTGGCTTTTCCTGCAGCATTCCCTCTCTGCAATACCTTTCCTCCACGTATTTCTCCACTAATACCAATTTGAGTTCCGGCAGTAACTTTCATTCTCGCCACTCCAACATAGTTATCAAATAAATACCGCGATTCGATTGCTTACAATTTGTTTCATTTAAATACTATTGATGTAGAATTTGATGTACATCAATGTTGCATCGCCGCAATCGCACTTATAGTTGACCTTGCTCAAAGCCTTATGCATGCGCCCCGGCTCCATCGCAAATCGCGCGTCTAAATGCTGTAGAGTAATTTTCGCCCCGTACCAGTCCACTTCGCATGGCCTGGTGCCGGCCTCGAATTTCAGTGACGGAAGCCAGATACATGAAGATGCAGATCCCCGCGCCTGACGCGTGCAGCACCCTCCATCCCCACACTCCCATCGTGCTGCCGCATGCGCGTGCCGGCGGCGTTACCCTCGCTGCCTGCGCCGCATCGTTCTGCGCGGGCGCCGTGCAGTGCGTGAACGCCGCCACGCCGTGGCCGGCATTGCGTCCGTCCAAGCCATGACGGCCGCCTCGTTGCCGTCCCCGCCATTGCAGGGCAAGCGGGGGCTGGTGGTGGGTATCGCCAATACGCACAGCATCGCCTGGGGCTGCGCCAGCGCCCTGCGCGCGGCCGGCGCCGAACTGGCCGTGACCTGGCTCAATGAGAAGGCGCGCCCGCATGTGGAACCGCTGGCCGTGCAGCTGCAGGCGGCCATCATGGCGCCGCTCGACGTGTCCGTGCCGGGCCAGCTGGAAGCCGTGTTTGCGCAGATCGAACGGCAGTGGGGGCGGATCGATTTCGTCGTCCATTCCATCGCCTACGCGCCGAAGCAGGATTTGCACGGCAGGGTCACGGACAGTTCGGCCGCCGGTTTCGCGCAGGCGATGGATATCTCCTGCCACTCCTTCATGCGCATGGCCAGGCTGGCCGAGCCGCTGATGCCTGCGGGCGGCAGCCTGATGACCATGAGCTACCTGGGCGCCGAGGAAGTCATCGCCGACTACGGCCTGATGGGCCCCGTGAAGGCGGCGCTGGAGTCGTCCGTGCGCTACCTGGCGGCGGAACTGGGTCCGGCCGGCATCCGCGTCAACGCCATTTCGCCGGGTCCCCTGGAGACGCGGGCCGCTTCCGGCATCGCCCATTTCGACCGCCTGATGGCCGACGCCATCGAACGCTCGCCGCTGCGGCGCCTGGCCACCATCGAGGACGTGGGCGCGCTGTGCGCCTTTCTCGCCGGCGACGGCGCGCGCGCCATCACGGGCGGCACCTTGTATGTCGACGGCGGCTACAACATTCTGAATTGACTGGAAGAAGATGATCATGCCTGTTTCCGTTCTCCCCGCGCGCGCCAGGCTGGCCGCTGCACTGGCCACCACGCTGGTCCTGGCCGGCTGCGCCTCGCTGGCGCCGCCGTACGCGCCGCCGCCGCTGCCCGTGGCGGCGCAGTATCCGGAAAACGATGGCGCCGGCGCGCACGCGCCCGACATCGCCTGGCAAGCCTATTTTGCCGACCCGCGCCTGCAGGCGATGATTGCGCAGGCGCTGGCGAATAACCGCGACATCCGCATCGCCGCGCTGCGCGTGGACGAGGCGCGCGCAGCCTATGGCATCCAGCGCGCCGAACAGTTTCCCACCGTGGCGCTGGGCGCTTCCGGCAGCCGCTCTCGCGTGCCGGACGACCTGAGCCTGACGGGCCGCGCCATGACGAGTGCGCAGTACCAGGCGGGCTTGAACGTGAGCGCCTGGGAGCTCGATTTCTGGGGCCGCGTGCGCAGCCTGAAGGACAGCGCGCTGCAAACCCTGCTGGCCAGCGACGAGGCGCGCCGCGCCGTCGGCGTGGCCCTGGTGGCGCAGGTGGCGAACGGCTACCTGGCACTGCGCGAGTTCGATGAACGGGTGGCGCTGGCGCGCGCCACCGTCGACAGCCGCGCCGAATCGCTGCGCATTTTCACGCGCCGCTTCGAGGTGGGGTCGATTTCCAAGCTGGACCTGACGCAGGTGGAAACCCTGCTCAGCCAGGCCCTCTCGCTGTCGGCCCAGCTGGAGCAGGCGCGCGCCGTGCAGGCGCACGCGCTGGCGCAACTGGTGGGCGGACCCGTCGACCTGACGCCGGACACGCGCCGCTTCGACGACGCCAGCGTGCTGCAGCCGCTGCATGCGGGCCTGCCATCGGCCTTGCTGGTGCAGCGCCCCGACCTGGTGGCGGCCGAACACCAGCTGCGCGCCGCGCAGGCGAATATCGGCGCCGCGCGCGCCGCCTTCTTCCCGACGATTTCGCTGACGGCGGCCTACGGCACGGCCAGCGCGGAATTGAGCGGCCTGTTCGACTCGGGCAGCGGCGCCTGGAATGTCGCGCCGCGCCTGGTGCTGCCAATCTTCGACGCGGGGCGCCTGCGCGCCAATATGGACCTGGCCGAAGTGCGCCGCGACGTGGCCGTGGCCAATTATGAAAAGAGCGTGCAGGGCGCCTTCCGCGAAGTGGCAGACGCCCTGTCGAACCGGCGCTGGCTGGCGCTGCAGGTCGATATCGGCAAGACCACGCTGGCCGCGCAGAGCGAACGCGCGCGCCTGGCCAAGCTGCGCTATGACAATGGCGCCGCGCCCTACCTGGAAGTACTCGATGCGCAGCGCGACTTGCTGACGGTCGAGCAGCAACTGGTGCAGACGCGCCGCGCGCTGCTGGCCAGCCAGGTCAGCCTGTATGCCGCCCTGGGCGGCGGCGCGCCCGCCGCCACGTTCACCAATTAAAAGCGATTGCCGATACCATGACTCCACAACTGAAGAAGAAACTCGTTCCCGCGGCGCTCGTCGTGGCCGTCCTCGTGCTGGGCTATGTGGCCTGGCAAAAAATGCGTCCTGCGGGGCCTGGCGAAGGTTTCGTCAGCGGCAATGGCCGCATCGAAGCGACCGAGATCGACGTCGCCACCAAGCTGGCGGGCCGGGTCAAGGAGATCCTCGTGCGCGAGGGCGACTTCGTCAAGGCGGGCCAGCCGCTGGCCAGCATGCAGGTCGATTCGCTGTCGGCCCAGCGCGACGAGGCGCGCGCGCGCCAGCAGCAGGCATCCGACGCCGTGGTCGGCGCGCAGGCGCAGGTGGCCGTGCGCGAAAGCGACAAGGCGGCCGCGCTGGCCATGGTGGCGCAGCGCGAAAGCGAACTCGATGCGGCCAAGCGCCGCCTGGCCCGTTCCGAAACCTTGTCGAAGGAGGGCGCTTCCTCGGTGCAGGAACTCGACGACGACCGCGCCCGCGTGCGCAGCGTGGCGGCGGCCCTGAACGCGGCCAGGGCGCAAGTGACGGCGGCGCAGGCGGCCATCGACGCGGCCAAGGCGCAGGTGGTCGGTTCCCGCTCCGCCGTCGTGGCAGCCGAGGCGACCACGGCGCGCATCGATTCCGACCTGGCCGACGGCCAGCTGACGGCGCCGCGCGACGGCCGCGTGCAATACCTGGTGGCGCAGCAGGGCGAGGTGCTGGCCGGCGGCGGCAAGGTGCTCAACCTGGTCGACCTGTCGGACGTCTACATGACGTTCTTCCTGCCCGAGACGGCCGCCGGCAAGGTGGCCCTGGGCGGCGAAGTGCGCATCATCCTCGATGCGGCGCCCAATTACGTGATTCCGGCGACGATTTCGTTTGTCGCCGCCAGCGCGCAGTTCACGCCGAAGACGGTGGAAACGGCCAGCGAGCGGCAGAAGCTGATGTTCCGCGTGAAGGCGCAGATCAGCCGCGAGCTGCTGCAAAAGCACCTGGCCCTGGTCAAGGTGGGCTTGCCCGGCGTGGCCTGGGTGCGCCTCGACGCGCAGCAGGCCTGGCCCGCTGAACTGACGGCCAAGGTCCCGCAGTGACCATGGACGTGAACCCATTTGTCGTCAGCATCAAGGGCGTCAGCCAGCATTACGGCAAGACGGTGGCGCTCGACGCCATCGACCTGGACGTGCCGGCCGGCCGCATGGTGGGCCTGATCGGTCCCGATGGCGTAGGCAAGTCGAGCCTGCTGTCGCTGGTAGCCGGCGCGCGCGCCGTGCAGCAGGGCAGCGTGATGGCGCTGGGCGGCGACATGCGCGATGCGCGCCACCGCGACGACGTCTGCCCGCGCATCGCCTACATGCCGCAGGGCCTGGGCAAGAATCTGTATCCGACCCTGTCGGTCGAGGAAAACCTGCAGTTTTTCGCGCGCCTGTTCGGCCACGACGCGGCCGAGCGCCGCCGCCGCATCGACCAGCTGACCCGCAGCACGGGCTTGCAGCCCTTCCTGGCGCGCCCGGCGGGCAAGCTGTCGGGCGGCATGAAGCAGAAGCTGGGCCTGTGCTGCGCGCTGATCCACGATCCCGACCTCCTGATTCTCGATGAGCCGACCACCGGCGTCGATCCGCTGGCGCGCGCCCAGTTCTGGGACCTGATCGCGGGCATCCGCGTGCAACGCCCGCAGATGAGCGTGATGGTGGCCACCGCCTACATGGACGAAGCGCAGCGCTTCGACTGGCTGGTGGCCATGGATGACGGCAAGGTGCTCGACACGGGCACGCCGGCCGAGCTGCTGGCGCGCACGCACAGCGACAACCTGGAAGCGGCCTTCATCAAGCTGCTGCCCGAGGCCAAGCGCGCCGGCCACCAGCCCGTGGTCATCACGCCGCTGGACGCTGCCAGCGCGCAGGATGTCGCCATCGAGGCAAAAGACCTGACCATGCGCTTCGGCGATTTCACGGCCGTCGACCATGTGAATTTCCGCATCGGCCGCGGCGAGATTTTCGGTTTCCTCGGTTCGAACGGCTGCGGCAAGTCGACCACCATGAAGATGCTCACTGGCCTGCTGCCGGCCACGGAAGGCCAGGCCTGGCTGTTCGGCAACGAGGTCGATTCCAGCGATATCGACACGCGCCGCAGGGTCGGCTACATGTCGCAGGCGTTCTCGCTGTACAGCGAGCTGACGGTGCGCCAGAACCTGGTGCTGCACGCGCGCCTGTTCCACGTGCCGGAGAAAGACATCCCGGCGCGCATCGACGAGATGGCGCAGCGCTTCGACTTGCGCGAGGTGATGGACGGCTTGCCCGACAGCCTGCCGCTGGGCATACGCCAGCGCCTGTCGCTGGCCGTGGCCATGGTGCACAAGCCGGAAATGCTGATCCTCGACGAGCCCACGTCCGGCGTCGACCCCATCGCGCGCGACAATTTCTGGCGCCTGATGATCGAGCTGGCGCGGCGCGACCACGTCACCATTTTCATTTCCACCCACTTCATGAACGAGGCCGAGCGCTGCGACCGCATTTCGCTGATGCATGCCGGTAAGGTGCTGGTCAGCGACGCGCCGGCCGAACTGGTGCGCAAGAAGGGCGCGCCGTCGCTGGAAGCGGCCTTCATCGCCTACCTGGAAGAAGCGGGCGGCGGCACGGCGCCGGCGGCAAAGGAGAGCGAGGCGCCTGCGCAGGACGCGGCAGTGCAGGCACCGGCGCCGCAGCACCGGCGCAGCCGCTTCAGCCTGGGACGCATGCTCAGCTACATGTGGCGCGAAACGCTGGAATTGCGCCGCGATCCCGTGCGCCTGACGCTGGCGCTGGGCGGCTCGGTGCTGCTGCTGTTCGTCATCGGCTTCGGCATCAGCCTGGACGTCGAAGACCTCAGCTACGCGGTGCTCGACCACGACCAGACGACGCTGAGCCAGAATTACACGAACAACCTGGCCGGCTCGCGCTACTTCATCGAGCGCCCGCCGCTGCGCGACTATGCCGATATCGACAAGCGCATGCGCAGCGGCGAACTGTCGCTGGCCATCGAGATCCCGCCCGGCTTCGCGCGCGACGTGCAGCGCGGCGCGCCGGCCCAGGTGGGCGCGTGGATCGACGGCGCCATGCCGATGCGCGCCGAAACCGTGCAAGGCTACGTGCAGGGCATGCACCAGCTGTGGCTGGCCGACCAGGCGCTGCACCGCTATGGCGTCAAGGTGAGCAATCCGGTCGCCATCGAGACGCGCTTCCGCTACAACCCGGACGTGAAAAGCCTGCCCGCGATGGTGCCGGCCGTGATTCCCTTGCTGCTGCTGATGCTGCCGGCCATGCTGGCGGCGCTGTCCGTCGTGCGCGAGAAGGAACTCGGCTCCATCATCAACCTGTACGTGACGCCCGTCACGCGCCTGGAATTCTTGCTTGGCAAGCAGGTGCCGTACGTGGTGCTGGCCATGTTCAACTTCGTCCTCATGGCCCTGCTGGCGGTCACCGCCTTCGGCGTGCCGATCAAGGGCAGCCTGCCGACCCTGATCGGCGCCACCTTCATCTTCAATATCTGCGCCACCGGCATCGGCCTGTTCGCCTCGACGTTTACGCGCAGCCAGATCGCCGCCCTGTTCGTGACCATGATCGGCACCATGATCCCGGCCATCCAGTTTTCCGGCCTGCTCAATCCCGTCTCGTCGATGGAAGGCGTGGGCAAGGCGATCGGCCTGATGTACCCGGCCACGCACATGCTCAACATCAGCCGCGGCGTGTTCAACAAGGCGCTGGGCTTCGGCGACCTGCACGCCTCGTTCTGGCCCCTGCTCGTCGCCATTCCCGTGATCCTCGGCGTGACGGTGGCGCTGCTGAAGAAACAGGAGAGCTGATTTGCGACACCTTGAAAATATCTACCGCCTGGGCGTGAAGGAAATCTGGAGCCTGATCCGCGACCCGATGATGCTGATCCTGATCCTCTACACGTTTACCCTGGCGATCTACGTGGCCGCCACGGCCAAGCCGGAAACCCTGCACATGGCCTCGATCGCCATCGTCGACGAGGATGGCTCGCCCCTGTCCGGACGCATCGCCTCGGCCTTCTTCCCGCCGCAGTTCACGCCGCCGGCCATGATCAACCAGAGCCAGGTCGATGCGGGGCTGGACGCGGGCCAGTACACATTCGTGCTGACGATCCCGCCCAAGCTGCAGGCGGACGTGCTGGGCGGGCGCCAGGCGGAGCTGCAGCTGAACGTGGACGCCACGCGCATGAGCCAGGCCTTCAGCGGCAGCGGCTATATCCAGCAGATCGTCGCCGGCGAAGTGGCCGAATTCGCCAAGCGCTATCGCGGCGCGACGGTCCCGCCGGTGGAACTGGTGATGCGCGCGCGCTTCAACCCATCGTTGAGCCAGGCCTGGTTCGGTTCGCTGATGGAAATCATCAACCAGGTGACGATGCTGTCGATCATCCTGACGGGTGCGGCCCTGATCCGCGAACGCGAACACGGCACCATCGAGCATTTGCTGGTGATGCCGGTGACGCCGGCCGAAATCATGCTGGGCAAGGTCTGGTCGATGGGCCTCGTGGTGCTGCTGGCCGCCGCCCTGTCGCTGAACCTGGTGGTGCGCGGCATGTTGCACGTGCCCATTGAAGGCTCGATCGCGCTGTTCCTGTGCGGCGCCGCCCTGCACCTGTTCGCCACCACCTCGATGGGGATTTTCCTTGCCACCGTGGCGCGCAGCATGCCGCAGTTCGGCATGCTGCTGATCCTCGTGCTGCTGCCGCTGCAGATGCTCTCGGGCGGCAGCACGCCGCGCGAAAGCATGCCCGAGCTGGTGCAGAACATCATGCTGATCGCGCCCACCACGCACTTCGTCGAATTGAGCCAGGCGATCCTGTACCGGGGGGCCGGCATCGACGTGGTATGGAAACCGTTCCTGGCCCTGCTGGCGATCGGCACGGCCCTGTTTACCTTCGCGCTGGCGCGTTTTCGCAAGACCATCAGCCAGATGGCGTAGGTTCCGCGCCGGAATGTTCCGGCACTCACTGCATGAAAAGGATAGTCATGAAGATCGAATCTGCTCCATTTTTCTCCACCGGCGGCCTGCCCTCGCTGGGCATGCTGGGCGACTATGCGCGCGACTCGTGGCAGCGCATCGTGCTGTACGCGGACGTGATGCGCCGGCGCGGCAACCAGTACCAGGAGCATCTGGCCGAGAAAGTGCCGAACGTGCTCGATTTTCCGGCCGAAGTGGTGATGTCTGGCCTGGAACTGGCGCGTCCCGTCAATTACGGCCTGGCGCGCATCCTCGTCGCCGATGCGCCGGAACCCGATCCCACGAAACGCCCGTTCGTCGTCGTCGATCCGCGCGCCGGGCATGGCCCCGGCATCGGCGGCTTCAAGGCCGAAAGCGAGATCGGCGTGGCCCTGCGCGCCGGCCATCCCTGCTATTTCATCGGCTTCCTGCCCGATCCCGTGCCGGGCCAGACGGTGGAAGACGTGATGCACGCGGAAGCGCAATTCCTCGAAAAGGTCATCGCCCTGCATCCGCACAGCGAGGGCAAGCCTGTCGTCATCGGCAATTGCCAGGCGGGCTGGCAAATCCTCATGACGGCGGCCATGCGCCCGGACCTGTTCGGCCCCATCATCGTGGCCGGCGCGCCCGTGTCGTACTGGGCCGGCTGGCATGGCCGCAACCCGATGCGCTATGCGGGCGGGCTGATGGGCGGCAGCTGGGCCACGGCACTGGCCGGCGACCTCGGTAACGGCCGTTTCGACGGCGCCAGCCTGGTGCAGAATTTCGAGAACCTGAACCCGGCCAATACCCTGTGGAGCAAGCAGTACAACTTGTACGCGAACATCGACACGGAAGCGCCCCGTTACCTGGAATTTGAAAAATACTGGGGCGGCCATGTCTTCCTGAACGACGTCGAGATGCAGTACATCGTCGACAATCTGTTCATCGGCAACCGCCTGGCGACGGCCGAACTGATCACGTCCGACGGCGTGCGCCTGGACTTGCGCAATATCCGTTCGCCCATCGTCGTGTTTTGCTCGAACGGCGACAACATCACGCCGCCGCCGCAGGCGCTGGGCTGGATCACGGACCTGTACCGCGACGACAAGGACGTGCTGATGCACGACCAGACCATCGTGTATGCCGTGCATGACAGCATCGGCCACCTGGGCATCTTCGTGTCGGCCAAGGTGGGGCGCAAGGAGCACCAGAAGTTCGCCAGCAATATCGACCTGATCAACCTCCTGCCGGCCGGCATCTACCAGGCCCTGATCGTCGACAAGACGCCCGACACGCCGAACGCGGATCTGGCCAGCGGCGATTACGTGCTGCAGGTCGAGCGCCGCAGCATCGAGGACGTGCGCGCCATCGTGCAGCCGGACGTGGAAAACGACCGCAAGTTTGCCGCCGCCGCGCGCGTGTCCGAAGTCAACCTGGCCTTGTACCGCACCTTTGCGCAGCCGTGGGTGCGCGCCATGGTGACGCCGCAGACGGCGCGCTTCCTGCAACTCACGCATCCGCTGCGCGTGTCGTACGAGCGCTGGACGGACCACAATCCGCTGGCCGCGCTGGTGGCCAGGGAGGCGGAAAAAGTGCGCGCGAACCGCCAGCCGGTGGCGCCCGACAATCCGCTGCTGGCCATGCAGGAGGCCTTCTCCGGCGCCGTCACGGCGGGCTTGAACAGCTGGCGCGACTGGCGCGACACGCTGCAGGAAACCACCTTCGACCTGGTTTACGGTTCGCCCCTCGTGCAGGCGCTGACGGGACAAGCCATCGGCGATGCCACGCCGCCACGCCCGCATCCTGGCATCTCTCCCGAGCATTGCGAGTACGTGCGCTGCGAAACGCGCAAGATGGACGAGGACATGCAGCAGGGCGCACTGGTGGAGGCGGCCGTGCGCTCGCTGTTCTATATCTACCGCTTCCGCATGATCGCCGACGAGCGCCGCGTCAACCTGGCCCTGAAACTGGTCAAGCCGCAGTACACGCAGGGCGTCAGCATGGAAGAATTCCGCCACATCGTGCGCCAGCAGGCGCGCCTGATGCTGCATGATTTCGACGCCGCCGTCGCCGCCTTGCCGGTGCTGTTGTCGCGTGCCGAACCGGATGCCATCCGCGCGCTGGCCGAATGGCTGCAGCAAGTGCTGCTGGTGCCGGACGCGCCGACGCCGGACGAGGAGGCGAGCCTGCAGCAGATGCTGGCCGTCTTCGACCGCGCCGCACGGGCGCAGGAAACGGTGCAAGAACAGGCGCAGCCGGCGGCCGTGCGAGAATCGCAGCCTGTCCCTGCATCCACGACGAAGCCCAAAGCCAAACCTGCCAAGAACATTACCCCAGCCTAGAAGGCCAAGATGACCACCACCAAAACTGACGACTTGAATATCGTGCGCAACCGCACCTTCGAGCAGATCGCCATCGGCGACACTGCCAGCATCACGCGCACCCTGAGCATGGACGACATCGCCCTGTTCGCGGTGATGTCGGGCGACGACAATCCGCAGCACCTGGACGCCGAATTTGCCGCCTCCAGCCGCTACCAGGGCGTGATCGCGCATGGCATGTGGGGCGCGGCGTTGATTTCGGCCGTGCTGGGCACGCGCCTGCCCGGAGCCGGCACCGTCTACACGGGCCAGACCCTGCGTTTCCTGCAGCCCGTGCGCGTCGGCGATACGCTCGATATCAGCGTCACCGTCACGGCGCTGGAACCGCGCAACCGCCACGTGACCCTGGCCTGCCGCTGCGTCAACCAGCATGGCGCCGTGGTGCTCGATGGCGAAGCGCAGGTGGTCGCGCCGGCCGAACAGATCGAACGGGCGCGCGCCACCCTGCCCGAAGTGCGCCTGCATAACGGCGACGGCACGCGGCGCCTGCTGGAACATGCGCGCACCCTGGGACCGATCAAGGTGGCCGTGATCCACCCTTGCGATGAATTGAGCCTGTCGGGCGCGCTCGACGCGCATGCGGCCGGCCTGATCACGCCCGTGCTGGTGGCGCCGCGCGCGCGCCTGGAAGCCGTGGCGGCACAGGCGGGCCTGAGCCTGGAAGGCATCGCCATCGAAGACGTCGAGCATAGCCATGCGGCTGCCGCGCGCGGCGCCGAACTGGCGGGCAAGGGCGAGGTGGAAGCGCTGATGAAGGGCAGCCTGCACACGGACGAACTGATGTCGGCCGTGCTGTCGGCCAGCGCCGGCCTGGGCACCAAGCGCCGCATCAGCCATTGCTTCCTGATGCAGACGCCGGCCTATCCGCGCCCCTTCATCATCACGGACGCCGCCATCAATATCGCGCCCAACCTGGCGATGAAGGCCGACATCGTGCGCAACGCCATCGACCTGGCGCACGTGATCGGCGTGGCCGAACCGCGCGTGGCCATCCTGGCCGCCGTGGAAACGGTGAATCCGGACATGCCGGCGACCTTGGATGCGGCGGCCCTGTGCAAGATGGCCGACCGCGGGCAGATCACCGGCGCCATCCTCGACGGTCCGCTGGCCTTCGACAACGCCGTCTCGATCGCCGCCGCCACCGTCAAGGGCATCGTTTCCGAGGTGGCGGGCCGCGCCGACATCCTGCTGGTGCCCGACCTCGAGAGCGGCAACATGCTGGCCAAGCAGCTCGAATACATGGGCGACGCGGACAGCGCCGGCATCGTGCTGGGCGCGAAGATTCCCGTCATCCTCACCAGCCGCGCCGACTCGCGCGCCAGCCGCATCGCCTCGTGCGCCATCGCCGTGATGCTGGCCAACCACTACCGGAGCACGCCGCCATGAACACCCCTGTCCAACATGCCGACGGCGCCCTGATCCTGGTGCTCAATTGCGGCTCGTCGAGCATCAAGTTCGCCCTGTTCCAGCAGGCGGACGGCGTGCTGCCGCAGCAGGCTGAATGGAGCGGCAAGGTCGAAGGCATCGGCCGCGAAAGCGCCACCTACCGTGCCGGGGGCCTGCCGGCCGAGTCCCTGCAGCTCGACCCGCAGCAGCCGCACCATGCGGCGCTGGCGCACATCCGCGAAAAAGTCGTCGAGCGCCTGGCCGGGCGTCCGCTGCACGCCGTGGCGCACCGCGTGGTGCATGGCGGCAGCAAGTATTTCGCCCCCGTGCGCATCGATTTCAAGGTGCTGGCGGACCTGAAAAGCTTTGTGCCGCTGGCGCCCTTGCACCAGCCGTTCGCGCTGGAGGCGATCGAGGTGCTGCTCGAGTCGCGTCCCGACATCGCGCAGGTGGCGTGCTTCGACACGGCCTTCCACCACACGGTGCCGCAGGTCGAGCAGATGCTGGCCCTGCCGTACGATGCGTGGGAGCGGGGCTTGCGCCGCTATGGCTTCCACGGCCTGTCGTATGAATACCAGTCGCTGGTGCTGGAGCAGCGTTTCGGTGCTGTCGCGCGGGGCAAGGTCATCGTCGCGCACCTGGGCAGCGGCGCCAGCCTGTGCGCCATGGAGAACTTGCACAGCGTGGCCACCACCATGGGCTTTTCCGCGCTCGATGGTTTGATGATGGGCACGCGCTGCGGCTCGCTCGATCCGGGCGCCGTCATCTACCTGATGGAAATCGAAAAGCTGTCGCTGGAAAAAGTGGCGCATGTGCTGTACCACGAGTCGGGCTTGCTGGGCGTCTCCGGCGTGTCGGCCGACCCGCCCGTGCTGCTGGCGCAGCAGGACCGGCAGGATGCAACGGGCGAGCGCATCCGTGCCGCGCTGGCTTTATATATCCGCCGCATCATGCGCGAGATCGGCGCCCTGACGGCCGTGCTGGGCGGGCTGGACATGCTGGTGTTTACGGCCGGTATCGGCGAGCACAGCGCGGAACTGCGCCAGCGCATCTGCGCCGAGCTGGGGTTTATCGGCCCCGTGCTCGACAGCGGGGCAAATGCGCGCAATGCCAGCCGCATTTCCAGCGAGGACAGCCGCATCGTCGTGGGCGTGGAGCCGGCCAACGAGGAGTGGGTGGCGGCCCGCCATGCGGCGCTGGCCGTCGGCGCGTGAGTGCCTGAGACGCGTGCCCGCGCTCCGCGCAATGGGAAATTTGCCGAATTGCACATATTTCCCATTGAGTGCGATAGCGCACAGTCTGGTTTCGACTTTGTCTTTACTATGAAGTCATGCCATCGAGCTGCTGACAACAACAGCGCGATGCCTGGCAAATTTGGAACATTTTGCCCGCCTTTAGTAAAAATAAATCGAATCCATATTGAAAGGTCACATCATGAACAAATTACTCGCCGCCCTGATCGCTACCCTGTTTGCCACCGCCGCCATCGCTCAGACGGCGCCGGCTACCGAAGCCGTCGTGAAAGCCCAGGCTTCCGCGCAAAAAGACGTCAACAAGGCTGCCGCTTCGGAAGCCAAGGTCGATGCCAAGGCTGACGCCAATGTCGCCAAGGCAGAAATGAAGGCCGACGAAAAGAAAGCCGACGCCCATCACAAGGCCAATAAAACCAAGGCCAAGGCCCACGACAAAGTGGTGCATGCCGACCCGGAAGACAAGCTGAAAGCGGAAGCCAAGGCCGACAAGGCGGCCGCCAAGGCCGATGCAAAAGCGGGTAAGGCTGCCGTGAAAGCCGATGCTAAAGTTGCCAAGGAAAAAGTGGAAGCGAACGCCGACAAGGCTGTCGCCGCCACCAAGACGGAAGAAGCCAAGGCCAAGGCCGACGCTGAAGTCAAGGCCGCCGCCGCCAAGTAATTCCCCATGCAGGTTTTCCTGTAGCAAAAAAGACAGCCCCGGCTGTCTTTTTTTTCGCCTGCCTTTTCCCTGGCGTTGCCATCCTTGACGTGCCTCAAATGCCCGCCCTGTCGCCGTGCCATAGTGAATTGGCAGACAGACCAAGGGAGACATCATGACTACCGCCAAAACGAAAAGAACACCGGCGACCGGTTCCGCTGACGGCATGCCGGCCATGCAGTCCATGCCGGTCGAGGGCGACATGCAGGCCGCCGATGCCGGCGCGGACAGCGGCGATCGCATGCCCGGGCCGCGCCTGGGCGTGTCGTATGCCGACCAGGCGGTCATCCATGCCGCGGCGGCAGCGGATGCGGCAAGCATGCCCGCCGGCGGCATGCAGCAGGCATCGCAGGGCATGGCCGGCGCCAGCTGCATGCATGTGGGCGATGGCGACGGCATGGGCGGTGACCGCGACGGGGCCGGTGGTGGCGCGGGCGGCGGCATGGGGGGCGACGGCGGCGGCGCTGGCGATAGCCAGGGCGGCGGCACGCCGCAGGTGCGCACCTGCGCCACGATGGACGTGCATCGTCGCCTGCTGAGCGAAGATCCCGCCTATGCGCGCGTGCGCGACGATATCGAGAACCTGGCCGGCTTGTACGAAGGCGACCGCAGCATCGCCGCGCGCGCCGGCGTGACGCAGATACCGGTGGTGGTGCACGTGGTGTGGAACACGGCCGCGCAGAATATCTCGGACGCGCAGATTGCCAGCCAGATCGATGTGCTCAACCGCGATTACCGGCGCACGAACAGCGATGTGGGCAGCACTCCGGCGCCATTCCTGCCGCTGACGGCCGACGCGCGCGTGGAATTCGCGCTGGCCACGCGCGATCCGAATGGGGCGGCCACCAGCGGCATCGAGCGGCGCCAGACGACAGTGACGTCCTTCGGCGCCGACGACGCCGTCAAGTCGCAGGCGACGGGCGGCATGAATGCCTGGCCGTCCGATACCTACCTCAATATCTGGGTCTGCCAGCTTGGCGGTGGCTTGCTCGGCTACGCGCAGTTTCCCGGCGGCCCGGCCGCCACCGACGGCGTGGTGGTCTTGCAATCGGCGTTCGGCACCGTCGGCACGGCGGCGCCGCCGTTCCACCTGGGCCGCACGGCCACGCACGAGGTGGGGCATTGGCTGAACCTGAACCATATCTGGGGCGACGACGGCACGGGGTGCTCGGGTACCGACAACGTGGCCGACACGCCCAACCAGGGTGGACCGAATACGGGCCAGCCTTCGTTCCCCCATGTTTCCTGCAGCAATGGGCCGAATGGCGACATGTTCATGAATTACATGGATTATGTCGACGACCCGGCCATGTTCATGTTTACCACGGGCCAGGTGGCGCGCATGCAGGCCTGCCTCGATGGCCCGCGCGCCAGCATCGGCACGGGCGCGGGCGGCGGCGCCACGCCGCGCCAGAGTTCCTCTCCCGTCGTGGCCTGGGGCGCGAACCGCCTCGACGTCTTCGTGCTGGGCACCGACCGCGCGCTATACCACAAGGCCTGGAATGGGGCGGCGTGGGCGCCCTCCGTGAGCGGTTACGAGGGGCAGGGCGGCATTTGCACCAGTGCGCCGCAGGTGGTGTCATGGGCGCCGAACCGGCTCGACGTTTTTGTCACGGGCACCGACAGCGGCCTGTTCCACAAGTGGTGGAATGGCTCGGCATGGGGACCGTCGCTGACGGGCTACGAGGCGATGGGCGGCCTGTGCGTGGGCGATCCGCGCGCCGTGGCCTGGGGCCCGAACCGTCTCGACGTGTTTGTCGTCGGCACGGACCGGGGCCTGTATCACAAATGGTGGAATGGCGCCGCCTGGGGACCGTCGCTGACGGGCTACGAAGCCATGGGCGGCATCTGCCTGGGCCAGCCCGAAGCCGTGGCCTGGGGCCCGAACCGCCTGGACGTGTTCGTCATCGGCACGGACCGCGCCCTGTACCATAAGTGGTGGAACGGCACGGCCTGGGGACCGTCGCTGACCGGCTATGAACGGCTGGGCGGCATCTGCATGTCGTCGCCGAAGGCGGTGGCGTGGGGACCGAACCGCCTCGATGTGTTTGTCACCGGCACCGATGGCGCGTTGTACCATAAGTGGTGGGATGGCACGCAATGGGGGCCATCCATCGATGGCTTCGAACGCCTGGGCGGCATCTGCGTGGGCGAAGTAGAAGCCGTGTCGTGGGCGGCCAACCGCCTGGACCTGTTCGTCATCGGCACGGACAGCGCGCTGTACCACAAGGCGTGGAACGGCAGTGCCTGGAGCCCATCGCTGACGGGCTTTGAAAGCTTGGGCGGCGTGTGCACGTCGCGTCCACGCGCCACGGCCTGGGCGGCCAACCGCCTCGACGTGTTTGTCACGGGCACCAATGGCGCCCTGTTCCACAAGGCCTGGAACGGTTCGGCCTGGTCACCGTCCGTGAGCGGCTATGAAAGCCTGGGCGGCGTGGTATCGTGCTTCTGACGGCGTCCTATGGGCGTCTGGACAGCGATGGTTCGGAAAGGGGGCGGCATGCATGGTATGACGATGGCATTGCCCAGCGGTAGCTGGACGCATTCGTTCGAGGAAGATGCGGGCGGCATCGAAGTGTACCGGCCCACGGCCACGTTCGCGTTTCCGCCCAGCCGCAAGGGGCGCAAGGTGCTCGAATTCGGCACCGGCGGAAAAACGGGGGAAGAAGGCGCCGCCACCCTGACCGCCATGCCGCCCGGCCCCGATGACCGTCCGCGCGCCGGCGCGGCCGATCGGCTCGTTCCCTTGGGCATGGGCCGCTATGGCGTGGGCGGCACGGCGGCGGCGGCGCAAGAGGTGCTGGAAATCATCGAGGCCACGCCGGACATCCTTAAACTGGCGCGGCGCTGACGAGGAAGAGGGAAAGCAGCTGCTTGCGCGGCCGCCGGCATTGTTCCCTCACCTTGAATGAATATCGCCCACCTGGCCATCTGCCAGATAAATCACGTTGACTGCCTATTTAAATCGGATAACTGTTGCTGGTCTGGTGTCTAGAGGAAAATTCTCGTATGGACGGCGCTTGCATAAAACGCTAGACTAAATTTTCTCATACGCAACATTCGATATGCCGATTGTTTGTGGAAAAATGTGAGTGTTTCCCCTATAAATAATGACGATATCTTTTAGTGTTTTAAAAGCGAAAAGCCTGTTGGTTTCCGCTGTGCTCATTAGTTGCTGCCTTCCGGCACAGGCGACTGAAATTCATGTTGAAAATGTCACGATCAGCAAGATACGCGGTATCGGAGACTTTTCTACTCCCGTGTTTGCCAATGCCATTGAAATCTGGTTCGCGGCCCCGGTTAATCTGCCTGCGGGCATGGGATGCCCGGCGCTGGCCTATCGCGTGGCGGTGGATGCCAAGCATAAACATTTGATTGCCGCCGTTTATCTCGCATTTTCCATGGGGAAGAAAATCAATATCAACTTTGACGACCGGCTGCCGATACGCGGCGATATGTGCGAAGCGTCTTATGTGGATGTTGTGAATTAAGTCATTTTCCAAGACGAGATGGCGATGGCTTGCCCCGTTTTTTCAGATGAAGAAAACGGGTGAAACGGAGATTGTTTTCGGATGAAGGGCGATAGCTGCCCGGCGATGGCTGGCAGTCTGTATTCCAGCCGCATTCATGCTCGATGCCACAGCAAGGCTGGCAGCTCTTGCACGAGCTGCAGAGGCAATTTTGACTTGCTCTGAAGAAAAGTTTATGCCGGCGTGATGGCCAGAATCAGCGGCACCGGCCTGCCACCCTGCGCTGGCCGCTTCTCGCAGCATCTAGTTTTTTAGTCTGCGGGAAAGACGGTCCGGCCGACGTATCGACCGAACCGTATCAACCCTGCATCAGCCGATGGCCGTCATCGAAACGGGCTTCAGCTTGGCCGCCAGCGCCTTGCCTTTCCTGGCGCGCTTGCCGAAGTGCTCGGCCAGGGCCGTGGCGCCCAGCGACGCATCCTGCGGTTTCGATGCGCGGCCGATGCCGGAGACGACGACGCCGCGTTGCGTGATCGGCTGCACGGCCAGCAGCTTGTCCTTGCCTTCCAGGTCGATCAGCTTGACGCCCGTGCCGCCCTTGGACAGGGTTTTCATTTCATCGAGGCCGAACACGAGCAGGCGCGCGCCTTCCGTCAGGCAGGCCACGGCGCTGGCCGCGTCAGGGATGATCTTTGGCTCGAGTGGCACGTCGCCGTCGTCCAGCGTGATGAAGGCCTTGCCGCCTTTCAAGCGGCTGGCCATGTCGCCCGCCTTGGCGATGAAGCCGTAGCCGGCGCTCGACGCCAGCAGCAGGCTGGTGGCGCCATTGCCCGCGAAGTAGTGGAGGATGCGCACGGCGTTGCCCGGTGTACCGCCGCTCAGGTCGCACAAGGTCGTGATCGGCACGCCGTCGCCACGTGCGTTGGGCAGCGCGGAAACGGGCACGGAATAAATCCTGCCGTTGTTGCCAAAGCCGAGCAAGGTGTCGACCGTGCGGCACTCGAAGGCGCCATGCAGGGTATCGCCCGCCTTGAACGTGAACTGGGCCGCATCGTGGCCGATGCCGGTACGCGCGCGCACCCAGCCTTTTTCCGAGATGATGACGGTGACCGGTTCATCGACCACCTTCTGCTCGGCCACGGCTTTTTGCGCTTCCTCGATCAGGGTGCGGCGCGCATCGCCGAACTGCTTGGCGTCCGCCTCGATTTCGCGGATGATGGCGCGTTTCATCGAACCCGGGTTGTCGAGCAGGTCCTGCAGCGACTTTTCTTCCTTGCGCAGCTCGGCCAGTTCCTGCTGGATCTTGAGCGTTTCCAGGCGCGCCAGCTGGCGCAAGCGGATTTCCAGGATATCGTCGGCCTGGCGCTCGGACAGATTGAACGCGTCGATCAGGGCCGCCTTCGGTTCATCCGAATTGCGGATGATCTGGATCACCTTGTCGATATTGAGCAGGATCGCTTCGCGCCCTTCCAGGATATGGATGCGGTCCTTGACCTTGCCCAGTTTGTAGCCGGTACGGCGGGTCACGGTCTCGAAACGGAAGTCGATCCACTCGCGCAGGATGTCGCCCAGGCCCTTCTGGCGCGGACGGCCATCGCCGCCTATCATCACCAGGTTGATCGAGGTCGACGATTCCAGCGACGTGTGCGCCAGCAGCATCAGCATGAATTCCGTCTGGTCCTGGTTTTTCGATTTCGGCTCGAACACGAGGCGCACGGGCGCGGCACGGCCCGATTCGTCGCGGATGGTGTCGAGCGAATTGAGGATCAGCGCCTTCAGGGCCACCTGCTCCGGCGACAGCGCCTTCTTGCCCAGCTTGATCTTCGGATTCGTCAGCTCCTCGATTTCTTCCAGCACCTTTTGCGACGAGGTACCCGGCGGCAGTTCCGTCACGACGGCTTGCCACTGGCCGCGCGCCAGTTCCTCGATCTTCCAGCGTGCGCGCACCTTCATGCTGCCACGGCCGCTCGCATACATGTCCTGGATCTGCGATGGCGGCGTGATGATCTGGCCGCCGCCGGGGAAGTCGGGGCCGGGGATGATGGCCATCAGTTCGGCGTGCGTGATCTTTGGATCGCGGATCATGGCGACAGCCGCTTTCGCCACTTCCGCCAGGTTGTGCGACGGGATTTCCGTCGCCAGGCCCACGGCGATGCCGGAGGCGCCGTTCAGCAGCACCATCGGCAGGCGCGCCGGCAGCAGCTTCGGTTCTTCCGTCGAGCCGTCGTAATTGGGCTGGAAGTCCACCGTGCCCATGCCGATTTCATCCATCAGCAGCTTGGCGATCGGCGTCAGACGCGCTTCCGTGTAGCGCATCGCCGCCGCGCCGTCGCCGTCGCGCGAACCGAAGTTGCCCTGGCCATCGATCAGCGGGTAGCGCAGCGAGAAGTCCTGCGCCATGCGCACCAGCGCGTCATACACGGACTGGTCGCCGTGCGGATGCAGCTTGCCCAGCACGTCGCCGACCACGGCCGCCGATTTGCGCGGCTTCGCCGTGGAATTCAAGCCCAGCTCATTCATCGCATACAGGATGCGGCGCTGCACGGGCTTCTGGCCATCGCAGACGTCGGGCAGGGCGCGGCCCTTGACCACCGAGATGGCGTAATCGAGATAGGCGCGCTCGGCAAACGTGGACAGGGTCAGCGCTTCACCGTCGAATACCGGTTCATCCGGCTCGATCGGCTCAGGCTGGGCATCGTCAAATAAATTGGTTTGTGTGGACATGGCGCTTGTTTCAGTATTAAGTGGTTGCGGTTGAATTCGTGGAGCCGATTATGACAGCCCGGATTTGGAAAAGGACTTGCCGTACGTCAGATACATGTAGCGCAAGGTCAGATACAGCACGGCCATGGCCAGTTCGACGCTGTGATGCATCATCGGCATGGCGCGGATAGCGGGGGCCTGGCCGGCCAGCAGAAAGCTGCCGATGGACGGCACCAGGACCAGCGGCCACATCGTCTTCCAGCGGAAATCGCTGGGAGAAAACAGCAAGCCGGCGCAGGACCAGGCAAACAGCATGGCGCCGGCGAGGACGGCCGGCAGCTGCTGCGCATACAGCAGCGACAGCAAGCCCGCACAGCCGATCAGCCATGCCGCGCGCAGGCGGGGCAGCAGCGCCTCGGGGAAGCGGCAATCGCCATACAGGCCGGTGGCGCTGCGCAGGGCCAGCGCCGCCAGGCAAAACATCAGCGGCATGGCCTCGCCGATGGCGAGCGCCGCCTGGCCTTTGCCGCTCATGAACATGGCGGCGAACAGCGACAGGCCCAGGGCCAGGAGCAGCAGCATGCCATGCAGCAGTTGGCGATTCAGCGCATACGCGAGCAAGGCCGACGCGCACAAGCCGGCCGAAGTGACGAGGCGCATGGACTCGCTGCGTTCGGGCAGGAACAGCAGCAGCGCCAGCGCGAGGTAGGGCACGATCCAGCCCAGTTGCCGCAGGCCGGGCCGCTCCCACAGCGCGGGCAGGCGTTCCTGCAATGCTTCCTGCAGCGCTTCCAGGCGCGCGAACAGCGGCGCCGGCCAGCGCAAGGCATGCATGGCCAGCAGGGCAAAGGCCAGCGCCTGGAAACCCAGCAGGCTGGCATAGCCAGCCGTGTCGCCGAGCTTGAAGCCGGCCGCATCGAGCACGCCGGCCAGCATGAAGTGCAGCACGAAACCGAGGCCGCACGATGCCAGCGCCGTCTGCTTGAAGTAGCGTTTGGCATGGACGACGTGTTCCCATTGCTCGAACAGATCCGTATCGAGCTTGTAGGCCAGCATTTCGGCATGCTGCCAGCGTATCGTCTGCAGCAGCTCGCGCAGCTGCAGCGTGAATTTTTGATCGAACAGCTGGCGCGCGTAGGCGCTCGGCGGCTGTTGCGACATGATGCAGTCCAGGCCCGGGTAACTGTCGCGGTTGTCGCTGAAATGGGCGAACGAGCGGTCGGCCCGGTAGCGCTGCACGGCGCTGCGTACCAGGTCCGCATGGCTGCGCGCCAGGTAGGAAAAATCGTGCTCCCAGCCCAGCTGCTCGAACAGGGCCTGGCGCAGCGCCAGCTCATAGCCGGCGCTGGCGCAGTAGCGCAGCGCGCACAGGTCGAATTCCTCGCGCACGTCGAGGTTCAGCAATTCCCCGCGCTCGAGGAAGCCTGGCAGCAGGGCGGCCCCGTTGCGCTGCCTTGCCTGTTCCAGGAATGCCTGCCACAGGCTGGCGCCTTCCTGCACAGGGTCGATGGCGACCACGCCCCACAATTCGGCTGGCGGTGCCTGTTCCTGGGCGATGACGCCCCACAGTTCCGCAGGCGCGTCCCGAGTGTCTCGGGTATCGTCGTCGATGACGCCCCATAATTCGGCGGCTTCCACGTGCGGCGTCCCGGTCTCTGCGATACTTGCGGCTACCGGGGCCGGATGCGCTTCAGCCGTTTCCTCAGCCTGCTCCTGCAATTCGGCGGCAAACAGCTGCGCATGGCGCAGCGCGTATGCATAGGCGTCGCGCAGTTCCTGGAAGGCGGCCGCATCATCCTCGGGACGCGTCACCTTCAGGCGCTTCGCATACGCGCGCTTGATGGCGCGCTCGTCGCCCGTCGGTGCCGTGTCCAGGATCTCCCACAGGCCGCGTTCTGCGTTGTGCATGCCGCCGTCCATCTACAGGAAGCTCTCGCTCTCGACCTGGCGCAGCACTTCGTCGAGCGCCTGGCGCGCCTTGCGGATGGTGTTCGGGTCCTGCGTCTCCAGCGCGGCCTGGAAGTTGGCCGTATGCGCGGCCAGGTACTGGCGCACGTCGCCCAGCGACTGTTCATACAGGCGGTCGGCGCGCGTGACCAGGGTGCGGTTCTCCAGCTGTTCGCGCGGGTGGATCTTCAGGTCGGCCAGTTCAAGGAAGCGCCGCTCGATCTGTTCCGGCGTCATCACGCCCGCATTGTCGCTGATGACCATCTTGTGCTTTTCCTGTGTGGCCAGCACCGTCACTTCCGCTTCCAGCACGCCGCTGACGTCATAGGTGAAGCGCACGTCGATGCCGACCTCGCCGGCCTTCTTGGCGGGAATCGGGAAGCTGATCTTGCCGAGGAAGACGTTGTCGGCTACCAGGCGCGACTCGCCCTGGAAAATCGCGACGTTGATTTCCTTCTGGTTGTCGTGGATGGTGGTGATGTTTTCCGTGCGCGAGACGGGTACCACGGAGTTGCGTTCGATGATGGGCAGGTAATGGCCGCCCTCATACTGGTTCGCGCCGACCTGGCGCGAAATCGAAATGCCCAGCGAGTACGGCGCCACGTCGGTCATGACCACTTCATCGAGGGCCGCATCGCGCATTTTCAGACCCGCCTGCACGGCGGCGCCCAGCGCCACCGCTTCATCCGGATCCAGGTGGATGGCGGGAAAGCGGCCGAACATGCGCGAGACGAGCTTGCGTACCAGCGGCATGCGCGTGGCGCCGCCGGCCAGCACCACTTCATTCAATTCGGCGGCGCGGATGGTGGCGTCGCGCAGTGCCCGTTCCACGGGCAGGCGCAAGCGGGCCAGAAGGGGTTCGCACAGCTGCGCCAGCTTGTCTTCGTTGATCTCCCAGCTATATTCCCTGTCCTGGTAGCGCGTGACCATGCGCACGGAGGGCTGCTCCGACAACAGGCGCTTGACGCGCTCCGCCTCGTCGCGCAGCAACTGCTGCTGGCGCGGGTCGAGCAGGCGGCTGCCGACGGCGTCGCGCAAGCCGCTGCCCTCCAAAAAGGCGTCGACCAGCACGCTGACGAAGTCTTCGCCGCCGAGGAAATTGTCGCCGGCCGAGGCGCGCACTTCCATCACGCCTTCAAACAGTTCCAGGATCGACACGTCGAAGGTGCCGCCGCCCAGGTCGAAGACGAGGAATTTGCTTTCCTGTTCCTTGTCGCGGATGCCGTAGGCCAGCGCGGCGGCCGTCGGTTCATTCAGCAGCCGCTCCACGCGCAGGCCTGCCAGCTGGCCGGCGATGCGCGTGGCCTTGCGCTGCGCATCGCTGAAATACGCGGGCACGGTGATGATGGCTTCCTCGACCTTGTGGCCGAGGAATGCCTCGGCATCTTCCTTCAGCGCGCGCAGCACCATCGACGACAGCTCTTCCGGACGGAAGTGCTGCGTGCCGAGGGTGATCTTTTTTTCGCTGCCCATGTAGCGCTTGAAGACGGCCGCCGTCAGCTGCGGGTGCGTCTGCAGGCGCTCGCGCGCGGCGCGCCCCACCAGCACGGTGCCATCGTCGTCGATGCTGACGCACGACGGCGTCAGGTGGTCGCCCAGCGCATTCGGAATGATGGATGCCTTGCCGTCGCGCCAGATGGCGACCAGGCTGTTGGTGGTGCCGAGGTCGATACCGATGATCATTTAGATATCCGCCTCCGCCTCATTGCCGTGTTCCTCGATCCAGGCGCGGCGGCCTGCCGCCTCGCCTTTGCCCATCAGCATGTTGAAGCGGGCGGCCGAGGCCATGTGGTCGATTTCGCCCAGGGTCACGGGCAGCAGGCGGCGCGTGTCCGGGTTCATCGTCGTTTCCCACAGCTGCTCGGCGTTCATCTCGCCCAGGCCCTTGAAGCGCGAGATCGACCAGGCGCCCTGTTTCACGCCTTCCTTGCGCAGCTTGTCCTCGATGGCGAGCAGTTCGCCATCGTCGAGCGCGTAGATTTTCTGGATCGGCTTCTTGCCGCGCGCGGGTGCGTCCACGCGGTACAGCGGCGGACGGGCGATGCAGATATGGCCCTTGTTGATCAGGGCGGGGAAGTGCTTGAAGAACAGGGTCAGCAGCAATACCTGGATGTGCGAGCCGTCCACGTCCGCGTCGGAGAGGATGCAGATCTTGCCGTAGCGCAGACCGGACAGGTCCGGGGAATCGCCCACGGTGTGCGGGTCGACGCCGATGGCGACTGCGATGTCGTGGATCTCGTTGTTGGCGAACAGGCGGTCGCGGTCCGTCTCCCACGAGTTCAGCACCTTGCCGCGCAGGGGCAGGATGGCCTGGAATTCCTTGTCGCGGCCCATCTTGGCCGAACCGCCCGCCGAGTCGCCCTCGACGAGGAACAGTTCATTGCGCGTGATGTCCGACGATTCGCAGTCGGTCAGCTTGCCCGGCAATACGGCCACGCCCGAGGATTTTTTCTTTTCCACTTTTTGCAGCGAGCGCTGGCGCGACTGCGCCTGCTTGATCACCAATTCCGCCAGCTTCTTGCCGTAGTCGACGTGCTGGTTCAGCCACAGTTCCAGCGGCGGCTTGGTGAAGGTCGAGACGAGGCGCACGGCGTCGCGCGAGTTCAGGCGTTCCTTGATCTGGCCCTGGAATTGCGGGTCCAGCACCTTCGCCGACAGCACGAAGGAAGCGCGCGCGAATACGTCTTCGGGCAGCAGCTTCACGCCTTTCGGCAGCAGCGAATGCATCTCGACGAAGTTCTTCACGGCGCCGAACAGGCCGTCGCGCAAGCCCGATTCGTGCGTGCCGCCATTCGAGGTGGGAATCAGGTTGACATACGACTCGCGCACGATGGCACCTTCTTCCGTCCACGCCACGACCCAGGCCGCGCCTTCGCCTTCGGCAAAGCCTTCCGAGTCCGGACCCGCGTATTGCGCGCCCTCGAACAGGGGTATCAGGGTTTCGCCATTCGACACCTGCGCCAGCGATTCGGTCAGGTAGCCGCGCAAGCCTTCCGCGTACAGCCAGGTTTGCGTGTCGCCAGTCTTGGCGTTGGTCAGCGTGACCGTCACGCCCGGCAGCAGCACGGCTTTCGAGCGCAGCAGGCGTTGCAGCTCGGTTTGCGAGATGTTGGGCGAGTCAAAATACTTTGCATCGGGCCAGGCCGTCACGCGCGTGCCCGACTTCTTGCCGTCGCGCGGGGCGGGACGCGAATTCAATGGCTCGATCACGTCGCCGTTGGCAAACACCATGTGATGCAGGCCGTTGCCGTCGCTTTCCTTGCGCCAGACGGTGATTTCCAGGCGCGTCGACAGCGCATTGGTGACGGATACGCCGACGCCGTGCAGGCCGCCCGAAAACGCGTAGGCGCCGCCCGAGCCCTTGTCGAACTTGCCGCCCGCGTGCAGCCGCGTAAACACGATTTCCACCGTCGGCACGCCTTCTTCCGGATGCAGGCCGACGGGAATGCCGCGGCCATTGTCTTCGACGGTGATGCTGCCATCGGTGTTTTGCGTGACGGCGATATGCGTGCAGTGACCGCCCAGCGCCTCGTCGGAGGCATTGTCGATCACTTCCTGAATGATGTGCAGCGGATTTTCAGTGCGGGTGTACATCCCCGGGCGCTGCTTGACGGGTTCCAGTCCTTTCAGGACACGGATGGATGATTCGCTGTAGTCGGATGCTGGTTTTTTAGTGGCCATACGTGTTCAAGCTAAGTAAAGACATTGGTTGGAACGCCAGGCCGGGGCACTGCGCGGCGCAGTGACAGCGGCGGCGATAACTGTATGAATATACAGTATATCCCGTCCAGCGTCACTGGGGGAGGGCAGTGCGGCAGGCTAGGCGTCCTTGTGCGGACGCTCGCGCATTCTATCTTGATCGGCGAGCAATAGCGCTACTCCAAGGCAACAAGAGTGCGCCACAGCCGTGGTTTTGCGCCAATTGTGGCGGATTTTATGCGGTAAAGCCCCCGTTTTTACATCTTGTTTACAGCTGCCCGCCCAGTCTTTACGAATTTTTTAGACCCATTTGGCTAATCTGCTCACTATCAAAACAAACCTGAATGAGGGTGGGAATGGATATCGTGTATCTCGGCTTGATTGCCGTGTTTTTCGTCGTGGTGGCCGGCTTTGCCGTCGCCTGCGACAAATTAGGGAGCGTGAAATGAACGCGTTCTATGTGCTGGGCGCCTTCGTGTCGGCCGGCTTGCTCGTGTACCTGCTGGTGGCGCTGCTGAAGGCGGAGGAACTGTGATGACGACCCAATCAACACTATTACTGCTCGCTTTCCTCGTCGTGCTGCTGGCGGCCGCCTATCCGCTGGGATCGTACATGGCCAGGGTGGCCGGCGACGCGCCGCTGCGCGGCCTGGGCTGGCTGCAAAAGCTGGAAAACCTGCTATACCGCTGGTCCGGCCTGCCCGCCGACAAGGCCATGGGCTGGAAAAGCTATGCCATCGCCCTGATCGTTTTCAATACCGTGGGCGCCGTGTTTGTGTATGGCCTGCAGCGCCTGCAGGGCTTTTTACCGCTGAATCCCCAGGGACTGGGCGCCGTCAGCCCGGATTCCTCGTTCAATACCACCGTCAGCTTTGTCGCCAATACCAACTGGCAGGGCTACGGCGGCGAACAGACCATGAGCTACCTGACCCAGATGCTGGGCCTGGCCTGCCAGAACTTCTTCTCGGCCGCCACGGGCATCGCCGTGATCTTTGCGCTGGTGCGTGGCTTCGCCTCGCGCTCGGGCAAGTCGATCGGCAATTTCTGGGTCGACCTGGTGCGCTCGACCCTGTACATCCTGCTGCCGCTCTCCTTGGCCCTGTCCGTCGTCTTCATGGGCGAAGGCATGATCCAGAATTTTTCCCCGTACAAGGAAGTGACCCTGCTCGACCAGGTGGCGTATGAGACGCCGAAAATGGCGGCCGACGGCCAGCCCGTGCTGGATGCGGCCGGCAAGCCCGTGATGGAAGCGCAAGTGGCAAAAACGCAGACGATCGCCATGGGCCCCGTCGCGTCGCAAGAGTCGATCAAGCTGCTGGGCACGAATGGCGGCGGCTTCTTCAATGCCAATTCCTCGCATCCGTATGAAAACCCCACCGTGCTGTCGAACTTCCTGCAGATGCTGGCCATCTTCCTGATTCCCGCCGGCCTGTGCTTCACCTTTGGCCGCATGGTGGGCGACATGCGCCAGGGCTGGGCCGTACTGGCCGCCATGACCGTCATCTTCGTCGTCATGACGGCCGGCGTGATGAGCGCCGAGCAGCAAGCCAATCCCGCCCTGCAGGCGCTGGGCGTGGACCAGCAGGCCAGCAGCCTGCAATCGGGTGGCAATATGGAAGGCAAGGAAACGCGCTTCGGCATCAGTTCCTCGACCCTGTTCGCGGCGGTGACGACGGCGGCATCGTGCGGCGCCGTCAACTCCATGCACGACTCCTACATGCCCCTGGGCGGCATGGTGCCGCTGCTGCTGATGCAGTTCGGCGAAGTGGTGTTCGGCGGCGTGGGCACGGGCCTGTACGGCATGCTGATGTTCGCCATCCTGGCCGTCTTCATCGCCGGCCTGATGATAGGCCGCACGCCGGAATACCTGGGCAAGAAAATCCAGGCGTATGAAATGAAGATGGTGTCGCTGGCCATCCTGGTGACGCCGGCCCTGGTGCTGACGGGAACGGCGATCGCCGTGATGGTGGAGCCGGGCATGGTGGGCGTGGCCAATCCGGGCGCGCATGGATTTTCCGAAATCCTGTACGCCTTCACCTCGGCCGCCAACAACAACGGCAGCGCGTTTGCCGGCCTGTCCGCCAACACGCCGTTCTATAACGTGATGCTGGCGATCGCCATGTGGTTCGGCCGCTTCGCCGTGATCGTGCCCGTGCTGGCGGTGGCCGGTTCACTGGCCGGCAAGCAGCGCCTGTCGGCCAATGCCGGCACCATGCCCACGCACGGCCCCATGTTCATCGGCCTGCTGATCGGCGTCGTCGTGCTGGTCGGCGTGCTCAATTATGTTCCCGCGCTGGCCCTGGGCCCCGTCGTCGAACACCTGCAACTATTCATCAAATAAGAGGCTACCATGTCACGCACAAGCCTGACTTTGTTCGATTCCGCACTGATCGGCCCCGCCGTCGTCGATGCGTTCAAAAAACTCGACCCCCGCACGCAGTGGCGCAGCCCCGTGATGTTCGTCGTCTATGTCGGCAGCATCATCACGACCCTGCTGGCCATCCAGGCCCTGAATGGCCAGGGTGAAGCGCCGTTCGGCTTCATCGTCGCCGTCGCCGTGTGGCTGTGGTTTACCGTACTGTTCGCAAACTTCGCCGAAGCGCTGGCCGAAGGCCGCAGCAAGGCCCAGGCGGCCTCGCTGCGCGCCCTGAAGCAGACGGTGATGGCGAAAAAGATGCAGACGCCAAAATATGGCACCTCCTGGCTGCCGACGCCCGCCACCGACCTGCGCAAGGGCATGACGGTGCTGGTCGAGGCGGGCGACGTGATCCCCGCCGACGGCGAAGTGACGGCCGGCGTGGCCTCCGTCGACGAGAGCGCCATCACGGGCGAATCGGCGCCCGTCATCCGCGAATCGGGCGGCGATTTTTCCGCCGTCACGGGCGGCACCCGCGTGCTGTCGGACTGGCTGCTGGTGCGCGTCTCCGTCAATCCCGGCGAAGCGTTCATCGACCGCATGATCGCCATGGTGGAAGGCGCCAAGCGCCAGAAGACGCCGAACGAGATCGCCCTGACGATCCTGCTCGTCGCCCTGTCCATCGTCTTCCTGATCGTCACCGTGACCCTGCTGCCGTATTCGCTGTTTTCCGTGGCGGCGGCCGGCAGCCAAGGCGTGACAAGTTCGCCCGTCACCATCACCGTGCTGATCGCGCTGCTGGTGTGTTTGATCCCGACCACCATCGGCGGCCTGCTGTCGGCCATCGGCGTGGCCGGCATGAGCCGCATGATGCAGGCCAATGTGATCGCCACCTCGGGCCGCGCCGTGGAAGCGGCTGGCGACGTCGACGTGCTGCTGCTCGATAAAACCGGCACCATCACCCTGGGCAACCGCCAGGCGTCGAACTTCGTGCCGGCGCCCGGCGTGACGGAGCAGCAGCTGGCCGACGCGGCGCAGCTGGCCTCCTTGGCCGATGAAACGCCGGAAGGGCGCAGCATCGTCGTGCTGGCCAAGCAGAAGTTCAATATCCGCGAACGCGAGATGGCCAGCCTGCACGCCACCTTCGTGCCGTTCACGGCGCAGACGCGCATGAGCGGCGTGGATATCGCGGGCGAGCAGCAGGTGCGCCAGCTGCGCAAGGGCGCGGCCGACTCCATGAAAAAATATGTGGAAGCGCTGGGCCAGCCGTATCCGGAAGAGGTGGCGCGCGCCGTCGACGATATCGCCCGCCGCGGCAGCACGCCGCTGGTGGTGGTCGACGATGGCCGCGTCATGGGCGCCGTGGAGCTGAAGGATATCGTCAAGGGCGGCATCAAGGAACGCTTCGCGGAACTGCGCCGCATGGGCATCAAGACCGTCATGATCACGGGCGATAACAAGTTGACGGCCGCCGCGATTGCCGCCGAGGCGGGCGTGGACGACTTCCTGGCGGAAGCGACGCCGGAAGACAAGCTGAAACTCATCCGCAGCTACCAGGCCGAAGGCCGCCTGGTGGCGATGACGGGCGACGGCACCAACGACGCGCCCGCGCTGGCCCAGGCCGACGTGGCCGTGGCCATGAATTCGGGCACGCAGGCGGCAAAGGAAGCGGGCAACATGGTCGACCTCGACTCGAACCCTACCAAGCTGCTGGAGATCGTCGAAATCGGCAAGCAGATGCTGATGACGCGCGGTTCGCTGACGACGTTCTCGATCTCGAACGACATCGCCAAGTATTTCGCCATCATCCCGGCCGCCTTCGTGGGCACGTATCCGCAGCTGAAGGCGCTCGACATCATGCACCTGGCCAGCCCCGCATCGGCCATCATGTCGGCCGTGATCTTCAATGCGCTGATCATCGTCGTGCTGATCCCGCTGGCGCTGAAAGGCGTGCAATACCGCGCCATCGGCGCGGCCAGCCTGTTGCGCCGCAACCTGCTGATCTACGGCCTGGGTGGCATCATCCTGCCCTTCATCGGGATCAAGCTGATCGACATGCTGCTGTCCGCACTCAACCTCGTCTAAAGGAACCATCATGAGCACTATCGTACGTCCCGCCCTGGTCCTGTTTGCCGCGCTGACCGTGATCTGCGGCGTGGTCTATCCGTTTGCCACGGCCGGCATCGGGCAACTGGCTTTCAATGAGGAAGCCAATGGCAGCATCGTCGAGCGGGCTGGCAAACCGGTCGGCTCCAGCCTGATCGGCCAGTCGTTCACCTCGCCCAAGTACTTCTGGGGCCGTCCATCGGCCACCGCGCCGATGGCGAATAACGGCGCCGGTTCGGGCGGCTCGAACCAGGGACCGAGCAATCCGGCACTGGTCGACGCCGTCAAGGCGCGCATCGCCGCCCTGCAGGCAGCCGATCCCGGCAACCGCAACCCGATCCCCGTCGACCTGGTGACGGCGTCGAGCAGCGGCCTGGATCCGGAAATCAGCCTGGCGGGCGCCGTGTACCAGGCGCCGCGCGTGGCCCGCGTGCGTGGCGTGCCGCTGGCGCAGGTGGAAAATGCCATCGCCAAGGTGCAGAAAACCGCGTATATCGGCTTTTTTGGCGAACCGCGGGTGAATGTGCTGGAACTGAATCTGGCATTGGATGCCATGGCAAAGTAAGCTGGCAATGGTGCGTAGGTCGGCGTAGGTCGGCTTGGCGCAGCGTAAGCCGACATTACCCACGGCGCAGCCAACAATGCCGTCGGATTACGCGCTAGCGCTAATCCGACCTACAGATGCTCCAAGAAGACTAAAATACAATATGCTCCCCAACGACAGCCAACGCCCCGACCCTGATGCCCTGCTGGCGCAAGTGCAGGCGCAGGAAAAGAAAGCCGCGCGCGGCAGGCTGCGCATCTATTTTGGCGCCTCCGCCGGCGTCGGCAAGACCTATGCGATGCTGGCCGCCGCCCGCAAATTGCTGGCCGATGGTCAGGATCTGCTGGTCGGCGTGGTGGAGACGCATGGGCGCCAGGATACGGCCGCCCTGCTGGACGGACTGCCGCTGCTGCCCCGGAAGGCCGTCGAATACCGCGGCAAGACCCTGTTCGAGTTCGACCTGGACGAGGCCCTGCGACGTGCGCCACCGCTGATCCTGATGGACGAACTGGCCCATTCGAACGTGGCCGGTTCGCGCCATCCGAAGCGCTGGCAGGATGTCGAGGAATTGCTGGCGGCCGGCATCGACGTGCTCTCCACCGTCAACGTGCAGCACCTGGAAAGCCTGAACGATGTGGTGGGCGGGATCACCGGCGTGCGCGTGGCCGAGACCCTGCCCGACACGGTGTTCGACCGCGCCGACGAGGTGGTGCTGGTCGATATCCCCGCCGATGAACTGCTGCGCCGCCTGAAACTGGGCAAGGTGTATCAGCCGCAGCAGGCGGAGCGGGCGTCGCAGCATTTTTTCCGCAAGGGTAATTTGATCGCCTTGCGCGAACTGGCCTTGCGCCGCACGGCCGACCGCGTGCAGGACGACGTGCAAGCCTACCGCGTCGAGAAGTCGATCAATCCCGTCTGGAAGACGGGCGCCGCGCTGCTGGCTTGCGTGGGGCCGCGCGCGGGCGGCGAACATGTCATCCGCAGCACGGCGCGCCTGGCCAGCCAGCTCAATGCGGAATGGCATGCGCTGTATGTGGAAACGCCGCGCCTGCAGCGCCTGCCGGCGCGCCAGCGCGAACGCATCCTGAAAACGCTGAAGCTGGCGCAGGACCTGGGCGCGCGCACGGCCGTCAACCCCTCCGGCGACATCGCCGCCGCCATCGTCGACTATGCGCGCGGCGCGAATATCTCGAAAGTCATCGTCGGGCGCGGGCAGGGCAGGGGCGGCTGGCTGGCGCGGCTGTGGAGTGCGTCGCCGGCGGCGCGCATGGCCAGCCTGGCGCCCGATATCGACCTGATCGAGGTGGGCTTGCCGCCAGCTGACGCCCCGCCCCGGCCTGTCGCGGGCGTGGACACGGAAACGCCGCGCCGCCCCATGCGCCACTGGCGCTACATCCTGGCGGCGGGCGCCAGCATGGCCACGGCCCTCGTTTCGGTGCCGTTGCAGCCTTACCTGGACCTGGCCAATATCGCCATGCTGTCGCTGCTCACGGTGGTGCTGGTGGCCGTGCGCCTGGGGCGCGGACCGGCGGCGCTGGCCAGCCTGGTGGGCGTGGCCTGCTTCGACTTCGTCTTCGTGCCGCCGCGTTTCTCGTTTGCCGTGGGCGATTTTCAGTACATCATCACCTTTGGCGTGATGCTGGCCGTGGGCCTGATCACGGGCCACCTGACGGCCGGCCTGCGTTTCCAGGCACGGGTCGCTTCGCACCGCGAAGCGCGGGCGCGGGCCCTGTACGAGTTTTCGCGCGAGTTATCCAGCGTGCTGCAGACGGAGCAGATTTTCGAGATCACGAAAAGCGCCATCGAGCGGGCGTTCCGCGCGCGCGCGACCCTGCTGCTGCCCGATGACGAGGGACGCCTGCAATCGCCAAATGGCGTGGAGCCGCTGGACATGGGCATCGCGCAGTGGGCCTTCGACCATGCCCAGGCGGCCGGCACGGGCACCGATACCCTGCCGGGATCGAGCATTTTTTATCTGCCGCTGATCGCGCCGATGCGCACGCGCGGCTTGCTGGCGCTGCTGCCGCTGGAGGCGCCGCGTCACGGGCGCTGGCTGCTGGTGCCCGAGCAGCGCCAGCACCTGGACACCTTTGCCGCGCTGGCGGCCATCGCCCTCGAACGCGTGCACTATATCGACGTGGCGCAGGGGGCGCTGGTGCAGATGGAGTCAGAACGCTTGCGCAATTCGCTGCTGGCGGCCCTGTCGCACGACCTGCGCACGCCGTTGACGTCGCTGGTGGGGCTGGCCGAATCGCTGGCCCTGTCGAAACCGGCGCTGTCCAGCGCGCAGCTGGACATGGCGCGCGCGCTGCAGTCCGAGACAGTGCGCATGAGCGCGCTGGTGGCGAACCTGCTGGACATGGCGCGCATCGAAAGCGGCCAGGTGCGCCTGAACCTGCAATGGCAGGCGCTGGAAGAGGTGGTCGGCAGCGCGCTGCGCGCCAGCGGCCCGCAATTGCAGGCCCACCGCGTGCAGACGCAGCTGGCGCCGGACTTGCCGCTGGTGCGCTACGACGCCGTGCTGATCGAGCGCGTGCTGTGCAACCTGCTGGAAAACGCGACCAAGTACACGCCGCCGGGAAGCAGCATCGTCATCGTTGGCCGGGTACATGGGCAGTTCCTGCAGGTGACGGTGGCCGACGATGGCCCGGGCTTGCCGCCCGGGCGCGAAGAAGCCATCTTCGAAAAATTCACGCGCGGCGAGCGCGAGTCGAACAAGCCGGGCGTGGGACTGGGGCTGGCCATCTGCCGCGCCATCGTCGAAGCGCACGGCGGCACCATCCACGCGCAGCCAGCCGCGTCGGCACAGGGCGCGGCCATGGTCTTTACCTTGCCGCTGGGCACGCCGCCGGCGCCGCCCGCGCCGGAGCCGGACGATGCAAACGATTTTGAAACAGGACAACCATCATGAACGAACCTTCCGCCACCGCCTTGCTGGTCGAGGATGAACCGCAAATCCGCCGTTTCGTGCGCTCCGCGCTTGAGGACGAGGGCTGGCAGATTTTCGAGTCGGCCACCATGCAGCGGGGTCTGATCGACGCGGGCACGCGCCGCCCCGACCTGATCGTGCTGGACCTGGGTCTGCCCGACGGCGACGGCATCGACTTCATCGCCGACATCCGCAAATGGTCGGCCGTGCCCATCATCGTGCTGTCGGCGCGGGTCGACGAGCAGGACAAGATACGCGCGCTCGATGCGGGCGCTGACGATTACCTGACCAAGCCGTTCGGCGTGGGCGAGCTGCTGGCGCGCGTGCGCGCCACCTTGCGCCGCCAGCGCCAGCCTGCCGCCAGCGATGACGGCGTGGTGCAGTTCGGCGACGTGCGCGTCGACCTGAAGGACCGCCTGGTGACGCGCAACAAGCAGCTGGTGCACATGACGCCGACGGAATTCCGTTTGCTGTCCGTCCTGGTGAAAAACGCGGGCAGGGTCGTCACCAATCCGCAACTGCTGCGCGAAGTGTGGGGGCCGTCGAACAGTGAAAACGGCCACTACCTGCGCATCTACATGGGGCATTTGCGGCAGAAGCTGGAAGCCGACCCGGCCCAGCCGCAGTACCTGCTGACGGAAACGGCCGTCGGCTACCGCTTGCTGCTGCCTCTCTAAACCGCTTAAACCGCTTTTCATCCCCTGTCTGAAAACAGGCGCCGCGCGCGCCAGGGGGACGCTTTACCCGAATTTTTGCAGCGGCGGGCCAGCTGCGCCATGTTGGCAAAGGCCCATACCACCCATGAAGAAGAAAAACCATGAATAAAATGTTACTTGCACTCGCCGTCGCCACCGCCTTTACCGGCAGCCTGGCCCACGCCGACGAGGCCAAGCCGGACAACGAGCTGAGTTTCAACGTGGCCGGCGTGTCTGACTACCGCTACCGCGGCATTTCGCAGACGCGCTTGAAGCCCGCGCTGCAGGGCGGCTTTGATTACGTCAACAATCCCACCGGCCTGTATGCGGGTGCGTGGGCCTCGACCATCAAGTGGACCAAGGACGCGGGCGGCAGCGGCGACGTGGAAGTGGACCTGTATGCGGGCAAGCGCGGGCAGTTGAACGCCGATATCGGCTACGACGTGGGCGTGCTCGCATATGTGTACGCGGACAATGGCTTGAAGCACGTCGCCGGCCTGGCCAACGCGGATACGCAGGAAGTCTACGGCCAGCTGTCGTATGGCCCGGCCTACATCAAGTACTCGCATGCCGTCTCCAACCTGTTCGGCATCGTCAACAGCAAGAACAGCGGCTACCTCGATATCGGCGCGAATATCGACCTGACGAATGGCTGGACCGGCAACCTGCATGCGGGCCATCAGAAGGTCAACAACAATGATGCATCGAGCTACACGGACTGGAAAGTGGGCGTGACGCGCGACTTCGGTTTTGTTTCGGGCGCGCTGGCCGTGATCGGCACGAATGCCGGCAAGGCCGCCTATGCCTCGCCGGTCAACGGCAAGTTCATGGGCAAGACGGCGCTGCTGCTGACGGTAAGCAAGACGTTTTAATTGAAGGGAGGAGAGGCGGCGGCGCCGCCTTTCGCGTGCTGAAAATGGGGCCGGACCCGGCGGGTCTGGCCCCAGCCGTCGTTGCTATGCCGCGCGGTGGCTGCAGTCGAACACGGCGCAATACAGCTGTCCCAGGCCGACCACGCGGGCTGCCGGAATCCGCGCGGCCAGGGTGTGGGCGGCCGACGCTTGCGTGTCCGTTGCCAGCAAGACGCATAGCCCGGGATTGAAGCTGCGCGCATGCGCGATGCGGCGCGTCAGGCCTGCCTGCGCGGCGGCGTCGACGCCGCCGTCCAGCGGCACCACCAGCACGCGCGCAGCGATCAGGGCCGAGCGGCTGCCCATGGAATCGCGGCCTTCGCTGTCGATGACGATGTCGTGGTAGCAGGTCACCAGGTGCTCGAGTTCCGGCTGCAGGCCCTTGGCGCTGATGGCGCGCGCCATCAGGCGCGGCCGCGTCACGCTGTTTTGCGTGACGCCGTCGTGCATGATCCTGGCCTGCGCCAGGGCTCCCTGGCGCGGATCGGCATCGAGCAGCAATACCTTGCGTCCGGCCAGCGCGCGCGAGGCAGCCAGGCGTCCGGCGACGATGGATTTTTCCATCCCGCCGCGTTCATCCGTGATGGCGATGATCATCGTGGCGTACCGCGGGCATGATGTTGGCAGGGTAGACCAGCTGCAGCAGGCAGCTTTCGCGCGCGGCCTGCCTTTCATCGGCCGTCCATGCGGGCAGCTCCATCAGCTGCTCCAGCGCATCGGCCAGCGCGGCCTGGCCGGCCTGGGACATGGGTGTCATCGGCAAGCGCAGCTCGTCGCGCACCTTGCCCTGCATGGCCAGCGCCGCCTTCACGGGGCCGGGGTTGGGTTCGGAAAACAGCAGGCGGATGACGGGCAGCATGGCCTTGAACAGGGCGCCTGCCGCGCCGTGGCGGCCCTGCTTGACGAGGTGGAACAGCTGCGCATACAGGTCGGGACGTACCTGGGCGGCGGCCGACATGGCGCCGTGGCCGCCCATGGACAGGCTGGCCAGCAGCAGCGCATCGTCGCCGCACAGCACGTCCAGGCGCGTGTCGAGCAGCAATTCGCCGAGCTGCTGCAGCGTGCCGCCCGCTTCCTTGATGGCGACGAAATGGGAGTCGCGCGCCAGCAGGGCAGCCGTCTGCGGCGCGATATTCACGCCCGTGCGGGCCGGCACGTTGTACAGCACGATGGACTGGTCGGTGGCGGCGGCGATGGCCTGGAAGTGGCGCACGATGCCGTCCTGCGACGGGCGCACATAGGCGGGGGCGGAGATCAGCAGGCCGGCCAGCGGATGGTCGTTATAGCGCTGCACGCTGGCGATGACGCCGTGCGTGTCGCTGCCGCCCACGCCCATCACGACGGGAAAGCGCGGACCGACGGCTTCGAGCACGCTATCTAGCAGCATGGTCTGTTCGGCGGCGCTCAGCATGGCCGCCTCGCCCGTGGTGCCGCACGCGACCAGACCGTCGATGCCGCTGGCGGCCAGCTCGCTGGCCAGCTGCTGCGCGGCGTCGACGTCGATCTGGCCATCGCGGAACGGCGTGACCATCGGCACCCAGATGCCCTGGAAGTGCGCGGTGATGCGGGAGGTGGACATCGCCTGCTCGCAGGCATACTGGTTCATAGCGATTTCCCCTGGCTGATGCGGCCAAATTCCGCCGCCGGCAGCAGGCGCATGACGGCATCCATCGTCAGGCGCAGGGCCGGTTCCGTCACGCACAGCCAGACTTTCATGCGCTCGGCATGGTCGACCGCTTCGACGCGCATGAACGAGAGCATGCCGCCGCAGGTCTTGACGACCAGCTGGCGCAGCTCGGCCAGGCAGGATTTGTCGACCGTGATGTGCATGAGGAAGGTGGGCAGGCGGGGATGGCGGTGGGGCAGCGCTTGATGCGCTGGAGGCATAGAGTGGCGTGAATGGGGATCCATGGCGGCTTTGCAGCGGTGGTTGAGGTACGTTCAAGATTAGCAGCGGGGCCGTAAAGATTCTCTAAAAAGCGGGGCCGCCGGCGTAAACGCGGCGTATGCGTTGGGTGCGCTCCTGTTGCGCGGATGCGCCGCACGTATGCTTTTGTTACAAAATTGAATCGTGCTTTCGGAGGCGGGGGGTTATATTGAAACCGTCCCCGCTTTGAGTCAGCCTTGCCATGTCAGACGAAAAAGATCCCCAGCAGCCCCCTTCCACCGATCCTGCGCCGCCATCCCGGCCCGACCGGGTTGGCCGGGCGTCCGATGACGAGCACCGCGCACGCGACGCCGCGCCGCGCTACCTGAAGGACAATGACACGCCGCTGGCGCTGGCCTGGCGGGTGATCTCGTCGCGCTACCGTTCCATGCGCGACAAGGCGAGCCGCGATTTCATGCGGCGCACCTTGCGCATCGGCATCTCGGCGCGCATCTTCCATCCCGAGCCCGGTGCCACGGGCCTGCGCAGCAAGAACCTGCAATACCTGGAAGAGTCGATCGCGCAGTGGGTCATGTCGCGCGATGTGCTGGTGTTCATGATTCCCACGGTCAATACCAGCGGCCTGCTCCACCCGAGCAACATCACCTTGCGCCACTATGCGCGCCACCTGGACGGCCTGGTGCTGCAGGGCGGCGCCGACGTCTCGCCGCAGACCTATTCGGAGACGGCCACGCGGCCCGAATGGAGCGGCGACCGCGCGCGCGACCTGTACGAGCTGGAGCTGCTGCACGAATTCGTCGACGCGGGCAAGCCCGTGCTGGGCATTTGCCGTGGTTGTCAATTGATTAATGTCGGTTTCGGCGGCACGCTGTACCAGGACATTGCCTCGGACGTGGAAGGCGCCACCTCGCACGTCAACGACCTGTATGACCGCCACCGCCACAGCATCGTCTTCCCGAAAGGTTCGTCGCTGGCCGGCCTGTTCCCGAAGACGGGCGAGGCACTGGTCAACTCCATCCACCACCAGTCGGTCAAGGACCTGGGACGCGACATCACGGTGGAAGCGTATTCGCAGGGAGACAATATCGTCGAGGCCATCCGCTACCAGCGGGCGCGCTTCGTCATGGGTCTGCAGTGGCACCCGGAATTCCATTCGGCGGGCGGCGTCGAGCTGCTCGACTGCACGCCCATCCTCGACAACTTCCTGCGCGCGGCGCGGGAAACGCGGTTTTGACGCCCATCCTGATGCGCCGCCGCGCCGTGCTGGCCGGCTTGCTGGCGCTGCCCCTGGCGCAGCTGCGCGCGGAGCCGCGCCCGCACGAGGCAGCGCTGCCGTTTGCCCTGACGTCGGCCGAGCGCGCCCGCACGCTGACGGTGCGCGTGGCCCCTGCCGTTGCCGAACAGGTGCTCAAGGCGGCGCGCAAGGATGCGGCGCGGCCCGTGCATTTGATGGCGCAAGTGCGCACGGGCGGCTTGCTGAAGGGCGAGGGCGGGCGCGAACACAGCCAGCAGGCGCAGGAAGACTGGCGCCAGGCGCGCCTGCAGGCGCTGGCCTGGCGGCTGTCGGGCGACATGGCGCATTTCGAGAGCGCGCGCCGGCTGGTGCTGGCCTGGAGCAGTGGCTATCAGCCGTCGTTCAGTCCCGTCGACGAGACGGAGCTGGCCAGCCTCCTGATGGGCTTTGATTTGCTGCAGGAGCGACTGAATGGCGTCGAGCGCGAGCAGGTGCAGGCATTTTGCCGCACCCTGGCGCACGGGTACTTGAGCGATCCGATCAAGGTGGGCGGGCCGTCGACGGCGCGCAACAACTGGCATAGCCACCGCATCAAGATCGGCACGGCCGCCGCTTATCTCACGGGCGAGGCGCTGCTGATCGCGCGCGCGAAAGAGCGCTTCCTGGCCCACGTGCCGCGCAATATCGGCGCTGGCGGCGTGCCGTTCGACTTCGAACAGCGCGACGCCCTGCATTACACCACCTACAGCCTGGAACCGCTGCTGGCGACGGCGCTGATGGCGCAAGCCCATGGCGACGACTGGTATGGCGCGCCGCCGGCGCGGCGCCTGGCCGAGGCGCTGGCCTGGCTGGCACCGTATGCGCAGGGAAAAAAGACGCACGAGGAATTCGCGAAAAGCGCCGTGCCCTTCGACCGCAAGCGCGTGGCGGCCGGCGAAAAGGGCTTCACGGGGAACTGGGAACCCAAGGGCGCCGCCAATGTGTACCTGCTGGCGGCGCGCTTCGATCCCGCTTATCTGCCGCTGGCGCTGGAATTGCGCCCGCCGGCATGGGCGCTGGCGTTGTACGGCACTTAGTTGGAACTTCGCGTTAAAACTTCGTGCGCACGGTGAACATCACGCTGCGCGGTTCGCCATAAAAGCCCGTCTGGAACAGGCCCAAACCCGTCATGTATTTCTTGTCCAGCAGGTTGTTCACGTTGAGGCTGGCCGTGACGTTCTTGCTGATTTCATAGCGGGCCAGCAGGTTGACCAGTGCGTAGCTGCCCTGCTTGATGCGCGAATAATCGTTGATGGCGGGATTCCAGATATTGCCGTAGTAGCTGCTTTGCCAGTTGATGCCGCCGCCGACGGTCAGCTTGTCCAGGCTTGCCGGCAGGCGCCACGTGCCCTGCACGCGCACCAGGTGGGCCGGCTGCGTGGTTTGCAGCATGGTGGAAAACACGTCCTTGCCCTCCGCGTCGCGCACATGCGCATAGGTATAGCCGGCGCTCAGCTTCACATCCCTGGCCACTTCGCCCGTCACTTCCATTTCCACGCCGCGGCTGGTGACGCCGTCGATGGCTCGATACGCTTCTTCGCCGTTGACTTCGCCCACAGAGCTGGCCACGTTGCTTTGGCGGATCTGGAACAGGGACGCGCTGGCATTGACCTTGCCGTCAAGGTACTCCGCCTTCACGCCCGCTTCGAAACCCTTGCCGCGCACGGGGGCGAGGAAGTTGCGGTTGACGTCGCGGTTGCTCTGCGGCGCGAAGATGCTGGTGTAGCTGCCGAACACGGAATATGTCTTGTCGAGGTCATACACGATGCCCGCATACGGCGTGATGACCTTGTTTTCCTCGATGCGCGACTGGATGCGCGCCGTGCCGCTGTCGAAGAAAGTACGGTCCTGTTCCTGCCTGTAGTCGCTGACGCGCGCGCCGACGATGACGGACAGCGCGTCGACAGGATGCAGGCGCACGGCGCCATACAGGCCGCTCTGGCGCGTGCTGTCGTTGTCGTTGCCCAGGCGCTTGAAGGCCGGTTCCGCGTACTGGCCGCGCCAGTCGAAATAGCTGCCTTCGACTGGTGGATAGATGGATTCGTAGACGGGGCCATCCTGCTTCGCCGTCGATGAAGAATAGCCGACCATGGCTTCGTGCCGGCGGCCGAAGGCCGTGAACGGGCCGCTGGCGTCGACGTTGACGGTGGTCTGACGGCGGTCGCCCTTGTATTTCCCCATGAAGAAATAGGCGCCTTCGCCCGTGGCGGGGTCGGGATTGCCGCCGCTGGCCGAGCCGAGCACGCTGTCATGCTTGCTGCGCAGCTGGTTGGCGCTCAATTTCACCTTCCACTCGTTGGCGAAGCTATGCTCCAGCGACGTAAACAACGTGGTGTTCTGCATGTCGCGGCGGCTCCAGTCCGTGGCCGGGTTCCACGCGGTGGGGAAATCCGTGCGCGAGCCATCCGAGAACAGCACGGGAAAACCGGTCCAGGTCGAGCCGCGCGGCTTGTAATCCTGGTGCGTGAAACTGGCCGTCAGCAGGGTGACAGGCGTCAGGTCCGCCTCGATGATGCCGTAGGCGACCGATTTTTGCTGTTTATAGCGGTCCAGGTAGGAGTGCTTGTCCTGGTAGGCGCCCACCAGCCGGCCGCGCACCGTGCGGCTGTCGTTCAGGGGGCCGGAGACATCGACTTCGCCGCGGTAGTTGTCCCACGAGCCGGCGCCCAGGGTGGCCGAGCCCTCGAAGCTGGCGGTGGGGCGCTTGCGCACCATGTTGACGGTGGCGGACGGGTCGCCCGAGCCGCTCATCAGGCCCGTCGCGCCTTTCAGCACTTCGATGCGGTCGTAGATGGCCATGTCGCTGTTCGTCGTGCCCCAGTCGTACACGCCGTCATAGATGGCCGATACGCCGTCGTACTGGAAATTGGTGACGGCGAAGCCGCGCGCCTGGAAGCTCCAGCGGTCGCTGTCATAGTTCTGCACGCTCACGCCATTGACGTTCTTCATGACGTCGGAGACGGCGTTGCTGTTCTGGTCATCCATCTGCTGGCGCGTGACGATGGTCAGCGATTGCGGCGTTTCGCGCTGCGTCAGGACCAGGCCCGTGGCGCCGCTGGCGGGGCCGCCCGTATAGCTGCCCGTGCCGGCCGTCACGGCGCTGCGTTCGGCCGCTGCCACCACGGTGACGCCGCTCATGACGGCCACGCCGCGGCTATCCGCCGAAGGGGCGCCGGCGCTGGCGGGGATTTTCTGCAACAGGTAGCCGCCATTCGCCTGCGGCACGGCTTGCAGGCCGCTGCCGGCCAGCAGCGCGCGGAAACCGTCCTGCAGGCTGTAGCGGCCTTGCAGGCCGGCGCTGCGCAAGCCTTGCGTGGCCTCGCTGGAGAACGACAGCAGGATGGCGCTGTCGCTGCCGAAGCGCGTCAAGACATCGCCCAGCGAGCCTGCGGGAATGCTGTAGCTGCGCACTTGCTGCGTTTGCGCCTGGGCTGACGCCGGCAGGGCCAGGGCCATGCCGATCTGCGACAGGGCGCAGGCCAGTACGGTGCGGGTAAGGAGGGAACGCGAAGCGTGATGCATGTGAAAAAACCTTTCGTGGATGCGCAAGATGGGGACTGCCTATCTTCCAAGTCACGCGACTACGGCGAAACAGCTCAATTTCAAGAGAATATTTTTTAGCGTGCCGCCAGTTCGATGCGCACGACCTGATGTCCCCAGAAGCGCGTGACGGTATTGCGGCGCAACTGCAGGCTGGCGCAGACGGCGTCGAGGATGGCGTCCGTGTCGGCCAGCGGGTAGGAGCCGGAGACGCGCAAGCTGGCGATGCCGGGCGCACAGCTCAGCGGCTGCTCGCAGTAGCGCGTCAGCTCGGCGAGGAAATCGGCCAGGCGCATGTCGCGCGCCACCAGCATGCCACCGAGCCAGGCCCCGCCATAGGGAGCCAGCGCCTGGCGGTGGTATCCCGCGCTGTCGAAGTGGGCGCCCTCGCCGGGACGCAGCACCAGGCGCTGGCCGCCATCGTCGGCCAGCACGGCGACGGCCCCTTCGAGCACGCCGGCGCTGGCGTAGGCATCGTGCAGGCGCACCGTGAAACGCGTGCCCAGCGCCTGCAGGCCGCCATGCGGTGTGCTGACGAAGAACGGCCGTTGTGCCGCGTCCTTGCCGGTGGCGATGAAGATCTCGCCGGCCAGCAGCACGATGCGCCGCTGTTCGCCGCTGTAATCGATGTTGACGGCGCTGCTGGTGTTGAGGGTGAGCTGGGTGCCATCGCTCAGGGTCACGACGCGGCGCCGGTTGACGCCCGTGCGGTAGTCGGCCGTCCAGCCGCGCCATGGCGCATGGCGTTCGAATGCGTACAGCGAAGCGCCGCAGGCCAGCAGCAGGGCCAGGGTCTTGACGGCGTGGCGGCGCGGCGCATTCGCCTGCACGCAGGCGCGCAGCAGGGTCGCCTGCATGGCCGGCGGCAGATGCTCGTGCTGCAGTTGCAGCTGCTGCCACGCGTGCGTGGCGCTGCCGGCGCGCTGTAGGTGGCGTTTCACCGTGGCCAGCGAGATGCCGAGCTGGCGCGCGATGTCTTCCTGCGGCAGGTCGTCGAGCTGGCGCAGCAGGAAAGCGCGCTTGACGGGCGCCGGCAAGCCGTCGAGCATGCGGTCAAGTTCGAATACGGTGGCCAGCAGCAGTGCCCGTTCTTCGGGCGACGGTGCATGCAAAGGCGGCAGCTGTGCCAGCACGTCGAGGTAGGCCAGTTCCAGTTTCTGGCGCCGGTAGTGGTTGAATAGCACGCGCTGGGCAACGGTGGCGAGAAAGGCACGCGGCTCGCGCGCGGCGACGGCGTCCTCCCGGTCGAGCAGGCGCATGAAGGTGTCATGCGCCACGTCGGCCGCGCAGGCGGTGCTGCCCAGCTTCTTGCGCAGCCATCCCTGCAGCCAGCCGTGGTGGTCGGCGTACAGTGTCGCGATGTCCTGGCGTTGTAGCGGCTCTGCCAGCGGCATCGCGTTCCCCTTGCATGGCCGGCCCGGCTGGATCGGTGGATTAAACAATAATAAGAATCATTCTCACTTATTGTAACAAGCGGGGCCGGCTGCTGTAAATGACGGGGAGGCGAGGTGTGGTTTTTTGGCTTTGCGTGGTTGGGCGGGAAGTCAAAATGCCTGGCAACACCGTCGCGCGCGGAAGGGGGCGGGCAGGTCGGATGAGTCCGCAGTACGTCATCCGACAACATTGTTGGCGACGCCAGTCGGATTGCGCGGCGGGCCGCCGCTAATCCGAGCTACGTTTCCATGCTGACCGGCGTCAGTAGTTCATCGGCTCGCCGCGAAAACATCTGATGGCCGAATCGACCATGCCCTCGGCGCTGCCCTGCAGGCTGTGCTGCTTGCGCAGGTATTGCGCATCGCTCCACTGCTTGGCCACGTCCGACAGGTGTTTCAGGGCCTGCGTGCTGCCCAGCGCCTCGGCGTGCGGTTCCATCTTGCGCAGGGTGGTCATGATGTCCTCGCGCAGCGACATCGTCTCGTAGGTTTTCGGATGCGTGATGGCGCCGTCGAGGCCGAAGCGGCAGGCCTGGAAGCGGTTGTAGTTATACACGAGGTAATCGTCTTCCACCGGCGGCGTCTCGCGGCGTTCGAGCAGGTAGCGGCACAGCGCCTGCAGGTAGGCGGCCAGCGCGGCGGCCCGCTCCACCGTCAGCGGCGTGTCGCACACGCGCAGCTCGATGGTGCCGAATTCCGGCTTGGGGCGGATATCCCAGTAAAAGTCCTTCATGCTCTTGATGATGCCCGTGTTCTCCATCTTGGCGAAATACTCGTTGGAGAACTGGTCCCAGCTCAGGGTGAATGGCGCGCGTCCGCTCATGGGGAAGGCGAACACGGAGTTCAGGCGTGCCGAATCGAACAGCGTGTCGCGTCCCTGCACGTAGGGCGAGGAGGCCGACAGGGCGATGAAGTGGGGGATGTAGCGGTTCAGCGAGTGCAGCAAAAACATGGCGTCGTCGCCCGAGGCGCAGCCGATATGCACGTGCTGGCCGAAGATGGTGAACTGCTTGGCCAGGTAGCCGTACAGTTCCGAAATTTCCTGGAAGCGCGGCTTGGAAAAGATCTTTTGCGACGACCATTGCTGGAACGGGTGCGTGCCGCCGCCCGCGATGCCGATATTGAGCTTGTCTCCGGCCGTGATCAGCGTGTCGCGGATTTCCTGCAGCTGCTCCAGAAGGGGGCCATGATGCGTGTGCACGCTCGAGTTGATCTCGATCATGCTCTCGGTGATTTCCGGCGTGACGTTGCCGGGAAACGGTTTTTTATTCAGCAGGTGCAGCAGGTCGGGGCTGGCGGCCGTCAGGTCGTAGTCCGACAGGTTCACCAGCTGCAGTTCGAGTTCGACGCCGAAAGTCAGCGCGGCCGATTGGCCAAAGGGTTCCAGCGGCATTTAGCGCTCCTTGATTTCGTGGGTTTCTTTTGCCAGCATCAGCACGCGCTGCACGAGTACGGGGCCGACCAGTTCCAGGCCCAGGGTGACGGCGGCCAGGGCATTCAATTCGTCGCCGAAGTTCACGCCGTGCTGGCGCGCGTGTTCGAGCAGCAGGATGATGAAGACGGAGACGGGCGTCAGCGCCACGCCTGTCAGGATGCCCTTGCGCCAGGAAATGCCGCTGACATGCGAGAACGCGGCCACGCCGACGACTTTCGTCAGCAGGCGGCCGCCGACGACGGCCAGGGCCAGGCCGGCGCCGGCCGTCACGCTGCCCCATTCCAGGGTCGAGGCGGCATACACGAACAGCAGCACCGTCAGCAGTTCGCCCAGCGCGCCGAAATTGCGCTGCGCCTGGCTGAAGGCGACGCGGCGGTGGCGCGCCACCAGTCCGAAGGTCAGGGTGGCCAGCAGCGGCGACAGGCTGGTGGTGTAGGTCAGGGCGACGAGCAGCATGACGGACAGGGCGAAAGCCACCGTGGCGTCCTGCGCCATGTTGCCCAGGCGGCGCAGCATGGCGGGCACGATGATGCCGAAGACGGTGCCGGCGGCCACGGAGGCGGCCAGCACGGCGGCGCTGCTGCTGGTCGCCTCGATCAGGTCGGTGGAGCTCTGGAACATCCAGAAACCGATGATGATGTTGAAGGTGAAGACGGCCAGCACGCAGTTGAGCGCCGTCAGGTGGACGATGCGCTCGGTGACCTGGCCCGAGCTGCGCTCCTCGTTGATGACGCGCATGATGGTGGCCGGCGAGGTGGACATGGCCAGCGACGCCAGCAGCAGCGCCGTCATCGATGTGGTGCCGAACTCGATGCCGATGAAGTACACGACGGCAAAGGTCAGCAGGGACTCGACGAGGCCCGTGACGGCGATCCACGGGTTGTTTTTCAGCCAGCGCAGGTTGATGCGGTAGCCGACTTCGAACAGGATCAGGCCGAAGGCCACGTCGGCCAGCACCAGCATGGGGCCGGCGTCCGTCTGCGGCAGGATGCCGACCTGCGTCTGCGCCAGGATGAAGCCGATCACGCCGTAAAAACTGATGCGCGGCAGGCCCGTCCAGCGGTGGCCGAATTCGCCGACGACCCAGGCCAGGGTAATGGCGAACGGCCAGGACAGGTCGGCGGCGATCGAGATTAGACTTTGCATGCTCATTCCTTTGAAGTGTCGCTGGCACCGGCCGGCAGCATGGAGACTGGCGCGGCAACAGCATGGTGCAGCTTTGGTGCATTGTTTGCGCAGAGCGTTGCGCCGATTCTACCGGAGCAGAAGGCGCGCACGATGTGCGCAATCGAACAGTGCCGTGGTCATGGCGGCCACGCACGGGATGCGGCAGGGGCGGGGCATGGCCATGCCGATGGCGCGCCGCCCGCGGCGGAGAGGCTCCGCACGGTTGTTTCTACCGCAGTGTACGACATGGCGGCGGCATGCCGCCATGGACTTTTTGTTGCACGCTTTTATTTACTGAGCAAGCGCATGCCCCGTTCCAGTCCGTCGATCGATAGCGGGAACATGCGGTTGTTCATCAATTGCCGCATCACGCCGATGGACTGGCGGTACTGCCACAGGCCTTCCGACTCGGGATTGAGCCAGATGAATTTCGGGAAGGCGGCGGTAAAACGCGCCAGCCATGTCGATCCCGCTTCCTCGTTGTTGTATTCGACCGAGCCGCCCGGCTGCAGTATTTCATAGGGGCTCATGGTGGCGTCGCCGACAAAAATCAGCTTGGTGTCGGGCGGGTACTTGCGCAGCACGTCCCAGGTGGGGAAACGCTCGGCGTTGCGGCGCCGGTTGTTCTTCCACAGGTAGTCGTAGACGCAGTTATGGAAGTAAAAGAATTCCATGTTCTTGAATTCCGTCTTCGCCGCCGAGAACAGTTCCTCGGTACGCTCGATATGGTCGTCCATGCTGCCGCCCACGTCGAGCAGCATCAGCACCTTGATGCGGTTCTTGCGCTCGGGCCGCATCCTGATGTCGAGGTAGCCCGCGTTGTTGGCGGTGGCGGCGATGGTGGCGTCGAGCGCCAGCTCGTCCTCCGCGCCTTCGCGCGCGAACTTGCGCAGGCGGCGCAGCGCCACCTTGATGTTGCGCGTGCCCAGCTCGCGCTCGCCGTCGTAATCCTTGTAGCTGCGCGCTTCCCACACCTTCACGGCCGTGCGATTGCCGCCCTTGCCGCCGATGCGGATGCCTTCCGGGTTCGTGCCGCCGTTGCCGAACGGCGAGGTGCCGCCCGTGCCTATCCACTTGCTGCCGCCTTCGTGGCGTTCCTTCTGTTCCTTCAGCAGCTCGTTCAGGCGCTCCATCAGCTTGTCGTAGCCGAATTTTTCCAGCTGCGCCTTCTGCTCTTCGGACAACTCGCGCTGCATGCGTTTCAGCAGCCAGTCGAGCGGAATCGTCGCATTCGTCTCGAAGGCCGCACTGACGCCCTTGAAGTACTGCGCGAACGCGCGGTCGAACTTGTCGAAATGCGCTTCATCCTTGACCAGGGTGAGGCGCGACAGATAGTAGAAATCGTCCATCGAGGCGCCGATGACGTTCTTTTGCAGCGCCTCGAGCAGCGTCAGGAATTCCTTGATGGAGACGGGAATCTTTGCATCCTTGAGGGTGAAGAAGAAATCGATCAGCATGGCGCGCTTTCGCCATCCGCGCCGCCGTCGGCCCTGGGCAGCGCCGCGATGGGACGCTGCGCCAGCTTGTAGCGCAGGTGGGCGGCGATTTCCGGCCACTCGCCGCGCGCGATGCTGTACATGACCGTGTCGCGCACGGTGCCGTCGCGGCGCAGCGCATGGTGGCGCAGCACGCCATCCTTTTTCGCGCCCAGGCGTTCGATGGCCGTCTGCGAGGCGTGGTTGAAGTTGTCGGTGCGCAGTCCCACCAGCGCGCAATCGAGAGTCTCGAAGGCGTGCGCCAGCAACAGCAGCTTGCAGGTGGTATTGACGTGGCTGCGCTGGCAGCGCTTCGCATACCAGGTGTAGCCGATTTCCAGGCGGCCGATGGCGGGTACCACGTCGTGGTAGCTGGTGGTGCCGATCACGTCGCCGCTGGCGACGTCGATGACGGCAAAGGCGAAGCGCGCAGGGCGCATCTCGATGGCCTTGAAGATGTACTGGTCGACCTGGTCCGGTTCCGGCACGGACGTCACGCGCAGGTTCCATAATTCGCCATCCATGGCCGCGGCGCGCAGGCCGGGCGCGTGATGGGGCGCCAGCGCCTCGAGGCGGATGCCGTGCAGCTCCAGCGGAACGAAGACGTTTTCCGTGCTGATGTCTTTCACCTGCGCTCCTTAGCGGTTGGTGCGCGACATGAACATCAGGCGCTCGAACAGGTGCACATCCTGTTCGTTTTTCAGCAGCGCCCCGTGCAGGGGCGGCACGACGGCCTTGTTGTCCTTGCTGCGCAATGCTTCGGCGGGGATGTCCTCGGCCAGCAGCAGCTTGAGCCAGTCGAGGAATTCCGACGTCGACGGTTTTTTCTTCAGGCCCGGCACGTCGCGCACTTCATAGAAGGTTTGCAGCGCCTGCGCCAGCAATTCCTGTTTCAGGTGGGGATAGTGGACGGCGACGATCTGCTCCATCGTGTCCTTGTCCGGGAATTTGATGTAGTGGAAGAAGCAGCGGCGCAAGAAGGCGTCCGGCAATTCCTTCTCGTTGTTCGAGGTGATGATGACGAGCGGGCGATGGCGCGCCGTGACCATTTCGCGCGTTTCGTAGACATAGAATTCCATGCGGTCGAGTTCGCGCAGCAGATCGTTCGGGAATTCGATGTCGGCCTTGTCGATCTCGTCGATCAGCAGCACCACCGGTTCGGGCGCCGTGAACGCCTGCCACAGCACGCCCTTGACGATGTAGTTCTGGATGTCGCGCACGCGCTCGTCGCCGAGCTGCGAATCGCGCAGGCGCGAGACGGCGTCGTACTCGTACAGGCCCTGCTGCGCCTTGGTGGTCGATTTGATATGCCATTGCATCAGCGGCATGTTCAGCGCCGCCGCCACTTCCTCGGCCAGCATGGTCTTGCCCGTGCCGGGCTCGCCCTTGATCAGCAGTGGCCGCTGCAAGGTCAGTGCCGCATTCACGGCCAGTTTCAGGTCGGCGGTGGCGACATAGCTGTCGGAACCTTCGAAGCGGTGGCCTTGCTGTGGGTGCTGTGCTTGCATGAGCGGTCTGCCAAAGTATTGAAAGGGTGAGTATAAACAGAACTGGGGCGTACTGCCACGCAGGCGGCCTGTGCCCGCCCGCATACACTGGTCTTTTTGTAGGTGGACTTGCAAGAACATCTTGGTTAGAATCGGCAAGTAGCAGCTTAATTGTCAACCTTAATTGTCAATACATAAGATCAATAAAAACCAGCTCTGGCGTTTCTCCGATTACCTTTGTTCACTTTGCCACTATGAAAAAAATATTTGCACTTCTCGTGCTTGCCGGCATCGCAAATGCCGTCACAGCGGCTGACATTGTAGGAAACGCCAAGGCAGCCACTGCCAAGGTGGAAATGTGTATCGGTTGCCACGGCATTCCCGGTTACAAGGCAACTTTCCCTGAAGTGTTCCAGGTGCCGATGATCGGCGGCCAGTCGGCAAAATACATCGAAAATGCGCTGCAAGCGTACAAGAAGGGCGATCGCAAGCACCCCAGCATGAAGGGCATCGCCAGCAGCCTGTCGGACCAGGATATCGCCGACGTCGCCGCCTACTATGCGCAACAAGCCAAGCCGAACTGAGGACCAGCCAGATGAAAACATTATTCGCCGCCCTCGTTTGCGCCACCGTCTCGTTTTCCGCCGTTGCCGCCGGCAATATCAACACGGGCAAGGTCCTGGCGGAGAAATACAGCTGCGCCACCTGCCACGGCAAGGATTATGGCTCGCCCATCGACCCGTCGTATCCGAAACTGGCGGGCCAGCACAGGGATTACCTGGAACACGCGATGACGGCGTACAAGCGGGGCGACAAGGCCAACGGCCGCAACAACGCCATCATGACGGGCCAGGTCAAGCCGCTGAGCAACCAGGATATCAAGGACCTGGCCGCCTACTTCCACAGCCTGCCCGGCACCCTGGTGACGCACCGCTGAGCGGTGTCGCCGGCTCAGGCTTTCAGCCCGACCCGGCGCGCCAGCTTGTGCAGATTGCTGGCGTCCAGCCCCAGCTGGCGCGCCGCGGCGGCCCAGTTGTCCTGATGCAGGGCCAGCGCCTGGCGGATGGCCTGGCGCTGGCTCGCTTCCACGATTTGATGCATGCTGAGCAAAGGCGCTGCTGCCGTCGCGCACGCTGCCGGCGCAGGGGCCGGCGCACCCGCCGGCGCCTCCAGCGCATCGAGATCGAGCATATCCGTTTCCAGGGTGACGATGTCCTTGCGGTCCGCGCCGCGGATCACGGCTTTCAGCGCGGCACGGCTGATCACATGTTCAAGTTCGCGCACATTGCCGGGCCAGCGGTAGTGGCGTAGCGCCTCTTCCGCTGCCGACGACAGGCGCAGGCTGCGCAGGCCCAAGCGTGCACGGTTGAGTTCCAGGAAACCGCCCGCCAGCAGCAGCACGTCATTGCCTCGCTCGCGCAGCGGCGGAATCGGCACGGGATACACGGATAAACGGTGGTACAGGTCGGCCCGGAACGTGCCGTCGCGCACATGCTCGCGCAGGCTGCGGTTGGTGGCGGCGATCACGCGCACGTTGACCCGGCGCGGCCGGTCCGCGCCTAGGCGCTGGATTTCCCCATTTTGCAAGGTGCGCAGCAGTTTGGCCTGGATGGGCAGCGGCAATTCCCCCACTTCATCGAGGAACAGGGTGCCCCCTTCGGCCGCTTCGAAACGGCCGGGCCGGTCGCTGACGGCGCCGGAAAACGCGCCGCGCACATGGCCGAACAGTTCGCTCTCGGCCAGGGACTCGGGCAAGGCCGCGCAATTGACATGGATCAAGGGCTTGCCGGCGCGGCGCGACAGCCGGTGCAGCCGGTGCGCGCACAGTTCCTTGCCCACTCCCGTTTCCCCCAGCAGCAGCACGGGCAGTTCCGAATCGGCCACCACCTGCAGTTCGTGCAGCAATTGCGTGATGGCGCCGCTCTGGCCGACGAAATCGTGTTCCTCGCGCGGCGCCTGCGCATTGGCCTGCATGGCGCCGCCCGACAGGCGCAGGCCGCGTATTTCGGCCTCCAGGCGGGTGACGCGCACGGCTGCCTCGATGGCGCACGCCAGTTCGCCCAGCTCGCGCTGCGCGCGGACATCGAAGGCCCCCACCTGCAGGGCGTCGAGCGTGATCACGCCCCAGCGTTCGCCTTCCAGGTCGAGCGCCATGCCCATGCAGTCGTGCACGGGCAGCGGCTCGCCGGCCCGCTCGGCGATCAGGCCGTCGTACGGATCGGGCAGGGCACTGTCGTGATGGAAGCACAGCACGCCGCGCCGCTGCAGGATGGCGGCCAGGCGCGGATGGTCCGTGACGGCGAAACGGCGTCCCAGCGCATCGCTGGCCAGGCCGGCCATGGCCACGGGCCGCAGGTGCTCGCCGTCCAGTTTGAGCAAGGCCACGGCCTCGCAGCCGAAGTGCGCGCGCAGGCTGCCCACCAGCCGTTGCAGGCGCACGGCCACGGGCAGGTCGGCGACCAGGTCGGTGAGTAGCAGAAGGTGAATGGCGGAGGTGGTCATCATGACCATGGAGGGTACAACGGACCCTGCCCAGGCAGGGTCATCACGACCCTGCAATTTTCAAATCGTTGATTTAAAACAAGTTTTTCCTGGCACACGGTTTGCCTAGGTAAGAGTGCCGAACCGGCAGACAAGACCAAGGAAAGCTTGATGAAAACCACTCCCTCCCTCGGCGCCATCGCCGCCGCCATCTGTGTCCTGGCACTGCCCCCGTCCGTACAGGCGCAGGCCAGCCTGCCTGCCAGCGCCGCCGCCACTGCCGCCAAACCCGCCGCCGCGACGTTCAAGCGCTATGAACTGCAGACCAATATCGTCGATGGCAAGATGGTGTTCATCGACGCCAAGGGCCAGGTCAATCCCGTGCTGGCGGCAAACGTGGGCGACACGGTCGAACTCGTGCTGAAAAGCGGCGAGGGCGCCGAACATGATTTGCTGATACCCGAGCTGAACGTGGCGTCCGCCAAATTCAGCGCCAATACGGGCAAGACCAGCGTGCGCTTCAAGGTCACGCGCGCCGGCACGTTTACGTATTACTGCTCGATTCCCGGCCACCGGCAGATCGGCATGGAAGGCAAGCTGGAAGTGAACGGCGCCTCGCTGGCAGAAGCCGGAGCACCGAAGGCGGCTGGCGCGGGCGCCGCCAGCGAATCGGGCCAGGCCGCCGCGCTGGCCCTGTACACGCCGGCGCCATCGCCGATGCGCGGGCCCGATCCATCCGCCGTCAGCGTGGCGGCCAACCCCGCTTCGGTGCCCGCCGCCATCGGCGCGCGCGCGCCGCAAACCCTGAAATACCGCATGGAGACGGTGGAACTGCCGGGCAAGCTCGATGACGGCACCAGCTTTACCTACTGGACCTTCAACCGCCAGGTGCCGGGTCCCATGCTGCGCGCGAAGGTGGGTGACACGGTGGAGTTGACCCTGTTCAATGCGAAAGACAGCAAGATGATCCACTCGATCGACCTGCATGCGGTGACGGGCGGCCATGGCGGCGGCCAGCACACGCAGGTGGCGCCGGGGCAGGAAAAAACCGTCACCTTCAAGGCGCTCAATCCCGGCCTGTATGTGTACCACTGCGCCACGCCGCTGGTGCCGCAGCATATCGCGGCAGGCATGTACGGCATGATCCTCGTCGAACCGGAAGGCGGGCTGTCGAAGGTGGACCGCGAGTATTACGTGATGCAGGGCGAGATGTACACGGGCCGTCCGCACGGCGCGCCCGTGCACCAGGAACCGAACCTGGAAAAGATGGCCAACGAGCTGCCCGACTACTACGTCTTCAACGGAGAAGTGGGCGCCCTGAGCAAGACGCACAAATTGCAGGCGACAGTCGGCGAGACGGTGCGCATCTACTTCGGCGTCGGTGGCCCGAACAAGATTTCTTCGTTCCACATCATCGGCGAAATCTTCGACAAGGTGTACAGCGAAGGCTCGATCAGCAGCCCGAAACACGACGTGCAAACCACCTTGGTGGCCCCCGGCGGCGCGACCATCGTCGAACTCAAGGTGCAGCACCCGGGCAGCTACCTGCTGGTCGACCATGCCCTGTCGCGCGCCGGCAAGGGCGCCGTCGGCGTGCTGGAAGTCACGGGCGAGCCCGTGCCCGGCGTCTACCACGCGGGCGCCCGTCAATAAACCCTATTCATCCTCAAGGAACCGTTATGGACATGATCGAGTTATCCCTGGGCCAGCTGGCCCGCCGCATCCCTGGCGCCACGCGCCTGTTCGATGCGCACCGCCTGGACTTTTGCTGCGGCGGCAACAAGACCCTGCGCGCGGCGGCCGAGGCGGCCGGCGTGGACGTCACCCCCATCGTCGAGGAGCTGCGGCTGCTGCAAGGGCGGACGGACGCCAGCGGCGAGCGTGACTGGCAGGAGGCTACGGCCACGGAGCTGGTGCAGCACATCCTGGCGCGCTACCACGCCGTGCACCGCGAGCAGCTGCCCGAACTGATACGCCTGGCGCGCAAGGTCGAGCAGGTGCATGGCGAGCGCGCCGACTGTCCGCATGGGCTGGCGGAACACCTGTCGGCCATGGCGCAGGAGCTGGAAAGCCATATGCGCAAGGAGGAGGACGTGCTGTTCCCCATGATCGTGCGCGGCCAGGGTCCGCGGGCCGGCGCACCGATCAACGTGATGCGCATGGAGCACGACGACCATGGCGTGGCCTTGCGCGCGATGGAGGCGATGACGAACGATATCAGCGCGCCGGCCGGCGCCTGCACCACCTGGCGCGCGCTGTACACGGGGCTGCGCACCTTCCGCGAGGACCTGATGGCGCACATCCATACCGAAAACAACATCCTGTTCGAGCGCTTCGCGCCGGCCGTGGTGCACTGACAAAGGAAAGACCGCATGGGTCCCTATAAAAAACTCTGGTTCACCCTGATCGGCGTGCTGATCGTGACCTTTTCGCTGCTCGGTTATTACGGCGTCGAAGTCTACCGGCAGGCGCCGCCGATTCCCGCGCAAGTGCTGGCGCAGGATGGCCGGCAGCTGTTCGACCGCGAAGGCATCCTCGATGGCCAGACGGCCTGGCAATCCGTGGGTGGCATGCAGCTGGGCTCCATCTGGGGCCACGGCGCCTACCAGGCACCCGACTGGACGGCTGACTGGCTGCACCGCGAACTGACGGCCTGGCTGGAGCTGGCCGCGCAGGAGCAGCACGGCAAGGCTTACGCGCTGCTGGACGGCCCCGCGCAGGCGGCGCTGCGCGAAGCGCTCAAGCTCGAGTACCGCGGCAACCGGGTCGACGATGCGCAGGTGCTGCGCCTGTCGCCGCGCCGCGTACAGGCGCTTGCCCGCACGGCGCACTATTACGACCAGCTGTTTTCCGACGCGCCGGCCCTGCAAGAGAGCCGCGAGCATTTCGCCATGAAGGAAAACACCTTGCCCAGCGCCGAACGGCGCGCGCAGATGACGCAGTTCTTCTTCTGGACGGCCTGGGTCGCCGCCACCGAGCGTCCGGGCCAGAAGGTCACGTACACGAACAACTGGCCGCACGAACCGCTGATCGGCAACCAGCCCAGCGGCGAGAACCTCGTCTGGTCGGTCGCCAGCGTGGTGGTGCTGCTGGCCGGCGTCGGCTTCCTCGTCTGGGGCTGGGCCTTCCTGCGCGACCATGACGAAGCGCTGCCGGCGGCCGGTCCGCGCGATCCGCTGACCACTTTCGCCCTCACGCCTTCGCAGCGGGGACTGGGCAAATACCTGTTCCTCGTCGTCGCCCTGTTCATCTTCCAGGTCTTCATCGGCGGCTTTACCGCGCACTATACGGTGGAAGGGCAGCAATTCTATGGCGTCGACGTGTCGCGCTGGTTCCCGTATGCGCTCACGCGCACCTGGCATATCCAGGCCGCGCTGTTCTGGATCGCCACGGGCTTCCTGGCCGCCGGCCTGTTCCTCGCGCCGCTGATCAATGGCGGCCAGGATCCGAAGTGGCAGCGCCTCGGCGTCGACGTGCTGTTCTGGGCGCTGGTGGTCGTCGTCGTCGGCTCCTTCATCGGCAATTACCTGGCGATTGCGCAAGTGATGCCGCCCGAGTGGAATTTCTGGCTCGGCCACCAGGGCTACGAATACGTGGACCTGGGGCGTTTGTGGCAGATCGGCAAGTACGTGGGCATCCTGCTGTGGCTCGTGCTGATGCTGCGCGGCGTCGTGCCGGCCCTGCGCCAGAAGGGCGGCGACAAGAACCTGCTGGCGCTGCTGACGGCTTCCGTGGGCGCCATCGGCCTGTTTTACGGCGCCGGCCTGTTCTACGGCGAGCGCACGCATTTATCGGTGATGGAGTACTGGCGCTGGTGGGTGGTGCACCTGTGGGTGGAGGGTTTCTTCGAAGTCTTCGCCACCACGGCGCTGGCCTTCATCTTCGCGACCCTGGGCCTGGTGTCGGCGCGCATGGCCACCACGGCCAGCCTGGCGTCGGCGTCGCTGTTCATGCTGGGCGGCATACCGGGCACTTTCCACCACCTGTATTTTGCCGGCACGACCACGCCCGTGATGGCCATCGGCGCCAGCTTCAGCGCGCTGGAAGTGGTGCCGCTGATCGTGCTGGGCCACGAAGCGTGGGAAAACTGGCGGCTGAAGGAACGCGCGCCGTGGATGGAAAACCTGCGCTGGCCGCTGATGTGCTTTGTCGCCGTCGCCTTCTGGAACATGCTGGGCGCGGGGGTGCTGGGCTTCATGATCAACCCGCCCGTGGCGCTGTATTACATCCAGGGCTTGAACACGACTCCCGTGCATGCGCATGCGGCACTGTTTGGCGTGTACGGCTTCCTGGCGCTGGGCTTTACCTTGCTCGTGCTGCGCTATCTGCGGCCGCACTGCCAGTTCAGCCCGGCGCTGATGAAGACGGCGTTCTGGGGCTTGAACGGGGGCCTGGCGCTGATGATCTTTACCAGCTTGTTGCCAATTGGCATTATCCAGTTCCACGCCAGCGTGACGGAAGGCCTCTGGTATGCGCGCAGCGAGGCATTCATGCAGCAGCCGCTGCTGCAGACGCTGCGCTGGGTGCGCACCTTTGGCGACGTGGTCTTCATCGTGGGCGCCATCGCCATGGCATTGCAGGTGGTGCTGGGATTGCTGGGCAAGGCGCCGAAGGCACCCGTACTGCAGCCGCAGGCAGGGGGCGGCGCGGCCGCCATGAAATAGCGTTGCTTAGCGGCGGCGCACGCAGTCGATATAGGCGTCCGTGTCCGGCGGCAAGCCCGAACGCTGCGACGCCCAGATCATCTGGCCCAGGCACTCCATCACTTCGTGCTGGGCTGCATGGGCCGAATCGAGGCGCTGCGTCAGCTGCTGCACGGCCGGGCGGATGCCGCGCGGCTGGTCGACCTGCACCTGTTCCGTGATCGACAGGTGCATGGACAGGTGCAGGAAGGGATTGGCCTGCCCGCCCTCGACGGAATAGTCGCGCGCCAGCGCCGCTTCAACGTCGCTCAGCTCGTTTTCATATTCGGGGTGCTCGAGGATCCAGTCGAGCGCGATCGCTTCCATGGGCGTGAGGATGTCGTGGGCGCGGTGCTTGCGCAGGGTGTCGCAAAAGAAACGGCGCACATCGTCGGAAGAGGGGTTGAACATGGCTGGATAACTGTGGCTAAGGGCAGCCGGCATTGTACCGCGTACGTAAATTGTGTACGCTGTGCCAGCTGTTTTTGCCCTTCCACCGACCACCTGGAGAATGCCCGATGTTGAATGACGCCGCCCTCGATACCCTGTTCTACGCCGCCCGCACGCATAATGGCTGGCAAGACCGTCCCGTCAGCGATGCCCTGCTCAAGCAGCTGTACGATACCTTGAAGTGGGCGCCCACTGCGGCCAATGGCTCGCCGATCCGCGTGGTTTTCGTCAAGTCGCCTGAAGCGAAGGCGACCCTGGTCGAGTGCATGTCGGCCGGCAACGCGGCCAAAGTGGCGCAGGCGCCCGTGACGGCCATCATCGGCATGGACATGGCGTTTTATGAACAGCTGCCCAAGCTGTCGCCCCACGTCGACGCGCGCGCCTGGTTCACGGGCAACCAGGCGCTGTCCGATGCGACGGCGTTCCGCAATTCTTCGCTGCAAGGCGGTTACCTGATCCTGGCCGCGCGCGCCCTGGGCCTCGATTGCGGCCCCATGTCCGGCTTCGACACCGAAAAACTCGACGCCGCCTTCTTCGCCGGCACCACCGTCAAGGCCAATTTCGTCTGCAGCCTCGGCTATGGCGATCCCGACCGCGTGCGTCCCCGCGCGCCGCGCCTGTCCTTCGAGGAAGCGTGCCGCATTGTCTGAATGACTACTTCAGGGTAATTTCCAAGGGCATCGCGGATGCCCTTTTTTACGCCGCGCGACCGCGTTCATGAGCCGATAGTCACCGCAAATTAATACCTAGCAGTAAGTATTATCCACTAGCGCCGCGCCCCGGCAGCGCCAAATAACGGTGATAAAATCGCCGTTCTTGATATTTGCACTGGACACGACGGCGATTGTATTGCCGCTTTTTCAGCCGGCAACGACGGCCGTGCCGTTCCATTGCCCGCACCTTTGCCACCAAATCTTGCTTTGGGACTATCCCGTAGCGCGGCAGCATGCCTGACACCATCGACCTCCGCCTCTCCGGCTGCCTCGGCGTTCCGGATGGCGGGCTGTTTTTCGTTCGATCCTCGATCGATCGCTTGCGGTCGCGCTGGTGCCGCCGCGGTGGCGCACAAGAATCATCCTATTCATGAACGGAGTTACGTATGCGTAAATCGCTATTACTTTTGATGTCGTGCCTGATCCTGGCGGCATGTGACAAGACCCCGCCGGCTTCGTCGGAAAAACCGGTCGACGTGCTGCTGGTCGGCGCCGGCACCATGAGCGCCACCCTGGGCAGCATGCTCAAGGAACTCGACCCGTCGCTGACGATGGAAATGTACGAGCGCCTCGGTTCCGTGGCGGCCGAAAGCTCGGACGCGATGAATAACGCGGGCACGGGCCACTCGGCATTTGCCGAGCTGAACTACACGCCGGAAGCGGCCGACGGCAGCATCGAAACCAAGAAAGCCGTCGATATCAACGAGCAATTCGAGATTTCCAAGCAGTTCTGGGCTTACCAGGTGGAAAAAAAGCACCTGGGCGCGCCGCAGACCTTCATCAACAACGTGCCGCACATGAGCTTTGTGTGGGGCGATGCGAATATCGCCTTCCTGCACAAGCGCTATGAAGCGATGCAAAAGCAAAACCTGTTCAAGGGCATGCTGTACTCGGAAGACCCGGCGCAGATCGCGCAATGGGCGCCGCTGGTCATGCAAGGCCGCGACAAGGGCCAGAAAGTGGCCGCAACGCGCATGGAGATCGGTACCGACGTCAATTTCGGCACCCTCACGCGCGGTCTGGTGAGCTACCTGACGGACAGCCATGGCATGGCACTGCATCTGCGCCATCAGGTGCAGGACATCAAGCGCGGCGCCGACGGCGTGTGGAACGTGACGGTGAAAAACCTGGCCGACGACACGGAAAAGACCGTGCGCGCCAAGTTCGTCTTCATCGGCGCGGGCGGCGGTTCGCTGCCGCTGCTGGAAAAATCGGGCATTCCTGAAGCCAGGGGCTATGGCGGCGTGCCGGTGGGCGGCCAATGGCTGGTCACCACGAATCCGGACCTGGTGGCGGCGCATGCGGCCAAGGTGTATGGCAAGGCGTCCGTCGGTTCGCCGCCGATGTCCGTGCCGCATCTGGACACGCGCATCATCGACGGCAAGAAAGCCTTGCTGTTTGGCCCGTTCGCCACCTTCTCGACCAAGTTCCTGAAAAACGGTTCGTGGATCGACTTGCCCGCCTCTATCGGCAGCGGCAACATCAAGCCCATGCTGCAAGCCGGCTACGACAATATTCCGCTGACCAAATACCTGGTCGAACAAGTGATGAATACGCCGGAAGACCGTTTGAAGACCCTGCGCGAATACTTGCCGAACGCCAAGATGGAAGACTGGACCCTGCAAAACGCGGGCCAGCGCGTGCAGATCGTCAAGGATGATCCGGTTAAAGGCGGCTTGCTGCAGTTCGGCACGGAAGTCGTCGGCGCCGCCGATGGCAGCATCGTTGCCCTGCTGGGCGCCTCGCCTGGCGCCTCCACCGCGCCGCCGATCATGATCAAGGTGCTGCAGACGGCGTTCAAAGCGCGCCTGGCGACGCCGGAATGGCAGGCGAAGATGGTGGAAATGGTGCCGTCGTATGGTCAAAAGCTGAACAACGACCCGGCCCTGGCCAACAAGATCCGCCAGCACAGCAGCGCGATCCTGGGCTTGAAAGCCATCACGCTCGACGTGCCAGCGGCAGCGCCGGCGGCAAACTAAGTGAGCCTGACCGGCAGGGAGGTTTCCTGCCGGAATGAAAAAAAGGGGCAGCCTGGTCAGGCTGCCCCTTTTGCGTGGGAGCGTGCGTTCATGTCTGGCCGGCTACTCCTTGCCCGGCAAAATCAGCTCGGGCGTGCGCCCTTCGGCGGCGGCGCCGTCGCAAGGCTTGGCCAGCGCAGCACCGTCCTGCGCCCGCGGCGCATGCGGCTGGCGCAGGTAGCGCGAGGTATGGCGGTGCGCTTGCTGCGCGTTGCCATGCACGGGCCAGGTCAGGAAGCGGGACAGCTCCTGCAAGGCGCGCTGGTACACATCGCGTTTAAATTCAATCACGACATCGAGCGGGACCCAGTACTCATGCCAGCGCCAGGCGTCGAACTCGGGATGGTCGGTCAGGCGCAGATTGACGTCGTTGTCGCGCGCGCACATTCTCAGCAGAAACCAAATCTGCTTCTGGCCACGGTAGTGGCCGCGAATCTCGCGCTTGATGAAGTGGTCTGGCACTTCATAGCGCAGCCAGTCGCGGGTGCGGCCGACAATTTTGACGTGTTCCTGTCTGAGTCCGATTTCCTCTTCAAGTTCGCGAAACATGGCTTGTTCCGGAGTTTCGCCATATTTGATACCGCCTTGCGGAAACTGCCATGAGTGCTCGCGCACCCGCTTGCCCCACCACACCTCGTTCTGGGCGTTTAGCAGGATGATGCCGACGTTGGGCCGAAACCCTTCACGGTCGAGCATAATGCACCTCAAACTTTCTGCGACAGCGCGTCTTTTTTTACATTTTTGCCCACAACTCCGCAAGCCGGTTGCCTTTTCGGGGTGCGAAAAGAGCCGGAATCGCACCAATTGAGCGCATTTGTGTAAAGTATGGACGCATCAGCCAGCTAATCCTTTAAAATTAGGTTGATTATAACCCTCTCTTTTTAAAAAGAATTCACCGTTATGCGCGCCTCCCGTTTTTTTATTTCCACACTTAAAGATGCACCTTCTGACGCGGAAATCGTCAGCCACCAATTGATGATGCGTGCAGGCATGATCAAACGCCTCGGTTCCGGCATCTACACCTACATGCCGATGGGCTTGCGCGTGATCCGCAAGGTGGAAGCCATCATCCGTGACGAGATGAACAAGGCCGCCGGCATCGAACTGCTGATGCCGCTCGTGCAGCCTGCCGAACTGTGGCAGGAGACGGGCCGCTGGACCAAGATGGGCGATGAACTGATGCGCGTGAAAGACCGCCATGGCCGCGAATATGCGATCCAGCCGACGTCGGAAGAGGTCATCACGGACGTCGTGCGCACGGAAATCAAGTCCTATCGCCAGCTGCCGTTGAATTTTTACCATATCCAGACCAAGTTCCGCGACGAGCGCCGCCCACGCTTCGGCCTGATGCGCGGCCGCGAATTCACCATGAAGGACGCGTACTCGTTCGACCGCGACCTGGCCGGCATGCAAGCGTCGTACAAGGTCATGTTTGATGCCTACACCAGTATCTTCACGCGTTTCGGCCTGCAATTCCGCGCCGTGGCAGCCGACAACGGCGCCATCGGTGGTTCCGGTTCGCATGAATTCCACGTCATCGCCCACACGGGTGAGGACGCGCTCGTGTACTGCCCGACGTCCGACTACGCCGCCAACATGGAAGCGGCCGAAGCGTTGCCGCCGGCTGGCGAGCGCGCCGCCGCTACCCAGGCCTTGACCAAGACGGCCACGCCGGACACCGTCAAGTGCGAAACCGTGGCCACCCTGCTGGGCCTGGATCTGTCGCAGACCGTGAAAACCATCGCCCTGACGGTGGAAACGACGGGCAAGGACGAGAAAGTCACGAAACAGTTCTTCATGCTGCTGCTGCGCGGCGACCATGAGTTGAACGAGATCAAGGTAGGCAAGGTTGCCGGCCTGGCCGGCCACCGTTTCTCGACGGAAGCAGAAATCCTGGAAGTCTACGGCACGATTCCCGGCTACCTGGGCCCGATCGGCACCAAGGCACCGGTCACCGTGGTGGCGGACCGCACGGTCGCCCACATGGGCGATTTCGTCTGCGGCGCGAATGAGGCCGGTTTCCACTACACGGGCGCCAACTGGGGCCGCGACATGGCCGAGCCTGCCATCGTGGCCGATTTGCGCAATGTCGTCGCCGGCGACGCGTCGCCGGACGGCCAGGGCCTGCTGGCCATCGAGCGCGGCATCGAAGTGGGCCACGTGTTCCAGCTGGGTACGGCGTACTCGGAAAGCATGAAAGCCACCTTCCTCGACGAGAACGGCAAACCGGCGCCGCTGCAGATGGGTTGCTACGGCATCGGCGTGACGCGCATCCTGGGCGCCGCCATCGAACAGAACTTCGACGACAAGGGCATCATCTGGCCTGCGTCGATCGCGCCGTTCGAGGTCGTGCTGTGCCCGATGGGCATGGACCGCAGCGAACTGGTCAAGGAAGAGACGGAGAAGCTGTACGCGGCCCTGCAAGGCGCCGGCGTCGATGTCATCGTCGATGACCGCGGCTTGCGCCCAGGCGCCATGTTTGCCGACTGGGAACTGATTGGCGTGCCGCACCGCATCGTCATCGGCGAGCGGGGCTTGAAAGAAGGCAAGCTGGAATACCAGGGCCGCCGCGACGCGGAAGCGACCGGCGTGGCGCCGGACGAGATCGTTGCCTTCATCCAGGGCAAAATGGCGCAGTGAAGCGTCTATCCGTAAGTCAAGTGGCCGGCGCCCTCGCGCTGGCCGCCTGCCTGGCCTGCGCTTTCCCGGCGCAGGCCGGCAACCAGAAGGAAGAGGCGCTGGCCGACTCCGTCCGCCTGGCGCTGTCGCATGCGATCCGCGACGAACGCCCGCCGCAACCCAAATTTTCCACCCCCGCCGAGTTGCAGCGCTACCAGCAATGGCTGGCGCAGATGTCGCAACGCCTGCAGCGCAAGCTGCCGGACGCGCAGTTGCGCACGGAATTCCTGGAAACAGTCTGGTATGAAGCGCGCCGCGCCGGCCTGGAACCGGCCCTGGTGCTGGGCCTGATCCAGGTCGAGTCGGCCTACCGCAAATATGCCGTCTCGCTGGCCGGCGCGCGCGGCTACATGCAGGTGATGCCGTTCTGGACGGGCGTCATCGGCGACAGCGACCGCAGCAAGCTGTTCCACATGCAGACGAATCTGCGCTATGGCTGCGCGATTTTGCGCATGTACCTGGACATGGAAAAGGGCGACCTGTACCTGGCCCTGGGCCGCTACAACGGCAGCCGGGGACGCGCCGAGTACCCGAATGCCGTGCTGGCCGCGTGGAAATTGTGGGAATTCAAGCCTGCCGCCTGAACGCAAGTCAAAAAAAATGCCCCGCTCGCTGATTCAGCGGCGGGGCACTCGCACGGCTGACGCAGCCGGCGCGTATCTGATCATTTCAAATGATCGGAGATCAGTTTCGTCATTTCAAACATGGAGACTTGGGCTTTGCCGCCGAAAACGGCTTTCAGCTTGTCGTCCGCATTGATCATGCGGCGGTTGGCCGGATCTTGCAGATCGAGTTTTTTGATGTAATCCCATACCTTTTTGGTCACTTCCGTGCGCGGCAGTGGTGCTGCGCCAACAACGGCGGCCAGTTCTTTCGATGGCGTCATTGCTTTCATGAATGCTGCGTTTGGCTTGCGTGGTGTTGCCGGTGCTGCCGCTTTCTTCGCCGCTGCTGGTTTAGCTGCTGCCTTGGCTGCGGGTGCTGCTTTCTTGGCGGCTGCAGGCTTGGCTGCTGCTGCTTTGGCTGGCGCTGCTACTGGGGTTTTTTTGGCTGTTGCCATCTTCGAGCCTCCTTAACAAACACATGGGAAATTGCGCAATTAATCGCACGGCTAATATTGGTGTGGATTTACCTAGTATGCAAGTGTTTTTCACGTTTTCACGAGGAAAAAGCAGGGAAATGACGCGCCTGTCGCCCGGGCGCACCGCTTGGGGGCGTGGAACGGCGTTTTTGCCCGTAAATGGCATGGTTGCTGGCTATGCGGGGAGGGGGACTGCGGAGGGAGGGAAGAGTGATGCCGGACACATGAAAATGCAATCCGGCATTATTTAGAACGATGTTTTTAGCCTGTCGCGTTTGCACACGCGGCTTAATGAAGGCCTTCAAAATCACAGCGAGCGGATGGTATTTGTGGCCGAGAAGCGCAACCGTACTGAAGTACGGTGAGCATCGCCGGCCGCAAAGACCACCGCGCAGCGGATTTTGAAGCCTTACCTCATGCCAGGCATCATGCCCTTCATGGAGCGCATCATCTTCATCATGCCGCCGCCCGACAATTTTTTCATCATCGTCTGCATTTGCTCGAATTGCGTCAGCATGCGGTTCACTTCCTGCACCTGCACGCCGGCGCCGGCGGCGATGCGGCGCTTGCGCGTGGCCTTGATCAATTCAGGCTTGGCGCGCTCCTGCGGCGTCATCGAATCGATGATGCCGCACATGCGGCGCACCTGTTTGTCGGCCTGGTCCATGTTCTTGCCGCCGGCCGCCTGCTGGAACTGGGCCGGCAGCTTGTCCATCAGGTTGGCCATGCCGCCCATTTTCTTCATCTGGCCCAGCTGCGCCTTGAAGTCGTTCATGTCGAACTTGCCGCCCACCTTGATCTTTTGCGCCAGGTCCGCCGCCGCCTTGCTGTCGACGCCCTTGCGCGCCTCTTCCACCAGCGCGAGGATGTCGCCCATGCCGAGGATGCGGTTGGCCATGCGGGTCGGGTCGAACGCTTCCAGGCCGTCGAGTTTTTCCGAGACACCGGCAAACTTGATCGGCTTGCCCGTGATGTGGCGCACCGACAGGGCCGCGCCACCGCGCGCATCGCCATCGAGCTTGGTCAGCACGATGCCGGTCAGCGGCAGCGCATCGTTGAAGGCCTTGGCCGTGTTGATGGCGTCCTGGCCCAGCATGGCGTCGACGACAAACAGGGTCTCGATCGGCTTCACGGCGCCGTGGACGGCGGCGATTTCGCGCATCATCTCTTCGTCGATACCGAGACGGCCCGCCGTATCGATGATCAGCACGTCGTGGTAATGCTTTTTCGCCCAGTCCAGCGCGGCCAGCGCGATATCGACCGGCTTGTCCGTGCTGGTCGACGGGAAGAAGTCGGCGCCCACCTGGGCGGTGACCGATTGCAGCTGGGCGATCGCGGCAGGGCGATACACGTCGGCCGAGACGGTCAGCACTTTCTTTTTCTTTTCTTCCTTCAGGTATTTCGCCAGCTTGCCGACGGTGGTGGTCTTGCCCACACCCTGCAGACCGGCCATCAGGATGATGGCGGGCGGCTGCTGGGCAAAGCTGATCTGCGACGCTTCCGGGCCCAGGTCGGCGCCCATCAGGGCTGCCAGCTCGCGCTGTACCACGCCCACGAGGGCCTGGCCTGGCGTCAGCGAGGAAATGACATCCTCGCCCATGGCTTTTTCTTTGACTTTGGCGATGAATTCGCGCACGGCGGGCAGGGCGACGTCGGCTTCGAGCAGCGCCAGGCGCACTTCGCGCAGCATGTCGGCGGTATTCGCTTCGGTCAGGCGCGCCTCGCCGCGCATGGTCTTGACGACTTTGGCAAGCCGTTGGGTGAGATTATCTAGCATGATGAACCTGCAATGAAAAGCTTGGGAGTGGGCGGCGCAAGCCGGACGATGGGCGCCATTTTACCCCATCGCGTGGCCCTGGCGCTCCATTGCTGCACAGCCTGGCGGTTGGCCGGATTTTGAATTAGTTGGTATTTCTGCCAATGCCGCGATTGCATGAAAGCTAAAATCGCGGTTAAAATGAGAATAATTCTTATTTACATTCGAGGGCGCCACGCGCCATACCGGAAAGGGGTGCCATGTCGGCCGCCGATTTTGCCCAGCAACAAGACCTGCACGCGCTCTACAGCAGCCATCACGGCTGGCTGCAGGGCTGGCTGCGGCATAAGCTGGGCAATGCGGGCGAGGCGGCCGACCTGGCGCAAGACACCTTCATCAGCGTGCTTGCCAACGGCATGGCGCCGCAAATCCGCGAGGCGCGCCCTTTTCTCGCCACCATCGCGCGGCGCCTGGTGGCGCACCGCTACCGCCGCCAAGTGCTGGAAGACGCCTACCTGGAGGCGCTGGCCTGCTTGCCGCCCGAGGCGGCGCCCGCGCCGGAAGCGCGCCTGCTGGCGCTCGAAGTCTTGCAGGAAATCGACACGGCCCTCGACGGCTTGCCCGCTCCCGTGCGCACGGCTTTCCTGCTGGCGCAGCTGGAAGGTCTCAGCTATGCCGAGATCGCCGCGCGCCTGAACGTGTCGGCCAGCTCGGTGAAGCAGTACCTGACGCGCGCCAACCGCCAGGTGTTTTTCTCCCTGCCGGCATGAGCGCGGCGGGCGAAGCGGCGGCCCCGGCGGCCATCAGCGAGGACGTGCAGCTGCAGGCGGCCGAATGGCTGACGCTGCTGATGTCGGGCGATGTGGGCGAGGCGGAGCGGGCCGCCTGGCAGCGCTGGCGCCGCGCCGCGCCGGAACATGAACAGGCCTGGCAGCATATCGAGGCCGTCGCGCAGCGCCTGCAAGGCGTGTACCGCGACGGTGCGCAGCGCACGGCGGCCGCGCAGGCGCTGGCCAGCGCCGGCCCGCCCGCCAGCGGCAAGCGGCGCCAGCTGCTCGTCTGGCTGGGCGTGGCGACCGGTGGCGGCTTGCTGGCTGCGCAGACGGGTGCCTGGGATGGCGTGCGCGCCCTGCGCGCCGACTACCGCACGGCCACGGGCGAGCGGCGCGAAGTGGCGCTGGCCGATGGCAGCGTGCTCAGCTTGAATACGGAGTCGGCCGTGAATGTGCGCTTCGACGGCAGCCGCCGCCTGATCGAGCTGCTGGCCGGCGAAATCCTCGTCGTCAGCGGCCGGGGCGCCGGCAGCGACGCGCCGCTGGAAGTGGCCACGCGCGAAGGCCTGGTGCGCGCGCTGGGCACGCGCTTTTCCGTGCGCCAGCAGGATGGCTACAGCACGGTCGATGTCTTTGAAAGCGCCGTCGAGATTCGTCCGCGCGACGGCGACGGCGCACCGTTGCTGCTGGCGGCCGGGCGCGGCGTGACGTTTTCCCGTCACGCACCCGACGCGCCGCATGCCGTCGATGCGTATGCGGACGCCTGGTTGCGCGGGCAGATGATCGTCGATGACGTGACCCTGGGCGATTTCCTGGCCGAGCTGGCCCGCTATCGCCCCGGCGTGATCCATTGCGCGCCGGAAGTCGCCCAGCTGCGCCTGTCGGGCGTGTTCCCGCTGGCCGACACCCAGCGCATCCTGCACATGCTGCCCAACTCGCTGCCGGTGCAGGTGCGCAGCCGCACGGCGTACTGGGTGACGGTCGAACCCGCGCCATAGCCGCGGCATAAAGAATATTTATCGAGCGGACTGCCCGTTTGTCGTTTTCGCGGCACCTACAGAGTAGGGCGCCTATTGTTCACCGTCTCATGACGCCATTTCAGGATTTTTCATGCCGCACGCTTTGCAAATTGCCATTTCGACACCGCGTCTTTCCGCACTGCGCCCGCTGGCGCAAGCGGCAGCGACCCTGTGCCTGGCCGCCAGCCTGCCGGCCTTGGCCCAGCAGGCCGCGCCCGAGCAGACCATGGGCGGCGTGTCGGTGACGGCGGGACGCGATGCGGCGACGGAAGGCAGCGGCTCCTACACGACGGGCGTGAGCAATACGGCAACCAGGCTGAACATGTCGCTGCGCGAGACGCCGCAGTCGGTCAGCGTGCTGACGCGCCAGCAGATCGACGACCTGGGCATCACCACCCTCGATGACGCCGTGCAGTCGATCACGGGACTGGTCATGCAAAAAGGTAACTTCACGGGCGATTCGGGCAGCTTCAGCGCGCGCGGCTTTCCCGTCGAGAACATCCTGTTCGATGGCTTGCCGACCAGCTTGGGCGCGAACGGCACCTTCAATGGCGACAATGACGACCTGGCCATCTACGACCGCATCGAGGTGGTGCGCGGCGCCACGGGCCTGACGACGGGCAGCGGTACGCCCAGCGCCGCCATCAATCTGGTGCGCAAGCGCCCGACGGCCACGCCGCAGGCGTCGTTCTCGGCCAGCGTGGGCAGCTGGAGCAACTACCGGCTGGAAGCCGACGCGGCCAATGCGCTCAACGAAGCGAAGACGCTGCGCGGGCGCGTCGTCGTGACGGTGCAGGACAAGCAGGACTACGTCGACGTGCTGCATGGCCATAATCACCAGCTGTACGGCGTCATCGAGGCCGACCTGCGCCCCGACACCACTTTTACCTTCGGCGCGCACTACCGCAAGACCGATAACGACGGCGTCGTGACGGGCGTGGTGACGGCCGCCGACGGCAGCTTCCTGCAGTTGCCGCGCTCCACCTACCTGGGCACCGACTTCGATGACTGGCGCCAGACGGACAAGACCCTCTTCGCCGAACTGGAACACCGCTTCGGCAACGGCTGGAAGGCCAGGCTGGCGGCCACGCGCAAGACGCCCGAGATCGACACGACGTTTTCCGGCATCAACCGCCGCGGCGATACCCTGCGCTTCAATTCGCAGAGCTACCGCGCCGAGCTGGCCAACACCAGCTACGACGCGTATGCCAGCGGCAGTTACAGCCTGTTCGGCCGCCAGCACGAGCTGACGGTCGGCGCCAGCCACCGCCGTTCGTCAAAAAACAGCTATGGCGGCTGGGCGCCGTACAGCTGGGGTGCGGCGGCGCCCGTGATCGACCCGTTCAACTGGGACACGGGCAGCGTGCCGCGCCCCGTCATCAACTACGCGCAATGGCGCACGGCCAGCATCACCGAGCAAAGCGGCGTGTATGCCGGCACGCGCATGCGCCTGGCCGATCCGCTGTCGCTGGTGCTGGGCGGTCGCCTGAGCTGGTACAAGGACGACGCCGGCTACTCGGTGGCGCGCGAATTCACGCCGTACGCCGGTGTCGTGTATGACCTCGACAAGCAGCACTCCGTGTACGCCAGCTGGACCGAGATCTTCCAGCCGCAGGCGTCCACGGACGCCAACGCGCAGCCATTGAAGCCGATCAGCGGCACCAACTACGAAGCCGGCGTGAAGGGCGAATACTTCGGCGGCGCCCTCAATGCCAGCGCGGCCGTGTTCCAGATCCGCCAGCAGAATCGCGGCGTGGACGACCTCAATGGTCCCAATCCCTGCCCCGGCAGCACCTGGGGCTATTGCCAGCGCGCGTCGGGCGAGGTGCGCAGCGAAGGCGTGGAACTGGACGTGGCGGGCGCGCTGACGCCCGACTGGCAGCTGTCGGCCGGCTATACCTATGTGAAGGCGCAATTTACGCGCGACAGCGATCCGGCCAATATCGGCAAGGATTTCAACAGCCGCTATCCGCGCCAGCAGCTCAAGCTGGCCACCAGCTACCGCCTGTCCGGCGCGGCGCAGGGCTGGCGCGTCGGCGCCTCCGTGTACGGGCAGGGCGCGACGGAATCGAGCGACGGCAGCTATCACCTGCGCCAGGGCCGCTACGCGATCCTGGGCCTGAACGCGGCCTGGCAGGTCGACAGCCGCGCCGAGCTGCGCCTGAACGTCAACAACGCGCTCGACAAGCATTATTACCAGAGCATTTATTCCGATGTCTTCGGCAACCTGCCCGGCGCGCCGCGCAACGTGATGCTGACGCTCAATTACAAGCTGTAACTTAATAACTTTGAATGACCTATCTTGATGAAGGATGCATGGCTTATGGATGTGCAGTTGAATGTGGCCCGCGCCCGCGATGGCGTGAACCAGCGTATGCTACAAGGAGCGCCGCGATGATGAAATCGGCCAACATGATGTTGTTTTCGCGCGTGCTGGCCGCCATTTTCGGCGGCTACGCGCTCACGTCCGGCGTGGCCGTGCTGCTGTCGGCCGTGCTGCCGCTGTCGCGCGCCGAAGCCGTGCTGACGGCCACCCTGAGCGCTTTTATCGTGTACACCGGCGCCGTGATCTGGGTCTTTGCCGTGCAGGACCTGCGCCGCGCCTGGATCGGCATGCTGCTGCCGGCCATCCTGTGCGGCGGCATCGGCATGCTGTTGTCGCGGGGTGCCGCATGAACGCCGTCAAGGTGGACAAGGTGGCGAAGACGCCACAGCAGGGCGGCTTGCGCCAGGCCATGGCCTGGCTGCATACGTGGAGCGGCCTGTGGATTTCCTGGCTGCTGTTCGCCATCTTCATGACCGGTACCCTGGCCGTCTTCGACGACCCGATCGGCCACTGGATGACGCCCGAACACGCGCTGGAAGAGGCGGCGCACGCGAACGATCCGCCGCTGCCGAAGGTCACGGACCGCGGACACCGTCTGGAGCTGGCCCTGGACTTCATGGCGAAAGAGCATCCGAAGGCGGACATGTGGGAAATCTGGCCCGTGCAGCGTCCGGGCCATGGCCTGTCCGCCTACTGGTTCCAGCCCAGCGGCGGCTATGGTTCGGCGGATCTCGATCCGCTGACGGGCGCTGTCGTCGAGCATGCGCGCGAGGCGACCGAGCGCGAAACCATCGGCGGCCACCATTTCGTCGATTTCCACTACGAGCTGCACGCGGGCCGCATCGGTGTCTGGATCGTCGGCATCACCACCATGATCATGCTGGTGGCGCTGGTCAGCGGCGTCATCACGCACAAGCGCATCTTCAAGGATTTCTTCACCTTCCGTCCGGCGAAAGGGCAGCGCTCGTGGCTCGACGCGCACAACGCGGTGGCCGTGCTGACCCTGCCGTTCCAGTTCATGATCGCCTATACGGGCCTGGCCTTCTTCAGCGACGACTATGTGCCTGCCCCCGTGGTGGCCCAATATGGCATGGAAAACGGCAAGCGCGCCTTCCTGGCCGACTGGAACGATGCGGGCAAGCCCGAGCGCACGGGCCAGCCGCTGGCGATTCCCGCGCTGGAGTCGTTCGCGCAGCGCGCCGAGCAGGCCATCGGCCAGGAAATCCGCGCCGTGGTGCTGGACAACCCGAACGACGCCTCCATGCGCGTCTGCATGTACGGCTGGAATGAAGACACGGAACTGCTCACGCGCCTCAGCGCCAACACGGGCAGGGCCTGCTATGCGCTGGCCACGGGCGAGCGGACCGCCTTGCGCCTGCCGGGCAAGTCGGACACGGGCGGCGCAGGCCTGACGCGCACCGTCATGTCGAACCTGCACATGGTCGGCTTCGGCGGCACGCCGATGCGCTGGCTGTACTTCTTCTGCGGCCTGGCCGGCACGGCCATGATGGGCACCGGCGCCATCCTGTTCATGGTCAAGCGCCGCCAGCGCTCCGGCGGCGAATTCGGCGCCTATACGCAGCGCGTGTACCGCGTCATCGAATGCCTGAACGTGGCGGCGATCGCCGGCCTGGCCATTGCCTGCGTGGGCTTCCTGTGGGCCAACCGCCTGATCCCCGTCGGCATCGAGCAGCGCGCCGGCTGGGAAGTGCGCGCCTTCTTCGGCGTGTGGTTCGTGATGCTCGTGCATGCCTGCCTGCGCGCGGAAAAGCGCGCGTGGATCGAACAACTGTGCCTGCTGGCCGCCCTGTGCCTGCTGCTGCCCGTGCTGAATGTGCTCACGACAGGCGACAGCCTGGTGGCGCAGATCGCGCGCGGCGACTGGGAAAGCGCCGGCGTGGAACTGTGCAGCATGGCGTTCGGCCTGCTGGCCGCCTGGGGCGCGTGGAAAGTCCACAAGCGCAAGGAAAAAGCGGCCAGGAAGGCCGCCGGCAAGGAAAGCCAGGCGCCATCGGCCAGCCTGCAAGTCACTACGGAAGGACAGTCATGATCAACACCATACTCTGCGCGCTGGGCCTGTCGTATGCGGGCATGGCCAGCCTCTCGCTGGCGATGGACCGCCATCACGGCCAGGTGTGGGGGCGCGACGCCGCGCCGAATGTGCGGCGTGCGCTGCAACTGGCGGGCGCCATGCTGCTGGCGCTGGCCATCTGGCCCTGCGTGGCTGGCTGGAGCGCCACCGTCGGCGTGGTCGCCTGGCTGGGCTTCCTGTCGGCCGGCGCGCTGCTGGTGGCCCTGCTGCTGCCGTATGCACCCAAAGTACTGTTTCGTAGTTCCCTGCTGGCAGCCGTCGCCGCGCTGGCAGGGCTTGTGACGTTCCTGCAGTAATGTTGACTGCCATTTTCAAGGATAGACTGATGCAATTTTCACGCCTGGCGACACCGTTCGATGTTTTAACTGTATTGAAAGTGGCTTCCTGATGGCGGCCCGCCTGTCTTCCCGCCGCGCGCGCATCCTCGGCGGCGCGGTCTTGCTGGCGCTGTTCGGCGCCGGCGCCCTGTGGGCCACGCGCGGCCCGAAAACCGTGTTCGACACGGCCCCCGTCAAGCGCGGCAACATCGAGGCCAGCGTCACGGCCATCGGTACCCTGCAACCGCAAACCTATGTCGACGTGGGCGCCCAGGTGTCGGGCCAGATCACGCGCCTGCACGTGCAGCCCGGCAGCGCCGTGGAAAAAGGCCAGTTGCTGGCCGAGATCGACCCCAGCGTGCAGCAAGCCACGGTCGACGCGGGCCGCGCCGCCCTGGCGGGATTGCGCGCGCAGCTGGCCGACCAGCAGGCGCAGCACCGCCTGGCGGGCCAGCAGCATGGGCGCCAGAAGCAGATGGCCAAGTTCGATTCCACGCCGCTGGCCGACCTGGAAACGGCCGAAGCCACTCTGGCCTCGGCCGCCGCCAAGATCGATCACCTGAAGGCGCAGATCGACCAGACCCAGGCGAGCCTGAAGGCCGACGAGGCGCGCCTCGGCTATACGCGCATCTACGCGCCGATGGCCGGCAGCGTGGTGGGCCTGGATGCGAAGGAAGGGCAAACCCTGAACGCGACGTACCAGACGCCGAACATCCTGCGCATCGCCGATTTGTCGGCCATGACGGTGTGGACGGAAGTGTCGGAGGCGGACGTGCGCCGCGTGCGTCCGGACATGCCCGTGTATTTCACCACCCTGGGCGGCGACCAGCGGCGCTGGAGCGGCAAGGTGCGGCAGGTGTTGCCGGCGCCGCCGGTGCCCGGTGGCTCTGCCGCCGGCACGGCCCTGGCGCCGTCGACCAGCAAGGTGATTCTGTATACCGTGCTGTTCGACGTGGATAACGCCGATGGCGAATTGATGCCGCAAATGACGGCGCAGGTGGTGTTTGTCACGGCGGCGGCGAAAAATGTGCTGGCCGTGCCCCTGCCGGCCCTGAAACCGTCGACCGAGGAAGGCGCGAAGCCGGGGCAGTTCACGGCCCGCGTGATGGATGCCGAGGGCAAGGTCGATACGCGCGCCGTCACCGTGGGCGTGCGCAACCGCCTCAATGCGGAAGTGCTGCAAGGCTTGCGCGAAGGCGAATTGCTGGTGACGGGCGAGCAGCCGGCCGGCAGCGGCGCCAGCAGGTTCCAGCTATGAGTGCGATGAGCGAGGCCGCGTCGCTGGGGCAACCGGGACAGCCGGCGCCGTCGGCGCCGTTGATTGAACTGCAAGGCATCCGCAAGCGCTATGGCGGACATGACGGCGCGCCGGCCGTGGAAGTGCTGCGCGGCGTCACGCTGTCGATCGGCGCCGGCGAATTCGTCGCCATCGTCGGGGCGTCCGGTTCCGGCAAGTCGACCCTGATGCACCTGCTGGGCTGTCTCGACCGGCCCAGCGACGGCAGCTACCGCTTTGCCGGCCAGGACGTGGCCAGCCTGAATCCCGATGAACTGGCGTGGCTGCGGCGCGAAGCGTTCGGCTTCGTCTTCCAGGGCTACCATTTGATCGCCACCGAATCGGCGCGCGAGAACGTGGAAGTGCCGGCCCTGTACGCGGGCATGCCGGCGGCCGCCCGCCATGCCCGCTCCGAGGCGCTGCTCAAGCGCCTGGGGCTGGGCGAGCGGCTCGACCACCGGCCGAACCAGTTGTCGGGCGGGCAGCAGCAGCGCGTGTCGATTGCGCGCGCGCTGATGAATGGCGGGCGCATCATCCTCGCCGATGAGCCGACGGGGGCGCTGGACAGCACCAGCGGCGCCGAAGTCATGGCCCTGCTGGGCGAACTGGCCGACGCCGGCCACACCATCATCCTGATCACGCATGACCGCAAGGTGGCGGCCCAGGCGCGCCGCGTGATCGAGATCAGCGACGGCGAGATCGTCGAAGATTCGGGCGCCATCGCCATTCCCGCCACGGCGACGGCCCTGCCGCCGCTGGACATGTCGCGCGCCGCGCACGATACGGGCGCCTCGCTGGGCACGGAACTGCTCGACGCGGCGCGCGCCGCCTGGCGCGTGATGTGGATCAACCGCTTCCGCACGGGCCTGACCCTGCTCGGCATCATCATCGGCGTCGCTTCCGTGATCGTCATGCTGGCCATCGGCCTGGGCACGCGCCAGCAAGTGATGGCGCAGCTGGGCGCCTTCGGCTCGAACCTCTTATATATGTCGTCGATCGGCGAAAGCTCGCGCATCCCCGGGCGCAGCATCACGCTGGCCGACCTCGAGGCGCTCGAGGAAGTGCCCGGCATTTCCCACGTGCTGCCGAATGTCACCGGCAACAAGGTGATCCGCCATGGCAACCTCGACGTGCAGACGTATGTGCGCGGCACGGGCGCGGCGCTGCCGCAGATCCAGACCTGGCCGCTGGCCTATGGCGGCTTCTTCACGCAGCAGGATGAGCGCGAGATGGCCACCGTCGCCGTGCTGGGCTGGCGCCTGGCGCACAAGCTGATGCCCGACATCGCCAATCCCGTCGGACAGAATATCCTGATCGGCAACGTGCCGTTCCAGGTGATCGGCGTGATGAGCGAGAAGGGCGCGCTGACGGGCGACAAGGACGAGGACGACGTGCTGCTGCTGCCGTTTTCCACGGCCGGCATCCGCGTCTTCGGCCAGCGCGAGCCCACGTATATCGTGCTGGCGGCCGACGACGTGAAGCGCATCGCCGAGACGGAAAAAGCCGTCGACGCCGTCATGTTCGAGCGCCACCGCATCCGCGACTACGGCATCAGCAACGCGGCCGCCTCGATCGCCGCCGAGGCGCGCACGCAGGACAACATGACCATGATGCTCAGCCTGATCGCCGCCGTCTCGCTGGTGGTGGGCGGCATCGGCGTCATGAACGTGATGCTGATGACGGTGCGCGAACGCACGCGCGAGATCGGCATCCGCATGGCGACGGGCGCGCGCCGGCGCGACATCCTGCGCCAGTTCCTCACGGAAGCCGTGCTGGTGTCGGTGGTGGGCGGCGTGGCCGGCATCGTCGTCGGCGTGAGCTTTGCCGCCGTGCTGCTGGTGTGGGAAGTGCCGGTGATCTTTTCGCTGAGCGCCATCGGCGGCGCCTTTGCCTGCGCCGTGGTGACGGGGCTGGTATTTGGCTTCATGCCGGCGCGCAAGGCGTCCGGGCTCGATCCTGTCGTGGCGCTGGCCGGACAGTAGCTATTGTGGCAACGCCGGCAGCATGGCTGCCGGCAAAAAGATGTTGCCCTGGCTCTAACACGCGGTACTATCTCCCCATAATAAAAAAGCCGTGTTTCGCGTAGTTTTGCCCTTGCGGGCACACACCAACCACCACAGGAGAACCCGATGCGTAAGAAATTAACCTTGAAGGCCGGTATCACCGCCGCCCTCATGCTGGCTTTCAGCGTGGGCGCGGTCCAGGCCCAGGCGCAGGAAGTCGTGCGTCTTGGTAACTTGAAATTTGCCCATTACGGCGCCGTGTCGTACATCAAGGAAATCGCGCCCAAGTGCGGCATCAAGGTGGAAGAACATATCTTCGCCAAGGGCCTCGACGTGATGCAGGCCATCATCGCGGGCGAGCTGGACGTGGGGGCGACGGCCTCCGAAGCGGCCATTTCCGGCCGCGCGGGCGGCGCGCCCATCTATGTGGTGGCCGGCTTTGCCAAGGGCGGCGCGCGCCTGGTGGGCGGGGCGGGGCAAAAGATCGCCAGCGTCAAGGAATTGAAGGGCAAGCGCGTGGGCGTGACGCGCGGCGGCATCCAGGAAGTGCTGCTGCTGGCCGAACTGGCGCAAGCGGGCCTGACGTATTCCGAAACCAAGGGCAAGGACGTGCAGCTGGTGTTCCTTGCCTACGCGGACTTGAACCAGGCGCTGATGGGCAAGAATATCGATGCCATGATGCAATCGGAACCGCAATCGTCGCAGGCGATCAACAAAGGTTTCGGCACGGAAATCCTGAAACCGTACGACACGCCGATCGGCGAGCCCGTGCGCACCATGGTGATGACGGAAAAGTTTTACAAGGAACGCCGTCCCGTGGCGGAAAAATTCATGCGCTGCTTCGTCGAAGCGACGAAGACCTTTATCGATAACAAGGCGACGGCGGAAAAATACGTGCGCGAAGTGGTGTTCCGTGGCCAGATCACGAAGGATGACTTCGACGATGCGATCAGCAATTCGCCGTATTCCTACGACATCACGCCCGAGCATATCCAGGTGACCACCGATGTGATGGTGAAGACGGGCGTGGGACGCATGGCGAAGCCGCCCGTGGCCAAGGACTGGGTCAAGACGGATTTGCTGGAACAGGCGAAAAAGAGCTTGAACGTCAAGTAAACCGGATACCGGCAGTGCCCGATGGCCCGCTTGAGCGGGCCATCATTTTTTTGCGGCACACTAATATATATAGGCAAGCGGCGAGGCAAGCGGCGAGGCAAGCGGCGAGGCAGGCGGCGGGCGGCGGCGCGAAAGATTGTTGAATTCTTGAGGGTGCGCCACCCCGTCACGCCTCAGGCGCGATATCATGGCAGGCTTGCGGTGTCGGCTGGCGGCGTAGTGCCCATAGCCCATACTGTCGCTTGAATCGCGCTTGCCGGCTATGGTGTAAACTTAAACTATGCAGACTTATTTCTTTCTCATCGCCGCCCTGGGGTATGTGGTGTGCGCGGTGCTTCCCTCCTCCCGGGCCCGGCTGATTGCCGGCCTGACGGGCGTGGCCTGGCTGGCGCACGGCGCCACCCTGTGGTTCGACCTGATGGCGCCAGGCACCTTGCGCTTCGGTTTTTCCGCCATGCTGTCGGCCGCGCTGTGGGTATCGGTGGGCGCCTACTGGATAGAAAACCGCAATTTCAGCCTCGATGGGCTGCGCCGGATGGTCATGCCCAGCGCCGTCATCGCCATCGGCCTGGCATGGGCCTTTCCCGGCAGCCAGGTCAGCATGGAAGGCAAGTCGGCCGTCTTCGGCTGGCATATCGCCGTGGCCGTGCTTGCCTACAGCACCCTGACGATCGCCGCCTTCCACGCCGTGCTGATGGCGTTGCAGGAATCGCGCCTGCATACGCGCAGCGAAAGCCGCGGTTTCATCGGCAGCGCGCTGGACCAGCTGCCGGCCCTGCTGACGATGGAAAAGTTGCTGTTTCGCATGATCGGCCTGGGCTTCATCCTGCTCAGCCTGACCGTGCTGTCGGGCATTGTGTTTTCCGAACAATTGTTTGGCAAGGCATTGAACTGGGATCACAAGTCGGTGTTTACCATGCTGTCGTGGCTGTTATTCGCCGCCTTGCTGGCCGGTCGCCGCTTCCGCGGCTGGCGCGGCAAGACGGCCTTGAGCTTTACACTGGCCGGTTTCGCTACCTTGCTACTGGCCTATGTCGGCAGCCGTTTTGTACTTGAAGTGGTTTTACACCGAGGATTCGCATGACACGTGTTTTATTCTGGCTGGCGCTGGTGTTCCTGGTGCTGTTCGCTATCCGCAGCAAGATCCGCGGCATGCAGCAGCGCGCCCGCGCGCAGCAGCAACAGCCGCCGCATCCGTTTGCACCGCCCGGCCGGCCGCAGGAATTGCCCGATGCCGAGCTGATGCTGTGCTGCGCCCATTGCGGCGTGTACTACCCGGCTTCCGAAAACGTGCAGGCCAAGGGCCACGATTACTGCAGTCACGCGCACGCCACCCTGTAGTGTCGGCCGGCGGGCAGGTAGGCCGCCGCCTTCCGCATTGCTCATCCGTATCGTAACGTCCCCCACCGCCAGTCTGGCGTAGCATCTGCAGGAAGCGACCCGTAGCGCCATCGCAGAAAGGCCAGTCCATGTCCCGCCTCAGCCCGCGTACCGTGGCCGCCATCGGCATGCCGCCGGCACCGCAATTGAGTGGCAACTCGGCCGCCATGCAGGCGCTGCGCGCGCAGATCGGCCGCATCGCCTGCTGCGGCGCGCCGGTGGCCATCCGCGGCGAGTCGGGCAGCGGCAAGGAGTTGGCGGCGCGCGCCATCCATGCGCAGGGCGCGCGCGCCCCTTTTCCGTTTATCGCCGTCAATTGCGGGGCGATTCCCGAAGCGCTGATGGAGGCGGAATTCTTTGGCTGCCGCCAGGGCGCCTATACGGGCGCGCTGCATGAACGGCAGGGCCTGTTCCAGGCCGCGCACGGCGGCAGCCTGCTGCTCGATGAAGTCGACGACCTGCCGCTGGCCATGCAGGTAAAGCTGTTGCGCGCCCTGCAGGAGCGCCGCGTGCGCAAGCTGGGCGGCAGCACCGACGAAGCCGTCGATGTGCGCATCCTGTGCGCCAGCCAGCATGGCCTGGCGCGCGGCGTGGCGGCCGGCACCTTTCGCCGCGATCTGTATTACCGGCTCAATGTGATCGAGCTGGCCGTGCCGCCGTTGCGGGAACGGCTCGGCGATCTGCAGGTATTATGTGAGGCGATACTGGCGCGCCTGGCGCCAAGGCAGGCCGTGCGGCTGGCGCCGCCGGTGCTGGCGGCACTGGGCAATTATGCGTTTCCAGGCAATGTGCGCGAGCTGGAAAACCTGCTGGAACGGGCGCTGGCTTTCGCCGACGGCGGCGTGATCGCGCTCGACGGCCTGGGCTTGCCGCCAGCCGTCCCGCTTCCGGTCCCCGCGCCGATGCGCGCCGCGGCTGGCGCCGCACCGTTGGAAGTGGCGGCGCCCGGACTGGAGCGGCAACTGTCGCTGCCCGGCATGGCGCCGCGCGGCGAGGTGGCCGTCCTGCCATTGGCGGCGTATCTGTGCCGGGCCGAGCGCGACATGATCGTGCTGGCGCTGGAGCGGGAACGCTATCACCGCGGGCGGGCGGCGCGGCAACTGGGGCTCAGCGTGCGCCAGTTGCGTTACAGAATGCAAAAATTGACGATACAGGAGCCCCGGCTTGATGACGGCATGGAAGATAGATGAAGACGGCTGGTGCGATGGCGCCGTGCGCTACGAATCGCCGTACTGGGATGCGCGGCCCGATGGCGCGCAAATCGACTTGCTGGTGATCCATAACATCAGTTTGCCCGGTGGCCACTTTGGCGGGCCGCATGTGTCGGACTTGTTTACCGGCCGGGTAGATTATAATGCCGATCCTTCTTTCGCCGACCTGCGTGGCTTGCAGGTGTCGGCGCACTTTTTTGTGCGGCGCGATGGTGCGCTGTTGCAATATGTTTCGGCTGACCAGCGCGCCTGGCATGCCGGCACGTCCTCGTTCGAGGGACGCCCGCAGTGCAATGGATATTCGATCGGTATCGAAATGGAAGGCTCGGACTGCGTGCCCTTTCAGCCGCGGCAATACCATGTCCTGGCGGCATTGACGGCGGCGCTGGTGGCGCGCTACGGGCTGAGCCAGGTGCGTGGACATGAACATATTGCGCCGGGCAGGAAGACGGATCCGGGGCCATTTTTTGACTGGCATTTTTATCAAGTATGCTGGCTGGAAACCCTGGCGCGGCAAGCTGCGTTAGCGCTTACTTCGCGGGCATTGGGCTTCCCGCCGCTGCCCTGAAAAGTCAACCGAAATCGTATAAGAAAGTACAAAAAATTACGCTGGCGGATGCCGGAAAACTATTGCATCCCATTTCGATGGGCACTACAATTAGTGCAGAACTTGGATTTAAAGACTATATGTAGTGCCATCTCAGACGTTTTCAGAATTATTGTCAAAGCTACCCTGCTTGCCGGTATGGCAACGGGAACTGGCGGTTTATCACCCTTGATCGTGTTTCGCGCCAGCCCGGCAGTACGGTTTGGCAATATGGATTCTGACCCTGTTTGCGCATTATGAATTTATTATTTAGCAACAATATTACCTGAAGAAACCCTGAGCATCGGGCGTTCTATTCAACAACACACGCGGCAGCAAAACTGCAGGCTGACTTTAGCTGACAACGGGAGCTTCAATGCAATCACCTCAAGATATTTCCATCAATCCAACGCCAGCATCGCCAGCGCCCAGCGCGGCCCACAGCGTGGCAAGTACCGGCGCAGCCTTGGGCGACTATCGCATCATCCGCCGCAACGGTGCGGTGGTGGCATTTGAGCCTTCGAAGATCGCCATCGCCATGACCAAGGCGTTTTTGGCCGTTAACGGCGGCCAGGGCGCGGCGTCGGCACGCATCCGCGAACTGGTGGAACAATTGACTGACGGTGTCGTGGCCGCGCTGGTGCGCCGCCATCCGGGCGGCGGCACCTTCCATATCGAAGACGTGCAAGACCAGGTGGAATTGTCGCTGATGCGTTCGGGCGAGCATGATGTGGCGCGTGCCTACGTGCTGTACCGCGCCAAGCACATGGAAGAGCGCCGCCTGCAGAAGGAAGCGCAAGGCGCTTCCGCGCAAGTCACGGCGCCCCAGCTGAACGTCACCGACAACGGCGTGCGCCGCCTGCTGGACATGCAGGAAGTGCGCGACCTGATCAACGCCGCCTGCGCCGGTCTGGAAAAGCACGTCGATGCCGACGCCATCCTGGCCGAGACCGTGAAAAACCTGTACGACGGCGTGCCCGTCGAAGAGCTGCACAAGTCGGCCATCCTGGCGGCGCGCGCGCTGATGGAAAAAGATCCGGCCTACAGCCAGGTCACGGCCCGCATCCTGCTGCACACGGTGCGCAAGGAAGTGTTCGGCAAGGAAGTGCCGCAAGCGGCCGCTGCCGCCGAATACCTGACGTATTTCCCCGCATATATTGCCAAGGGCATCGCCAACGACCTGCTGAATCCGGTACTGGCCAGCTTCGACCTGGAACGCCTGGCGAAAGCCATCGTCGCCGACCGCGACTTGCAATTCGGTTACATCGGCCTGCAAACCCTGTATGACCGCTACTTCCTGCACATCCATGACGTGCGCATCGAAATGCCGCAGGCCTTCTACATGCGCGTGGCCATGGGCCTGTCGCTGAACGAAGCGGACCGCGAAGCGCGCGCCATCGAGTTCTACAAGCTGCTGTCCTCGTTCGACTTCATGAGCTCGACCCCGACCCTGTTCAACTCGGGCACCCTGCGCTCGCAGCTGTCGTCGTGCTACCTGAGCACCGTGTCGGATGACCTCGAAGGCATCTACGACGCCATCAAGGACAACGCGCTGCTGGCCAAGTACGCCGGCGGCCTGGGCAACGACTGGACGCCAGTGCGCGCCCTGGGCGCCCACATCAAGGGCACCAACGGCAAGTCGCAAGGCGTGGTGCCGTTCCTGAAAGTGGTCAACGACACGGCCGTGGCAGTCAACCAGGGCGGCAAGCGCAAGGGCGCCGTCTGCGCCTACCTGGAAACCTGGCACATGGACATCGAGGAATTCCTCGACCTGCGCAAGAACACGGGCGACGACCGCCGCCGCACGCACGACATGAACACGGCGAACTGGATTCCCGACATGTTCATGAAGCGCGTCATGGAAAAAGGCGAGTGGACCCTGTTCTCGCCATCCGAAACGCCGGACTTGCACGACCTGGTCGGCAAGGCCTTTGAAAAGGCGTACCTGGGCTACGAAGCCAAGGCCGCCGCCGGCGAAATGCGTTCGTTCAAGAAGATCGCCGCGCTGGACCTGTGGCGCAAGATGCTGTCGATGCTGTTTGAAACGGGCCACCCATGGATCACCTTCAAGGATCCGTGCAACATCCGCAGCCCGCAGTCGCACGTCGGCGTCGTCCACAGCTCGAACCTGTGCACGGAAATCACGCTGAACACGGGTCCTGACGAAATCGCCGTCTGCAACCTCGGTTCCGTGAACATGCCGGCGCACATGAAAGAAGGCAAGCTCGATCACGTCAAGCTGGCCAAGACCATCCGCACCGCCATGCGCATGCTCGACAACGTCATCGACATCAACTACTACGCCGTCGACAAGGCGCGCAATTCGAACATGCGCCACCGTCCGGTTGGCATGGGCGTGATGGGCTTCCAGGACTGCCTGCACATGATGCGCGTGCCGTTCGCCTCGGATGCCGCCGTGTCGTTTGCCGACACCTCGATGGAAGCCGTCTGCTACTACGCCTACCTGGCGTCGACGGAACTGGCAGAAGAGCGCGGCCGCTATGAATCGTACGCCGGTTCGCTGTGGGACCGCGGCATCCTGCCGCAAGATTCGGTCAAACTGCTGGCCGAAGAGCGCGGCGGCTACCTGGAAGTCGATTCCTCGTCGGCCATGGACTGGACCCCGGTGCGCGAGCGCATCGCCAAGTTCGGCATGCGCAACTCGAATTGCGTGGCGATCGCCCCGACGGCGACGATCTCGAACATCATCGGCGTATCGGCCTGTATCGAGCCGACGTTCCAGAACCTGTACGTGAAATCGAACCTGTCGGGCGAATTCACCGAGATCAACGGCTACCTGGTGCGCGACCTGAAGGCGCGCGACCTGTGGGATGAAGTCATGATCTCGGACCTGAAGTACTTCGACGGCTCGCTGGTGAAGATCGACCGCATCCCGCAAGACCTGCGCGACATCTATGCGACGGCCTTTGAAGTATCGCCAAGCTGGCTGGTGGAAGCGGCTTCGCGTCGCCAGAAGTGGATCGACCAGGCGCAGTCGCTGAACATCTACATGGCGGGTGCTTCCGGCAAGAAGCTGGACGAAACCTACAAGCTGGCATGGCTGCGTGGCCTGAAAACCACTTACTACCTGCGCACCATCGCCGCCACCCACATGGAGAAATCGACCTCCAAGACGGGCGCCCTGAACGCCGTGGCAGTCGACGGCGGCATGTCGGCCAGCGCACAGAGCGCCCAGGCAGCCGTGGTGGCTGCAGCAGCGGTGGCCGTGGCGCCAGTAGTGGCAGCGGCAGCGGACGACGCCGATGGCGAAGCCTGCTACCTGCGTCCAGGCGACGATGGCTTTGAAGAATGCGAAGCCTGCCAGTAAAACCCGGCGCGCAGCCCGCTTTCTGAAGTGCGGCTGCGCCACTTGCCCGGTATCGGGCTTGCGTGCGACGGTTTTTAGTATAAATTTTAGTTGTCAGCCCGGCACGGCCGGGTTGATTCAATGTTGTTAATGTCTGTATTGCCCGGTACAACGGGCCTGTTGCAGACGCCGGTGAACCGGCATGGAAAGGAAGAAGATTATGTCGTTGTCTTGGGATGATGAAACCACGTCGGCAGCTGCGCCGCGTCCGGCGCAGCAAGCGCCACTGGGAAATACCGAATTGAACCTGCCAGCGGGCGCCGAGCCGTCCGAAGCGAACGCCGAGCAAGTGGCGCGCCGCGTGAATGCCGATGACAAGCGTATCATCAACGGCAAGACGGACGTCAACCAGCTGGTGCCGTTCAAGTACAAGTGGGCGTGGGACAAATACCTGGCCGGTTGCGCCAACCACTGGATGCCGCAGGAAGTGAACATGCAGCGCGATATCGAGCTGTGGAAGAACCCGAACGGCCTGACGGACGACGAGCGCCGCCTGGTCAAGCGCAACCTGGGCTTCTTCGTGACCGCCGACTCGCTGGCCGCCAACAACATCGTGCTGGGCACCTACCGCCACATCACGGCGCCGGAATGCCGCCAGTACCTGCTGCGCCAGGCGTTCGAGGAAGCGATCCACACGCACGCCTACCAGTACATCGTCGAATCGCTGGGCCTGGACGAAGGCGAGATCTTCAACGCCTACAACGAAGTCAAGTCGATCCGCGACAAGGATGAATTCCTGATCCCGTTCATCAACACCCTGACCGACCCTGCGTTTGTCACCGGCACGGTGGAAAACGACCAGAAGCTGCTGAAGTCCCTGATCGTCTTCGCCTGCCTGATGGAAGGCCTGTTCTTCTACGTCGGCTTCACGCAGATCCTGGCGCTGGGCCGCCAGAACAAGATGATGGGCGCGGCCGAGCAGTACCAGTACATCCTGCGCGACGAATCGATGCACTGCAACTTCGGCATCGACTTGATCAACACGATCAAGATGGAAAACCCGCAGCTGTGGACGGCCGCCTTCCGCGAAGAGATCAAGGACCTGTTCATGAAGGCCGTGGAACTGGAATATGCGTACGCGGAAGACACCATGCCACGCGGCGTGCTGGGTCTGAACGCGCCGATGTTCAAGGGCTACCTGCGCTTCATCGCCAACCGCCGCGCGCAGCAGATCGGCATCGAGCCGCTGTTCGCGCAAGAGGAAAATCCATTCCCATGGATGAGCGAGATGATCGACATGAAGAAGGAACGCAACTTCTTCGAGACGCGCGTGACCGAGTACCAGACCGGCGGTGCGCTGAACTGGGAATAAGCTTTCGCTCTTCAAAGCCAGAAGCGCCGTCCTCGTGACGGCGCTTTTTTTTCGTGCGCGGCGCTGCAAAATGCCGCCGCCAGAGGACACAAGAAAGCGCCATCGGCACGACATGAAAATGCATGCGGAGCGGGCGCCGCGAAGAGACTGGCGCCGGTTTTTTCGCAGCCCATGCGCGGCCGCATCGCAGGCTGAAAATATCGTTTCCGCATACGCTGGCGGCGGCATTTGGCGCGCGATTGTGCGATAGCACGCGTATCGTGCAAAAAAGCGGGCGAAAACGTGTCGTGCCGGTTGCGCATTGACAAGGTTTTCGTGTACTTTATGAGATTGCAAATGCGAGCGTTAGAATGCGGGGTTTTTTAACCAGCGCGGTAACGAAAAAACCTCGCAAAACAGGGATACAGATTTACACGGATATGCACAAAACCACACCGTTTTCGTCTGCCGCCGTGCCCGAATTTTTTCAGGCATGGCGGTTTTTTATTTGACGCATGGGTGTTGTAGCGAGCGCGATGCGAGGAGCGAAAAAACGCACGGCATCGAAAACGAATGACCGAATTCAGACTTTGCCACCAGCTGCGAGATAAAGCAGGGTGGCACCGACGATGGCTGAAGTGCTGCAAACGTGAGGAGTTGCAGCAGTTCAGCTGGTGCCGAATTCATTAGCGCAAACGACCGTTTGTGCCGATGAATAATTCGCCTGGCCTATCCCTGTGGTGGGTCGGACGGGTTTAAATCTTGTAGCTTAAATTTCTCATCTCAGATGAAGGAGAGACAAATGGCAACAGCCGCTAAGAAATCAGAAGTAAAGAAACCAGCCGCCAAGGCTGCTCCTGCCGCGAAGAAGCCGGCAGCCGCAGCGAAGACGGTTGCCGCTAAACCAGCTGCCAAAGCCGCAGCGAAACCAGCCGCCAAACCAGTCGCCAAAGCCGCAGTCAAGCCTGCGGCAAAAGTGGCTGCCAAGCCGGCAGCAAAGCCAGTAGCGAAAGCCGCCGCGAAACCAGCGGCCAAGGCCGCAGCAAAACCGGCCGCCAAGCCGGCAGCGAAAGCCGCAGCGAAACCTGCCGCGAAGGCAGCAGCCAAGCCAGTAGCGAAAAAAGCCGCCGCCAAACCGGCAGCCAAGCCAGCAGCCAAAGCCGCAGCGAAACCTGCCGCCAAGGCAGCAGCCAAGCCAGCGGTGAAAAAAGCCGCAGCGAAACCTGCGGCCAAGGCAGCAGCCAAACCTGTCGCCAAGGCAGCAGCCAAGCCAGCGGCGAAAAAAGTCGTCGCCAAGGCAGCAGCAAAGCCAGCAGCAAAAGCGGCAGCCAAGCCAGCGGCCAAGGTAGCAGCGAAGCCAGCAGCGAAAGCTGCAGCCAAGCCAGCAGCAAAAGCTGCGGCGAAGCCAGCGGTGAAAAAAGCCGCAGCGAAACCTGCGGCCAAGGCAGCAGCGAAGCCGGCCGCCAAAGCGGTAGCCAAGCCAGCAGCGAAAAAAGTCGTCGCCAAGGCAGCAGCCAAGCCGGCCGCCAAAGCAGCAGCCAAGCCAGCAGCAAAAGCTGCAGCGAAGCCAGCGGCCAAGGTAGCAGCGAAGCCAGCAGCAAAAACCGCAGCGAAGCCAGCAGCAAAAGCTGCAGCCAAGCCAGCGGCCAAGGTAGCAGCGAAGCCAGCAGCAAAAGCTGCAGCCAAGCCAGCCGCCAAAGTTGCCGCGAAGCCAGCGGCCAAGCCGGCAGCCAAGGTAGCCGCAAAACCGGCAGCCAAGCCAGCGGCCAAGGTAGCAGCGAAGCCGGCAGCAAAAGCTGCAGCCAAGCCAGCCGCCAAGCCGGCAGCGAAAGCCGCAGCGAAACCTGCTGCCAAGCCAGCTGCAGCGCCAGTCGTGGCAGCAGCACCGGCCGCAGCAGCGCCGGCAGCGGCAGCTCCAGCGGCACCAGCCGCCGTGGCCGCCAAGCCAGCCGCCAAGAAGGCCGCGCCTAAAAAGGCCGCGCCGAAGAAGGCAGCTCCTGCCGCCAAGCCATCGGCACCTATCGCACCTGTAGCAAAAACCGTGTTGGCACCGGCTGCAGCCTGGCCATTCCCAACCAGCACCCGCCCATCGTAATTTCCACGATACGGATGCCTGGATGAGGCAACACGCCGCTGTGTGACTCAATCACACAGCGGTTTTTTTTTGGAGAATTTGTCGTGCTGATCGTTATCCTTACATTGATCGTTGATACCATTGCCACTCTGCTGGGCGGGGTCTTGCTGCTGCGCTTCTGGATGCAGGCGGTACGCGTGCGGCCGCCGTCGTCCGTGGCGCAATTCACCTTTCAATTGTCCGACTGGCTGGTGCGTCCCCTGCGTCGCGTGGTGCCGGGCGTGGGCGGATATGACTGGGCCAGCCTGATCGGCGCCTTCCTGATTGTGTTGCTGGCCAGTACGGTCCTGTTTATTTCAGGTTACCCGGTCGAAGCGGTGCTGCTCAAATCGCTGCAACGCTTCCTGCAATGGATACTCTACGGTTTCATGGCCTTGCTGATCATCGAAGCCATCTTCAGCTGGGTCAACCCGCATGCGCCGCTGGCGCCCTTCGTACGGGCCCTGAACGAGCCGCTGCTGCGTCCGATCCGCAAGGTGGTGCCACTGGTCGGCAGCCTGGACCTGTCGCTGCTGGTGGCCCTGATCCTGCTGCAGATCGCGCAAGTGCTGGTGGGGATGATTTTTGTGGTGCGATGACGGTGAGGTGGTGGCGTAGGCCGGGTTAGCGTAGCGTAACCCGACATCACCACTTGTCATGCTAACGATGTTGTCGGATTACGCGCGGTTTTACCGCGCTAATCCGACCTACAGATTAATAGCGGTAGCCGAACGCCGCCTCGAACTGGTCGGCGATGCTGGCTGGCGTAAACACGTGGTTTTGCGCGCCCTGGGTGGCGATCTTGATGGCGCCCAGAAGGCTGGCCAGGCGGCCGCTGGTTTCCCAGCCCAGGTCGTTGGTGATGCCGAACAGCAAGCCGGCGCGGTAGGCATCGCCGCAGCCTGTGGGATCCAGCACTTCCTTGGCGGCAACGACAGGGATGTCGATGCGCTTGCCGTCCGTATAGATTTCCGAACCCTTTTCGCCGCGCGTGACGATCAGCGCTTCCAGGCGGCTGGCGATCTCCGGCAGGGTCAAACCTGTGCGTTCCATCAACATTTCCATTTCATAGTCGTTGGCCGACACGTACGTGGCTTTGTTGATGAAGTCGATCAACTGCTCGCCGTTAAAACGCGGCAACTGTTGACCTGGATCAAACATGAAAGGGATGCCCAGCTCGGCCAGGTCGGCGGCGTGCTTGAGCATGCCAAGGTCGCCGTCCGGCGAAATGATGGCGACCTTGGCCGGGCCCGCATTGGCGATCGGGTTTTCATGCGCGAACGACATGGCGCCCGGATGGAAGGCGTTGATCTGGTTATTGTCGGCATCGGCCGTGACGAAGCACTGCGCGTTGTAGCTGTCAGCCTTGATCAGGATGTTGGCGGTGGAAATGCCCAGCTTTTGCAGGCGTTCCAGGTAGGCGGCGCTGTCCTGGCCCATGACGCCGACGATGCGCGGCTCGCCGCCCAGCATTTTCAGGCTGTAGGCGATATTGCCCGAGCAGCCGCCAAACTCGGTGCGCATGGTGGGCACGAGGAAGGACACGTTTACCTTGTGCAGCTGGTCGGCCAGCAGCGATTCGCCGAAGCGGCCGGGGAATTGCATGATGGTGTCGGTGGCAAGCGAGCCGCAGATCAACGATGTTTTAGTCATGATAGTGTGCTGTTAAGGGTAAAAGATGGCGATATGGTAGCCAGACGCCGTGAGCTGGTCTAATGCGAAATACACTTTGATGGTTTGTTCCGAGCGCGGCGCCAGGCCCTTGGCCACGTCGATATTCGCCGGCAGGTAGTCGCGCGGCGCGATGACGCGGCGCAACACGGGCTTGTCGTTGGCGTCATTGAGGGTCAGTTCGATGCTGGGCCACGCCTGCACGCTGCGGCTGTGGTTGCGCAGCAGGGAAACATAGGAAAAGGTCTGTTCCTTCAGGGTCTGCAGCTCGCCCTGTTCGATGGCCAGCGCCTCGATCTGCGCCGGCAAGTCCACCTGGCAGCCGCTCAGCGAGCAGAGCGCGGCCAGGGTTGGCTTCCACTGCGGAAATTGTGCCGCCAGCGGATTGCGGAATGTGGTCATCACTTGCAGCACCAATATGAGCAGCAGCGCCAGCGAGCCGAGGGCCATGGCCACGCGCAAGGCCTTGCCGCTTTGTTCGCGGCGCCGGCCCTGGATGACAAAGGCCGGCTCGTCGTCCGGCGGCGCTGGCGCAGCCTCGGTTTCTTCTTCTTCTGCCTCGGCGGTGCCGGCGTGCTCTGGCGCCGGCACTTCGTCGGGCGGCGGCGTGAACGGCTGTGCGGCCAGCGTGGGCTCCTGGCGCGTGCCGGCGGGAGCGGCGGGCGGCAGCGTTGCTGCCTGGGGCGGCACGGCGGCCGGCATGGGCTTGTCGAGGCTGATTTTTTCCACGTCCGGCCCACTGGCGGGCGCACTGCCGTCGAGGTTCGGTTCGCGGCGGCTGTCGCGCAAATACGTGGCAAAGGCGGGCGCCTCATCGACCTGGCGGCGCTTGAACGGCGCCATCGGCCGGGGCAAGGGCGGTTCGGGCAGCTCTGCCGGTGCTGCTACAGCGATGTCGGCAGGCGCGGCGGCAGGCACGTCGGCCGGCAGGTCGACGTCGAGGTCCAGCTCGATATGCTCGGTATCGTCTTCGTCATCCTTGAGCTGTGCCGTTTCCGGCAGGATGCCGAACGGGTCGAACGAGGTGTCGAAATCGAGGGAATAGATGGGTTCGTCGTCCGTGGCGGACGGCAGGCTGTCTGCCAGCGGGTCAGCGCCGGACAGCGGCGGAGCGGCAGTGGCGGGATGTGATGTTAAAAACGGCGATGCCGCGGCCGGATCGACCAGCGCGGCATTGCCGTCAAAGACTTCCCTGCACGTGCCACAGCGCACGATGCCCCCACGTAACTTCAACTGGTCAGCAGCGACCCGAAATATCGTGTTGCAATGGGGGCATTTGGTGGCGAGGGCCATTGCTGTGCTTATGCACCTTCCGCGCGGGGCGCAGGGGCTTGTGTTGCACCCAGGCGGCCATGCAGCGCCACCCAGCCGTCTTGCTCGGCCCACACGCCCAGCTCGATGAACGGAGCGTAGGCAGCGGCTACTTCTTCCGCCTGGCGTGCCAGCACGCCGGACAGGATCAGGGCGCCGCCGTCGGCGACGCGGCCCGACAGCATCGGCGCCATCAGCTTCAATGGGCTCGACAGGATATTCGCGACAACGATGTCAAACTTGGCCGTGGCGTGTGCCGAGGTGGCAAACGTGTCTGGTAAGAAATATTCGATCTCGCACTGGTTGCGTTCGGCATTGTCGCGCGCCGATTCGATCGCCTGCGGGTCGATATCGACACCGACCACCGTTTGCGCGCCCAGTTTCTTGGCCACCATGGCCAGGATGCCGGAGCCGCAACCATAGTCGAGCACGGTCTTGCCGGGCGCGGGGTGCGCTTCCAGCCATTCCATGCACAGACGCGTGGTCGGATGGCTGCCCGTGCCGAAGGCCAGGCCCGGATCCAGTTCCAGGATCAGGCCGTCAGGATCCGGTGCCTCGTGCCAGCTGGGCACGACCCAGATGTTCTTGCCGATGTGAATCGGCGCGAACTGCGACTGGGTCAAGCGCACCCAGTCCTGCTCTTCCACGGGGCGCACGGTAAAGGCGGGCACGTCCGCCATGCCGACCGCCTGGGCGGCAGTGGCCACGATGGCGGCCTGGTCGGCGTCGACGTCCGTCAGCGCCACCACGCGGCTGCGTTCCCACGCCGCTTCCTTCGGTTCCATGCCGGGTTCGCCAAACAAAGGCTGTTCGGCATCCGTGCCTTCGTCGGCGTCTTCCACCGACACCGACAACGCGCCCGCTTCCATCAACGCGTCGGACATGGCTTCGGCGTTGTCGCGGGCGATTTCGATGACGATTTCAGTCCAGCTCATGCGTCCGCCTTGATTTCGGATTTCTTGGCGATGCTGGGGCTGCCGCCATGCAGGTTCTTGCCCAGGTCCGGCATGTCGGCCAGCTTCTGTTCCAGATAGTGAATGTTGGTGCCGCCTTCGATGAAGCGGGCGTCGATCATCAGCTCGCGATGCAGGGCGATGTTCGTATTGATGCCTTCGACCACCATTTCGGACAGGGCGATCTGCATGCGGCGAATCGCTTGCTCGCGCGTAGCGCCGTAAGCGATCACTTTGCCGATCATCGAGTCGTAGTGCGGCGGCACGTAATAGCCGGCGTAGGCGTGCGAATCGACGCGGATGCCGGGACCGCCCGGTGCATGCCACGAGACGATCTTGCCTGGCGATGGCGTGAACTTGAACGGATCTTCCGCATTGATGCGGCACTCGATGGCGTGGCCCGACAGCATGACGTCGCGCTGGCGGAAACGCAGTTTTTCGCCGGCGGCGATGCGGATCTGTTCTTGCACGATGTCGATGCCGGTGATCATTTCGGTGACCGGATGTTCGACTTGCACGCGGGTATTCATTTCAATGAAATAGAACTCGCCGTTTTCGTACAGGAACTCAAACGTGCCGGCGCCGCGGTAGCCGATCTTGCGGCAGGCTTCGGCGCAACGGTCGCCGATTTTTTCGATCAGCTTGCGCGGGATGCCCGGCGCCGGCGCTTCTTCGATCACTTTCTGGTGGCGGCGCTGCATGGAGCAGTCGCGCTCGCCCAGCCAGACGGCGTTTTTGTGTTCGTCGGCGAGGATCTGGATTTCCACGTGGCGCGGATTTTCCAGGTACTTCTCCATATACACTTCAGGGTTGCCGAAAGCCGTGCCGGCTTCCGTCTTGGTCATCGCCACGGCGTTGATCAGGGCCGCTTCCGTGTGTACCACGCGCATGCCGCGTCCGCCACCGCCACCGGCGGCCTTGATGATGACCGGGTAGCCGATCTTGCGGGCAATTTGCACGATCGCTTTCGGATCGTCCGGCAACGCGCCTTCCGAGCCGGGTACGCACGGTACGCCAGCCTTGATCATGGTTTGCTTGGCCGACACTTTGTCGCCCATCAAACGGATCGATTCGGAGCGGGGGCCGATGAAGACGAAGCCCGATTTCTCGACGCGTTCGGCAAAGTCGGCGTTTTCCGACAGGAAGCCATAGCCTGGGTGAATCGCTTGTGCATCCGTCACTTCAGCGGCGCTGATGATGGCGGGCATGTTCAGGTAGCTCAGGGCGGACTGGGCCGGCCCGATACAAACGGATTCGTCGGCCAGCTTGACGTATTTCGCGTCCTTGTCGGCTTCGGAGTGGACTACAACCGTTTTGATGCCCATTTCGCGGCAGGCGCGCTGAATACGGAGGGCAATTTCACCACGGTTGGCAATCAGGATTTTTTCAAACATGGTAGGTTCGCGTATGTCTGTGAGAGCCGGCGAGCCGGCGAAACAACAAGTGTGGGAGGGGCTAGAACTGCAAACGGCCGTTGCCGGCCGTGTTGACTGGGTTTTAGCCGATCACAAACAGGGGTTGACCGAATTCGACCGGCTGGCCGTTTTCGACCAGGATCTGGGTCACGACACCGGCTTTGTCCGAGTCGATTTCATTGAGCAGCTTCATCGCTTCGATGATGCACAGGGTATCACCTTCCTTGACGGTGGAACCCACTTCGACGTACGCGGCGCTGCCAGGAGCGGAGGAACGGTAGAAGGTGCCGACCATCGGCGACTTGACCACATAGCCCGTTGGCTCGGCGGCAACGACGACAGCGGCGGCGGCCGGTGCTGGCGCAGCGGCTGGCGCGGCTGGCTGGTAGTGGGCTTGCATGCCTTGCGGCTGCATCATGACCATCTGGTTTTGCGGCATGGCCGACGATTTGACGATGCGAACCTTGCTTTCGCCTTCGGTAACTTCCAGCTCTGCGATATCCGATTCGGCGACCAGGTCGATCAAGGTCTTGAGTTTTCGTAGATCCATGTAAAACCCCTAGGAATGTAGTTTGTTTTATGAGTGATGCGGTGATGTCCAGAACCTATCGCCGCGCTAAATGCGTGCAGATCGCGTAGATTAACGTTTTTTAAGCGCAAAGTCGATGGCAAACCGATATCCATCGATACCCAGGCCGCAGATCGTCCCCTGCGCGATCGCGCTGAGAAATGAGTGATGTCGAAACGTTTCGCGTTGATAAATATTCGAGATATGGACTTCCACGAACGGAATGGCAACCCCGGCCAGCGCATCGCGCAAGGCGACGCTGGTATGGGTCAAACCGCCCGGATTGATGACGATGGCATCGATCCCTTCCGCTCGCGCGGCATGGATGCGGTCGATCAGCGCGCCTTCATGGTTGCTTTGGAAGCAGACCAGGTCGGCACCGGCCGCCATGGCTTGCGCCATTGCTGCCTGCTCGATATCGGCCAAGGTGCTGGCGCCGTAGACCTCAGGCTCGCGCGTTCCCAGCAAATTCAGGTTGGGACCGTTGAGCAGAAGGAGGTTTTTTGCCATGTATGGAAGACCGTTTTAGCGAAAGTTCCGCATTTTGCCGCCAAAGATACGCATTGGCAAGAGAAAAAAGCACGCTCCGAATTTACAATTTATCCAGATCGGCGCGCAACTGATCAAATTTCAAGCGTCCCAGATAGGTCTTTTTGACTTCGCCATCGGCGCCGATCAGCACCGTAAAGGGCAAGCCGCCCGTCGCATTGCCAAAATGGCGCGACAGGTCGGTGCCGCTCATGCCGGACACGTAGACGGGATAGGCGATCTTGACCTTGCTGGCAAAGGTGGCAATATTGCTGGCCGAATCGATGCCGATACCGATGACCTGCAGGTTTTTCCCCGCATAGTGGCCTTGCACTTCGGATAACTCCGGCATTTCTTCCACGCAGGGCGGGCACCATGGGGCCCAGAAATTGACCAGCAGGTTCTTGCCTTTCCATTGTGACAAGGCTTGCGTGGCGCCGGCCGCGTCCGGCAGCGACAGCGCATACAGTTCATTCACGGGGCCCGTCGCGCCCGGCGCGATGGTGGTCGTCAGCGGACCCGCTTTTTCCTTGTCCTTATGCAAACCTACGTATGCGCCCATGCCGCCAAACATCAGCGCAACGATGGTGCAAGCAATCCAATTCTTCTTTGTCATAGCTATTATTTATCTATCTTCGTGTTAGTGGGCGCGCCATCGGCCAGGCTGATGGCCAGCAGGCTGCGCAAGCCTGCGATATCCGTGCGCAGCACCTTGCCGTCCGCCTTGGCTTTCAGCGCGCCGCGCATATCGTCGAGCTCATACAGGGCCGCGTGCACGCCTTCGTTTTTCCATAAGAAACTGGCCGTCTCGACCGCATCATAACGCGCTCCCTTGAAATGCGGGCTTTCCGACATGTCGAGCACGACATTTTTATTCAGCAGGAAGATGTGAATCTCCTTGGCGCTCTCGGCAAACAGCTGCAAATAGATCTCGTCGTGCGGGCCGGCCGTGCCGTTGAGTACGGGGCCGCTAAGCAGGGGATGAAATTGTTGCAAGGCTTCCATTACCTGCAGCGCAATCGTGCGCAGCTGGAACAGGCGCGCCGGCTGGCTGTCGGCCAGGAACAGGGCATTGTACTGGCGTACCTGTTCCTCGATCAGATCGTTGTCAGGAAGTATATTGGGGCGGTTCGGCGCGTCGCCGAGGACTTGCCGCGCGGCCTTGCGCTTGGCGCTGGCATAGTCGGCGCCGTCCTGCGCCACCAGGCGCGCGGCGGCAGCGGCGATTTCCAGGCGCAACTGCGCGCTATCGTCAAATGCATCGTTTGTCATGAGCGAGATGATACTCTGAAGCGGAAAAAGTCATGGCGTCAGGTAAAATCCTACACTTGCTCTTTTTTATCTCACCGTCTTACTTAACTTCGCACCTTTCGCACTGATCACATGCACATTCATATCCTCGGCATTTGCGGTACCTTCATGGGCGGCCTGGCTGTCCTCGCCAAGGAAGCCGGCCATAAAGTTACCGGCTGCGACGCCAACGTCTATCCTCCGATGAGCACCCAGTTGGAATCGCAGGGAATCGAACTGATCCAGGGCTTTGACCCGGAACAAACCCGGCTGAACCCGGATTTGTATGTGATTGGCAATGTGGTCTCGCGCGGCAATCCGCTGGTGGAAGAGATATTGAACCGCAGCCTGCCATACGTGTCTGGCCCGCAGTGGATCGGCGAACATATATTACGCAACAAGTGGGTGCTGGCCGTTGCCGGCACGCATGGCAAGACGACCACCTCGGCCATGCTGGCGTGGATACTCGAAGACGCCGGCTACGCGCCTGGCTTCCTGATCGGCGGCGTGCCGATGAATTTTGGCATTTCCGCCCGCCTCAGCGGCAAGATCGACGGTAAAAGCGCCGATTCCGACTTCTTCGTCATCGAAGCCGATGAATACGACACGGCCTTCTTCGACAAGCGCAGCAAATTCGTGCACTACCACGCGAAAACGGCCGTCATGAATAACCTGGAATATGATCACGCCGACATCTTCCCCGATCTGCATGCGATCGAGACGCAATTTCATCACCTGGTGCGTACCGTGCCCGGCATTGGCCGCCTGATCGTCAATGGCGACGAAGCGTCGCTGCAGCGCGTGCTGGCGCGCGGTTGCTGGAGTGAACAGGAAAGTTTTGGTCAGGATGCCAACTGGCAACTGCAAGAGCAAGCCGATGGCAGCTTTGACGTGTTCTTCAATGGCAAGCAGGAAGGCCATGTGGCGTGGGCGCTCACGGGCAAGCACAACCGCAGCAATGCGCTGGCGGCGATTGCCGCCGCGCGCCACGTCGGTGTGCCGATTGCCCAGGCGTGCGCTTCGCTGGCCACGTTTGACAGCGTCAAGCGCCGCATGGAAGTGCGCGGCGTGGTCGACAACATTACCGTGTACGACGACTTCGCCCATCACCCGACGGCGATTGCCACCACGGTGGGCGGCTTGCGCCAGAAAATCGGCCAGGCTGGCCGCATCCTGGCCGTGCTGGAACCGCGTTCGAACACCATGAAGCTGGGCGCCATGAAAGACGCGCTGCCGGGCAGCCTGAAGGATGCCGATCTGGTCTTCGGTTTCGGCAGCCAGCAAGCGCTGGGCTGGAGCCTGGGCGACGCGCTGGCGCCGCTGGGCGCGATGGCCAGCGCGTATGAGGACATCGATACGCTGGTGGCCGCCGTGGTGGCCGCCGCCCGTCCCGGCGACCAGATCGTGGTCATGAGCAATGGCGGCTTCGGCGGCGTGCACGAGAAATTGCTGAAGGCGCTGGGCCGATGATTCTGTATCTGCATGGATTCCGCTCGTCGCCGCTGTCGATGAAGTCGCGCCTGCTGGCTGAGCAGATGCAGGCGCTGGGCCGCACGGCGGAATGGCTGTGCCCGCAATTGCCCGCTTCGCCGAAGCTGGCCATCGAACTGGCCCGCTCGCTGGTGCAGCACGTGCCGCCGGCGGAATTGACGATCATCGGCTCCTCGCTGGGCGGCTATTACGCCACCTGGCTGGCCGAGCAACTCGCTTGCCGTGCAGTGCTGCTCAACCCGGCGATTGTTCCCTTGATCGACCTGGAACAGCATGTGGGCGTGACGACCGAGTTTCATTCGGACAAGCCGTTCGAATTCAAGCGCGAATATATCGATGAGTTGCGCGCGTTTGCCGTGCAGCACATTACTGAACCACAACGTTATTTCCTGATCGCCGCCACCGGTGACGAAGTGCTCGACTACCGCGACATGGTGGCGCATTATCGGGGGGCGCGCCAGCTCGTCATCGACGGCAGCGACCACGGCATCAGCGAATTTGCCGATTACGTGGCGCCCGTCCTGGCCTTTTGCGGTATCGATATCAATTCTGCAATGGCCGAAGGCGCGGCCCGGTGAGGCCGGGTTCGCTGCGGCAGGCGCAGTGGCATGCGCATGTGAACGCCGTCAATGCGCCCCCGGCCCTGCGCCACTGGCTGACGGGCGGCGGTTCGCTGACGGCCAAGCTGAAAGCGCATAGCCAGGCATTCCGCGTGCAATGTTTGCATCAGGAAACGGCGCGTTGTCTGAGCGACGAGTCTGCCATCATCGGCCTGCATCGCGCGGGCCGGGTATGGGAACGCGAAGTGCTGTTGCGGTGTGATAATAGACCGGCCGTGTTTGGCCACACCGTCGTGCCCATGCAGGCGACGGCCACCGACTGGCCCCTGTTTTCCGCACTGGGCGAACGCTCGCTGGGGACGACCCTGTTTGGCGATCGCATGGTACGGCGTGGCACGCTCGAATTTGCCCGTTTGCGCGCGGGACACCCGCTGGTGCAGCGGGCGCAGGCGGCGCTGGCCCTGGAAGGCGCAGGCTGCGATGCCAAGGCGCTGTTTTTTGCCCGACGCTGCTTATATCAGCGTCATCAAGGATTGCTGCTGGTAACGGAAGTATTTCTGCCGGCGGTGCTGGAGCTGAATTTCGTCACTCGCACCGTTGCAACCGACACATTAATAAACAAAGCATAACAATGAATCTATTTTTTGAAGAATCCGGCGATTTCAAGGTCGGCACGGTCCTGTCGCAAGCGGGCGAGGCGTACCAGGTTGAAATGGCCAGCGGCAAGCGCAGCAAGGTCAAGATAAAGGATGTGCTGCTGCAGTATGAGAAGCCGGCCCCGGCCGAGCTGCTGGAGCAAGCCAAGGCTGTTGCCGCCGAGATCGACCTCGATTTCCTGTGGGAAGTGGCGGGCGAAGATGAATTCGGCTTTGCCGAGCTGGGCGCCGAGTATTTCGGCCATGTCCCCTTGCCGCCGGAAGCGGCCGGCCTGATCCTGGCCCTGCATTCGGCGCCCGTGTATTTCTACAAGAAGGGCCGCGGCCGCTACAAGGCGGCGCCGGAAGCATCGCTGAAGGCGGCCCTGGCCGGCATCGAAAAGAAAAAGCAGCAGGCGCTGGTGCAAGCCGCGTACGTGGAAGAGCTGAAACAGAACCGCTTGCCCGCCTCCATGCAACCGATGGTGCTGCAGCTGCTGTTCAAGCCGGACAAGAACACCATCGAATACAAGGCGCTGGAAGCGGCATGCACGGAATTGCACACGACGCCGCCGCGCCTGATGCTGGCCGTCGGTGGTATTGCTTCGCCAAAAGACTTGCACCTGTCGAAATTCCTCTTCGAGAATTTCCCCAAGGGCGCCGGTTTCCCCAGCGTGCCCGTGCCCTCCGTGACGGCCAAGCTGCCGCTGGCGGACGTGGCCGCGTTCTCGATCGACGACGTGACCACCACCGAGATCGACGATGCCTTCTCCGTGCAGCCGTTGCCGGATGGCACGGTGAAAGTGGGCATCCACATCGCCGCGCCGGGCCTGGGCATCCGCCCGGAAGACGTGATCGACAAGATGGCGCGCCAGCGCATGTCGACCGTCTACATGCCGGGTGACAAGATCACCATGCTGCCCGATGAAATCGTCAACGCCTTCACCCTGGCCGAAGGCACGACGTGCCCGGCCCTGTCGCTGTATGCCACGCTCGACCCGAAAGCCGACTGGGCCGTGGTCAGCACGCAGACGCGTGCCGAACTGGTGCCGATCGCCAGCAACCTGCGCCACAATCAGCTCGACGACCTGGTCAATGAGGAAACCCTGGCCAGCGGCGAGGGCGAGTACCCGCACAAGGCCGATTTTGCCGTGCTTTGGCAATGGGCGCAGCAGCTGGAACAGGGCCGCATGAAGAAGCGCGAAGCGTTTGGCCTGAAGCCGGAACAGAACAACCGCGTCGATTTCAACTTCTACGTGGAAAACGACATCGTCACCGTGGCGCGCCGCAAGCGTGGCGCGCCGCTGGACAAGATCGTCGCCGAATTGATGATTTTTGCCAACAGTACCTGGGGCAAGATGCTGCACGACCATGGCGTGCCCGGCATCTACCGCAGCCAGGGCGGCGGCAGCGGCAATAGCTGGGCGGCAAAGATGCAGGTGCGCATGGTCACCCATGCGGCGCCGCACCAGGGCCTTGGCGTGGATCAATACGCTTGGAGCACGTCGCCCTTGCGCCGCTATACGGACCTGGTGAACCAATGGCAAATCATCGCCTGCGCCGAGCACGGCGTGACGGCGCCCCTGGTGGCGCCATTCAAGCCGCGCGACGCCAACCTGTTCGCCATCGTCTCGGCGTTTGATGCGGCGTATGCCGCGTACGGCGACTTCCAGTCGAACATGGAACGCTACTGGTGCTTGCGCTGGTTGCACCAGGAAAACGCGCGCCAGGTCGATGCCGTCGTGCTGAAAGATGAAATCCTGCGCCTGGTCGACATTCCGCTGGTCATCAAGCTGCCGGGCATGCCATCGGTGGCGCGCGGCGCGCAAGTGAAACTGGACTTGCTGCGCTGGGATGAGGTCGACCTGAGCATCGAGGCGCGCCTGCTGGAAATCGCCGCCGTGCCGGATGCGGCGGCCGACGCCGAGCTCGATTACGAGGAAGACGCGGGCGACGACGTGGCCGACGATGGTGTGGCAGCAGCGGAAACATCGCCGGAAGCGGCGAACCAGGTCAGCGACGCCGACGCGGAAGTGGCGGAACTGGCCAGCGAAGACGTGGTCAGCGAGCCGGAGGTCAAGTAAGGCGTCGCTCCAGTCACAGGGCGGTGCTGAAAACTGTTACCAGCACCGCCCTTTGACGTAGAATTCAGCCATCTTGTATCTTGTGCTTGTTGCGAACTGGGTTGCGCGTGAAGTCTTTCCGAGAGTATCGTTTCCTGATGGTGGCCGTGGCGGTATCGCTGCTGGCGCACGGCGCCTTGCTGGCGATGCATTTTGTCGCCCCGGCGCCGCAGCGGGCCGTCGCCACCGACCCCGGCCTGGAAGTGATCCTCGTCAATGCCAAGCATGCCAACAAGCCGCTGAAGGCCGATGCCCTGGCGCAAGCGAATCTCGATGGCGGTGGCCAGGCCGACAAGGGCCGCGCCAAGTCGCCGCTGCCCGACCTGCGCAAGGTGGAAGAGGGCGAGAGCGTCAAGGCCAGCGCCCGGCGCATTGCCGAACTGGAACAGAAACAGCAGGAATTGCTGACGCAGGCGGCCAAGCCCACGCCCTACAGCGCCGCGCCCGTCACGGAAAAGGACAAGCCCAATCCGCTGGCGTCCGGGTCGGACCTGATGGAAAGCAGCAAGGCCATCGCCCGCATGGCGGCCGAGATCAGCCAGACCGTGGAAGACCAGAACAAGCGTCCGCGCAAGACCTTCATCACGCCCAGCACGCAGGAGGTCGGCTATGCCATGTATTACAAGACCCTGCAAAAGCGCATCGAGGAAATCGGCACCCTGAATTTCCCGCAAAACAATGGCCGCAAGATGTATGGCGAACTGGTCGTGTACATTCCCATCTTCCAGGACGGTACGATTTACCAGAAGGAGGGCGGCGCCCGCGTCGAACGCAGCTCGGGCAATCCCGCGCTGGACGCGGCCGCCCTGGCCATCGTGCGCCGCGCGGCGCCGTTCGGTCGTTTCCCACCGAATATGTTGTCCAGTGACAAGGATGACCTGTGGGTCGTGATTACCCGCTTCAAATTTACCCGCGAAGAAAAAATGGAAGCCAACCTGACTGGCGGCAGCAATTGAACAAGCACAAGATGAATCCAGATCAATATTGCGTCTTCGGCAACCCGATCGCCCACAGCAAGTCCCCCATGATCCACGCCGCCTTTGCCCTGCAGACGGGCGAGGCCATCGCCTATGAGCGCCGGCTGGCGCCGCTGGACGGCTTTGCGCTGGCGGCGCGCACGTTTGCCGCCGAGGGCGGCAAGGGCGCGAACGTGACGGTGCCGTTCAAGCTCGACGCCTGCGCGCTGGCCACGGAACTGACGCCGCGCGCGCGCGCGGCGGGCGCCGTGAATACCCTGCGTTTCGATGGCGACAGCATTCTTGGCGACAATACCGATGGCGCCGGCCTGGTGGCCGATATCGTGCGCAATGCCGGCGTGGCCATTGCCGGCAAACGCGTCTTGCTGCTCGGTGCCGGCGGGGCCGCGCGCGGCGTGTTGCTGCCCCTGCTGGAATGGCAACCGCAGGAAATTGTCATTGCCAACCGCACCGTGGCCACGGCCCAGGCCCTGGTGGCGCAGTTTGCCGATGCGCTGAGCCACCCCGGCCAATTGCATGCCGGCGGCTTCGAGCAGCCCGGGGGCGTCTTCGATATCGTCATCAATGCCACCTCGGCCAGCCTGGCGGGCGACTTGCCGCCCGTGCCTGCCGGCATCTTCGGCAGCCATACCCTGGCGCTGGACATGATGTATGGCGCCCAGCCTACCGTCTTCATGGACTTTGCCGCCCGCCATGGCGCGCAGGTGCGCGATGGCCTGGGCATGCTGGTGGAGCAGGCGGCCGAAGCGTTTTACGTGTGGCGCGGCGTGCGGCCGCAGACGCAGGACTTGCTGGCGCAATTGCGCAGCGCCCTGTGAGCGGCGGCAAGAAGGGCGGCCGTAACGGCGCCGGCGGCCGCCGCTACGGCTGGATCAAGTGGCTGTTCATCGTGCCCATCCTGGCGTTTATCGTCGTGCAATTGTATTTTTTCCTGCAAATCTGGTGGTGGATCGACCATAACCCCAGCAGCACGGCCTTCATGCGCGAGCAGTTATCTGTTTTACAGGAAAAAAATCCGAATGCCGCCATCAAGCAGACGTGGGTGCCGTACAACCGCATTTCGACCAATCTGAAGCGGGCCATCATCGCCTCGGAAGACGCGAATTTCTCCGAGCACGAAGGCGTGGACTGGGAAGCCTTGCAAAAAGCCTATGAAAAGAATAACAAGAAGCAGAAAGTCGTCGCTGGCGGCTCCACCATTACGCAGCAGCTGGCGAAGAATCTGTTCCTGTCCGGTTCGCGCAGCTATGTGCGCAAGGGCCAGGAGCTGATCATTACCTACATGCTGGAAAGCCTGATGGACAAGCAGCGCATTTTCGAGATTTACCTGAATGTGGTGGAGTTTGGCACCGGCATCTTCGGCGCCGAAGCGGCGGCACGCCATTATTATCACGTCAGCGCGGCCAGCCTGAGCGCGGCGCAGGCGGCGAAACTGGCCGTGATGCTGCCGAATCCCCGCTTCTATGACCGCCACCGCGACACGGGCTACCTGAACCGGCGCACCGGCGTGATCCTGCGCCGCATGGGCGCGGCGGCCTTGCCTTGATTTAAGTCATTCCACATTATCAAACATGCCTGAATTGAATGATTGCGTTCAGGCATCTTGAAATGCCCCCGATGTGCAGCGCCGCACATTTTTCCGCGAAAAAGCGCCACGCAGGGGTGGTCGTGAAAAGGCCTTTGCGGGTACACTTGCGCTGTTTTCATTTTTGGCGCCAGCGCCAGCACATCACGATAACCCAACATCCGGCTGAGAGCGCGCATGATCAATGTCTTTGTATTACAGAATGGCCGGCTCAACCAGGTGCCGATCGACAGCCGCGCAGACCTCGAAAATGCCGAACCGGTCTGGGTCGACCTGACCGACCCCACCGATGACGAACGGGCCTGGGTCAAGGCCATCTACAACGTCACCCTGCCGGGCGAAGACGAAGTCAAGGATATTGAAGCGTCGGCCCGCTATTACGAAGCGGAAAACGGCGACCTGCATCTGCGCACGGACTTTTTGCGCGAAGAGGACGACGGCCCGTCGCGCGTCATCACGGTCGCGTTCATTCTTGCCCGCAAGATCCTGTTTTCCATGCATACGGACGACCTGCCCGTGTTCCGCCTGGTGCGCATGCGCGCCCGCTCGCGGCCAGGCTCGATCGCCGACTACATGGACGTGCTGCTCGACCTGTACGCCACCGACGCCGAATATTCGGCCGACGTGCTCGAAGGCATCTACCAGAACCTGGAAGAAGTCAGCACGCGCGTGCTGCAAAAGGAATTTACCGATGCGCACGCGGCCGAAGCGCTGAATGCGATTGCCCACGAGGAAGATTTGAATGGCCGCATCCGCCGCAACATGATGGATACGCGCCGCGCCGTGAGCTTTCTGATGCGCGGCCGCTTGCTCAATTCCGAGCAGTTCGAGGAAGCGCGCCAGATCTTGCGCGATATCGAATCGCTCGATGGCCACACGTCTTTCCTGTTTGATAAGATCAACTTCCTGATGGACGCCACCGTCGGCTTCATCAACATCAACCAGAACAAGATCATCAAGATCTTCTCGGTGGCCAGCGTGGCCTTCCTGCCGCCGACCCTGATCGCCAGCGTGTACGGCATGAACTTCAAGCTGATGCCGGAGCTGGAATGGTCGTTCGGTTATCCCTGGGCCTGGGGCCTGATGATCACCAGCGCCATCGCACCCTTCCTGTACTTCCGCCACCGCGGCTGGCTGAAATAAGCCACCAGCGCCGGGACGCTCCTGCGCCCGGCGCCGTTGCCGGGCCCGCCCCAATTTCAAGGCGCACGCAGCAAATTCAAAAATCAGCGATAATCACTGGTATTGCGTGGTATTGAATTGGTATTTGTCGTTGCCGCCATCATTCCTGTCCGCGCGCGCGGTGCTTGCTGAAAAAAAGTATCGCTATCTGTCCGCTTTTGGCGTGGCTGCGCCCGCCTGCTCCACCGTATGATTGCTGTGGCACCGCCTTGCCGGCTGGCCGCCGCATTTCCCGTCACCGTCGTTCTTTTGGAGAATCCATGCCTGATACCGCTACCGCCCAAGCGCGCTTTACCCACCTGATCAGCGACTGCGATGGCGTGCTGATCGACAGCGAAGCCGTGGCCCTGCAAGCACTGCTGGAATTGCTGGCGCCGCGCCTGCCGAACCTGCCCGCCGGCGTTACCCTGCAAGGCTTGATCGAGCCGCGCCTGGGCCAGCGCCTGGTGCCGCTGATGCAGGACATCTACCGGGAACTGGGCTTGCCGCAATTGCCGGCCGACGACATCATGTCCATCGGCAACGCCGTCGATGCGGCGTGCGATGCGCAATTGCGCGCCGTGCCCGGCGTGGCGCAGGCATTGGCCGCCATTCCCCTGCCCAAGGCCGTGGCGTCGAACAGCGTCAGCGCGCGCGTGCTGTCGGCGCTCGAGCGCACGGGCATGGCGCCGCTGTTCGAGCGCCGCGTCTTCACGCCGGACCTGGTGGGCCACGCCAAGCCGCATCCGGGTGTCTACCTGGCGGCAGCGGCCGCCTTCGGCGTGCCGCCGGCCCGGTGCCTGGTGCTGGAAGACAGCGTCACGGGCGTGACGGCGGCCGTGGCGGCGGGCATGACGGTGCTGGGTTTCATCGGCGGCGGGCATATCGCTCCCGGCCAGGAAGCGCGCCTGAAGGCGGCCGGCGCGCATGTCGTGTTCAGCGACATGGCCAGCCTGCCGGCGCTGGTGGCGGACTTGCTGCCGACGGCCGCCGAGCAGCAAGTGGCTTAATTGCACGTGATTTAGCGGCAGGTGTAGCCACCATCGACCGGCAGGCTGACGCCGCTGATCATGGCGGCGGCGTCGCTGAGCAGGAACAGGATGGGCTTGGCCACCTCTTCCGGGGTGGCGAAGCGGCGCAGCGGGATGGCGGCCAGCATGGGGCCGCTTTTTGCCGGGTCGCTCCAGTCCCGTTCGGCCATCGGCGTCAGGGTGACGGTGGGGTTGACGCTGTTGACGCGGATGCCGTGCGGACCCAGTTCCAGGCACAGGCTGCGCGTGATCGCATCCATGGCCGCCTTCGAGGCGCAGTACGCCAGGTGATGCTCGAGCGCCACCAGGGCCGCCTGGCTCGACACATTCACGATGCTGCCCTGATGCCCTTCGCGCAGCATGCCTTGCGCCACATGGCGCGCCATCATGGCCGCGCTGCGCGCATTGACGGCCATCACGCGGTCAAAGCTGGCTGCATCCGTTTCCAGGCAGGGCCGCAACTGCGAAATGCCGGAGCAATTGACGAGGCCATCGACGTTGCGCAGCGGCGCCAGCGCGGCCTGCATGGCGTCGCTGTCGCTGATGTCGAGCTGCAGCGGCTCGCAACCGGTGTCGTCGGCCAAGGCGGCCAGCCGGTCGGCGTTTTGCCCAATGGCAATTACCCGCGCGCCGGCGGCGCTGAGCATGCGCGCCGTGACGAGGCCGATGCCGCTGGACGCGCCCGTGACGATGAATTTCTTGTGGCGGAAATCGAATAGCATGCTGGTCCTCAGGTGGCGTGATGGATGCGGTGCATCAGGGGCCGCAATGCGGGATAGGCATCGCGGTAGTGCTCGAATGTGCGGCGGTAGATTGCGCTGGCGTCCGGCTGCGGCGTGCTGCGCGGCACCAGGCTGACCCAGCCCCGCTGCGCCGTTGCCTTGTCGATCAGGCCCGTGCCCAGCGCCGCCAGCAGGGCCGCGCCCAGTGCCGCCTCGACGTTTTCCGCGATGGTGTAGACGGGATAGCCGGTGATGTCGGCAATGATCTGCATCCACAGGGGCGAGTGCGCGGCGCCGCCGACGACGATCAGCTTGTCGTCGAGCGCGACCGTGCCGGTGCCCCTGGCGCCGGCCTCGATATTGTGTTTCAGCGCAAAACTCACGCCTTCGAGCACGGCGCGGTACAAATGGGCGCGGCTGTGGTACAGGCTCAGCCCCAGGAAGGCGCCGCTGGCCCTGGCATCCCAGATGGGGCTGCGTTCGCCCATCAGGTAGGGCAGGAACAGCACGCCGTCCGCGCCGGGCGGGATTTGTTGTGCCTGTTCTTCCATCCGCTGGTGCGCATCGGCATGGCCCAGCAGCCTGGCCGCTTCCACGTCGGCCTGGCAAAATTCGTCGCGGAACCAGCTGACGGAAGCGCCGGCCGTGATGGCGCCGCCAAACACATACAGGTCGGACTGGCTGTTGAACACGTGCGGCATGCTGATCAGGCCATGGCGCGCATCGACTTGCTGGTGGATATAGCCCCAGCACATGCTGGTGCCTATCATCGCCACATGCTGGCCCGCGCGGCTGACGCCGGCGGCGAAGGTGGCCACGGCCGCATCGACGCCGCCCGCGATGACGGGGGTGCCGGCCAGCAAGCCCAGCTGCTGCGCCGCCAGCGGCAGCAGCGCGCCCACCACCTCGGACGAGTCGACCAGGCGTTCCGGCATCATGCGCGCGGGGATGCCCAGCGCCTCGAGCATGGGGGCCGACCAGCCGCGCGCGGCCAGGTCGTACACGCCGCCGATATTGCCGGCCGAGCTATGGTCGACCGCCACTTCGCCCGTCAGCAGATAGTTGACGTAGCTGTTCGGCGGCAGGAAGTAGCGCGTGCGGGCCCACACATCGGGGCGGTGGCGCTGCAGCCACAGCATCTTGGTATAGCCGTAATAGCTGTCGACGCCATTGCCGGTGATCGCTTGCAGGCGCTCCAGGTCGACATGCTGCCTGACCCATTCCACCTCGTCGGTGGCGCGCCGGTCCATCCAGATCAGGCAGGGGTGCAGCGCTTGCATGGCGGCATCGACGGGGATGCCGGAACCGCCATACAGGCTGCTGACGCAGATGGCCTTGACGCTGTGCGCCGGCACGCCGCTGGCGTGCAGCACCTGCCGTACGCACGCCACCACGGCGTCGTACCACACGGCCGGCCATTGTTCCGCCCACAGGGGGCGCGGCGTGTCGACCTGGTAGCCGTGCGCATGCTGCGCCACGAGGGTGCCGCCGCTGGTGACCAGCAGGGCCTTGGTGCTTTGCGTGCCGATATCGACACCGATGACGTAATCCATGCCGGCTTCCCCGTTCAGCCCTGCGCTGCCGGCTTGAGCAGCACCTTGATGGAATCGAGCGAGTTGGCCAGGGCGAACGCCTGCTCCCAGTCTTCCAGCGGGAAGTCGTGCGTGACGATGCCTTTCGAGGTGACGAGGCCCCGCTCCAGCAGATCGATGGCGACCGGGTAGCAATACGGTCCCAGGTGGGCGCCGCGCACGTCGAGTTCCTTGCGGTCGCCGATGATGGACCAGTCGGCGCTGGTTTCCTTGCCGAATACGCTGAACTCGACGAAGCGGCCCAGCTTGCGGATCAGGTTCAAGCCCTGCGTCACGCCGGCCGGCACGCCCGTCGTCTCGATATACACGTCGCAGCCATAGCCGTCCGTCAAGCCATGGATGATGGCCAGCGCATCGTCCTGGGCGGGATTGATGGTGACGTGGGCGCCATATTCGCGCGCCAGCGCCAGGCGTGCCGGCACCATGTCGATCACCACCAGTTTTTTCGGCGTCTTCAGGGCGGCGATCTGCGTCATCATCAGGCCCAGCGGCCCGGCGCCGGCGATCACCACCACGTCGTCGAGCTGCACCTCGGCGCGGTTGACCGTGTGGATGGCGCACGCCATCGGCTCGATGATGGCGGCGTCTTCCAGCGAAATGCTGTCCGGAATCTTGTGCACGAGGGCCGTGGGCGGGATGCGCATGTATTCAGCCATGCCGCCATCGGCCACTTCGCGCTGGAAGCCGAAGATGTTATGCACTTCGCACATCCAGTATTTGCCTGATTTGCAAAAGCGGCACTTGCCGCAAGGCACGATCTGCTCGGCGATGATGCGCTCGCCCACCTTCACGCCGAAGTGTTCCTCGCCGTGCTCCCCCGCCTCGACCACGTAGCCGAAGAATTCATGGCCGGGCACCACCGGCGGCTTGACCCACGATGGCTGGCCGTCGCCGCCCCAGAACATGGCGGCGCCCGAATGGCATTTGCAGTCGCTGGCGCAGATGCCGCAGGCGGCGATGCGGATCAGCAACTCGTTCAGGCGCGGCGCGGGACGCGCGATTTTTTGCAGGCGGTAATCTTTCGGACCGTGGCAAACGACGGCTTGCATGTCGACTTCGGTGTACTTCATGGGAGGCTCCAGGTGGTAAAGGTGGGTCAAGCGGTGCTCAGGCGCGCTTGCTGCTGTTGCGGCTGATGTAAATGGCGAGCAGGATGATCACGCCCTTGATGATGTTTTGCAGGTAAGGCGAGACGCCCATCATGTTCAGGCCGTTATTCAGCACGCCAAGCATGATGGCGCCGATCAGGGTGCCGACGATGGAGCCGCGTCCGCCCGTGATGGCCGTGCCGCCCATGACGACGGCGGCGATCGCGTCCAGCTCGAAGCCGATGCCGGCGTTCGGCTGGCCGCTCATCAGGCGGGACGTCAGCACCAGGCCGGCGATGGCGGCGGTGCCGCCGCTGATGGCATACACGAGCAGCTTGTAGCGCGCCACGCGCACGCCGCTCAGGCGCGTCGCTTCCTCGTTGCCGCCGATGGCGTAGATATAGCGTCCCAGCGGCGTATGGTCGAGCAGCACATAGGCGACGAGGAAGACCAGCAGCATGGCCAGGATCGGCGTCTGCACGCCCAGCACGTTGCCGCGGCCAAAGAATTCGAACCAGTCCGGCAAGTCGTTGATCGGATAGCCGCCCGTGTACAGCAGGGCCAGTCCGCGCGCGATGCCCATGGTGGCCAGGGTGACGATAATCGGCGGCATCTTGGCGTAGGCGACAAAGAAGCCATTGCCCACGCCAAAGGCGATGCCCACGGCCAGGCCGGCGGCAATGGCCAGCCCGGGCGGCAGGCCGGCCACCATCAGGCCCGCCGTCAGGGTGCCCGTCAGCGCCATCACGGAGCCGACGGACAGGTCGATGCCGCCGCTGAGGATGGCGCAGCTCATGCCGACGGCAATGATGGCGTTGATCGACACTTGCCGCGCAATATTGACCAGGTTATCGCTGGAAAAGAAATGGTCGGTGGTGGCCGCCATCGCCGCCGACACCAGCAGCAGGCCGACCAGCGGCAGGAAGGCCGGCGATTGCCTCAGCCGTGCCCACAGGGCGCGCGCCGACAGGGAGGATGCGACGCCGCGGCGCTGCGCGGCGAGGGGTTCAGTGTTGACCGGCTGTTGCATGGCGCATTACCTCGCTAGAATGAATGGACGCGCCCTCCAGCAGGGCCACGATGGCGCCCTGCCGGAAGACGGCGACCCTGTCGCACATGCCGGTGATTTCCGGCAGTTCCGACGAAATCAGGATGATGGAATAGCCATCGCTGGTCAGTGCGCGCATCAGGCGGTAGATTTCCGCCTTGGCGCCGACGTCGATGCCGCGCGTGGGCTCGTCGAAGATGAGGATCTTGCAGTGATGGTTGAGCCAGCGGGCGATCACCACTTTTTGCTGGTTGCCGCCGCTCAGGGTAGCCACGCGCGTGCCGGGACCGGGCGCCTTGATGCCCACCTTGGCCATCATCGAGCGCGTGCTGGCCAGCTCGGCCCGGCGGCGTATCAAGCCATATCCCGTATATTTCCCCAGGTTATTGATGGACAGGTTGTCCGTGATGTCGAAATCGAGGATCAAGCCCTCGGCCTTGCGGCTTTCCGGCAACAGGCCTATGCCGTGGCGCAAGGCATCGGCCGGATCGCGCAGGCTGGCCGGCTTGCCGCCGATGCGGACATCCTTGTGCCAGGCCGGGTGGGCGCCCATCACGGCCAGCGCCAGTTCCGTGCGGCCCGAGCCGACCAGGCCCGCAAAGCCGAGGATTTCCCCCTGCTGCAGCTGGAAGCTGTTGACGGGGCCATCCTTGCGCAGGCGCACGTCCCTGGCGTCGAGCACGATGGCCGGCGCCACGGGGCGGACAGGCTTGGCGGGAAAGTTCGCTTCGAGCTTGCGTCCCACCATCATTTCCACCAACTGGTCGATACTGGTGGCGGCCACGTCCGTCATGCCCACGTACTGGCCATCGCGCAAGACGGTGATGCGGTCGCATACGTCGAAGATTTCTTCCATGTGATGCGAGATGAAGATCATCGCCACGCCTTGCTGCCGCAGTTCGCGCATGATGGCGAACAGGTGTTCGGCTTCGCTGGGCGTCAGGGTGGCGGTCGGCTCGTCGAGGATCAGGATGCGGGCATTGAGCGATAGGGCCTTGCCGATTTCCACGAATTGCTGCTGGGCAATGCTGAGCTGGCTGATCTCGGCCGACAGGTCGATCTCGATGTTCAGGCGCGCAAAGATGGCGGCCGCCTGTTGCCGCATGGCTTTTTTCGACAGCAGGCCCACGGCATTCGTCAGCTCGCGTCCGAGGAAGATGTTTTCCACCGCATTCAGGTAGGGAATCAGGGAAAATTCCTGGAAGATGATGGCGATGCCGGCGGCGATGGCGTCGTTGTAGCTGTGAAAATCGCAGGGCTGGCCATCGACGACGATGCTGCCCGCATCGGGCCGGTAGATGCCGCTGAGAATTTTCATCAAGGTGGACTTGCCGGCGCCATTTTCACCGAGCAAGGCGTGGATCTCGCCCTGGCGGATGCTCAGGTTAATGTCGTTCAAGGCCTTCACGCCGGGAAAGCCCTTGGTGATGTTTTGTAGCTGCAAGATCGTATGCATGATGGGTCCGGAGGAACGGTGAGCCTCCCGCAGGCCCGCTGCGGGAGTGGACAGGCACGGTTGTGGCTGCCGTTACCAGCTGAAGGATTTGGCGGCCGCCTTGTCCACCAGCTTGACTTCGACGGGAATCTGCGCCGGCACGTTGGCGCCCCATTTTTTGGCCATGGCGATGGCCAGCGCCAGGCGCACCTGGTCGCGCGGGTACTGGGCGGCCGTGGCGATGAACTTGGAATTGGGTTTCTGCATCGCCTTGATGGCTTCCGGCGCGCCGTCGACGCTGGTCAGTTTCACGTCCTTGCCGCTCGCTTCGATGGCCGACAGCGCGCCCATGGCGCCGCCGTCGTTGACGCTGAAAATGCCTTTCAGCCTGGGCTGCGCCTGCAGGATGTTTTCCGTGACGGTCAAGGCCTGGTCGCGTTCCTGCTTGCCGTTCTGGCTGGTGACGATCTTGATGCCGGGAAAGGCCGCCAGCGCATCCTTGCAGCCGCGTACCCGTTCCAGGATGGGCACGACGGGAATGCCGTCGAGGATCGCCACGTCGCCCTTGCCGTCCAGGCTCTTGGCCAGGTAGGTGCAGGCCAGCTGGCCCGCATTGAAATTTTTCGAGCCGACGAAGGAATCGACGGGGCCGTTGGCATTCGCGTCGACGGCGACGACGATGACGCCGGCCGCCTTGGCCGACTTGACGGCCGACTGGATGCCCACCGAATCGGTCGGATTGAGCAGCAGGATATCGATCTTTTTCTGGATCATGTCTTCCACATCGCTCGTCTGTTTTGCCACGTCATGGTGCGCATCGGTGATCACCACCGTGGCGCCGATGCTGGCGGCCGCCTCTTCCAGCGCCTTTTTCATGGTGATGAAATACGGGTTATTGAGTTCCTGGAAGGACATGCCGATCTTCAGCGGCGCGGCGCTGGCGCTCATGGACAGGCTGGCGGCACACAGGGCAGTCGTGGACAGGGCAAGCAATTTTCTTTTCAACATCATCGTCTCCTCGTTTTTGAGCATGGTTTTTTTGATTGTCGTGGCAGCCTTGCCTTGCCTGCTGCCGGGGCATGAAGCGAAAGATCAGTTGCCGGGCGCCGCCGTCTTCAAGCCGTCGTAGCGGCGAAACTTGGACGGCGAGATCCCCTTGTGGGCGAGGAACTGGCGGTTGAAATTGGACAGGTTGTTGAAGCCCACCTGGTAGCAGATATCCGTGATGCTCAAGGCGCTGTTGCTGAGCATTTCGCAGGACAGCTTGATGCGCAGCAAATTCACGTATTGCACAAAGGAAATGCCCGTGTGCTTGCTGAACGAGCGCGAGAAGGAGCTGACGTTTTGTCCGATCAGTTCGGCCAGCTCCGACTCGCGCAGGTCGGTTGACAGGTTCTTGCCGATGTAGGCCAGCGCCAGGTTGATTTTCGACGCCATGTAGCTGTGCGGATCGGGCAGGTAGCTGGGGCTGGACAGCGTGCGCCGTTCGCTGTCGTGCAGCAGCAGTTCCAGCAGCGACAGGAAGAGCATGACCCGGCGGCAGCCGCGCGCTTCCAGCAGCGCCTGCATCAGCGGGCGGGCGGCGGCGCCGGCTTCCGGCGTAAACAGCAGGCCGCTGCGCGATTCGGCCAGCAGGGTGGTGACTGGCTGCAATTCCGGGAAGGCGGCGATGGCCTTGGCGATGAATTCGGCCGTGAATTGCAGGATCAGGCAGCGCTGCGGCACGGGCTGGTTGTCGGGCAATTCGCTGACCCAGTTGTGCGGCAGATTGGGGCCGGACATGACCAGGTTGCCCGGTTCAAAATCGCCGATGTAGTCGCCGACGAAGTACTTGCCGCTGGTGTCCGTGATCAGCTGGATCTCATATTCGGGGTGAAAGTGCCAGCGCACGGTGCGGTAGGGGTAGCCGTGCGACCAGGCTGTAAACGATTCATCGGCGGGCACGCAGACGACTTCGAGATCGGGATGCATGGCGGTCTCCGCGCGGTTCAGGCGAGGCGTGGAACGGCGCGGCGGAAACGTGGCGTGGCGGCGAGGCGGATGCGTGTCATGGCGTGTCTCCTGCTGGGTTACCGTGCGCTCCAGCCATGTTGCCGGCCGGGCGGGTTATTGGTTATGTCCCCATTCTATGCAGGCGAGCCGGGCAGGGCTACCGATTACATGTGATAAAACCGATACTTTTTTTGCATTTGCAGGGTCGGGGATGGCCCAGGGTCAAATTTTGTGCATTGCGTCAAATGCAATTGGGCAATAACGCGGTGGGGGCGGGGAGGCGGAAGCGCAGCGGCCAGGCGGGCCGCTGCGGGGTCAGGCAGAAGGGGGCAGCTGGATGCTGCAGCTTACGCCAGCTTGGCGAAGACCTTGCGCGCGGCGGCGATGGTGGCGTCGATGACGGCGTCATCGTGCTGCGCCGAGACGAAGCCCGCCTCGAAGGCGGCTGGCGCGAAGTACACGCCTTCGTCCAGCATGGCGTGGAAGAAGGCGTTGAACTTGCTGCGGTCGCCCGCCATCATTTCCGCATAGCTGGTCGGTGGGTGTTCGCTGAAATAAATGCCGAACATGCCGCCGATGTAGTCGGCGCAGAAGACCACGCCCGCTTCTTTCGCCGCGGCGGTCAGGCCTTCGGCCAGGCGCCGGGCCGTGGCGCCCAGCTGCTCGTAGAAGCCCGGCTGCTGGATCAGTTTCAGGGTTGCCATGCCGGCCGCCACGGCGACCGGGTTGCCCGACAGGGTGCCGGCCTGGTAGACGGCACCCAGCGGCGCCATATGGTGCATCAGCGCGGCGCTGCCGCCGAAGGCCGCCACCGGCATGCCGCCGCCGATCACCTTGCCCAGCGCCGTGAGGTCGGGCTTGATGCCGTACAGCGCCTGCGCGCCGCCCAGCGCCACGCGCAAGCCGCACATGACTTCATCGAAAATGAGCAGGGCGCCGTGCTGCGTGCACAGCTCGCGCATCGCCTGCAGGAATGCCGGCGTGGCTTTCACCAGGTTCATGTTGCCGGCCACGGGTTCGACGATCACGCAGGCGATGTCCGCGCCGAAGCTGTCGAAGGCGTCCTTCAGTTGCTCGACGTTGTTATAGTCGAGCACCAGCGTGTGCTTGACGAAGTCTTCCGGCACGCCGGCCGAGGTCGGGTTGCCGAAGGTGAGCAGGCCGCTGCCTGCCTTCACCAGCAGCGAATCGGCGTGGCCGTGGTAGCAGCCCTCGAACTTGACGATCTTGTCGCGTCCCGTGGCGCCGCGCGCCAGGCGCAGCGCGCTCATGGTCGCTTCCGTGCCCGACGATACCAGGCGCACCTGTTCGATCGACGGCACCAGGCGCGTGATTTCCTCGGCCATCAGCACTTCGCCTTCCGTCGGCGCGCCGAACGACAGGCCCAGCGCGGCCGCATCCTGCACCGCCTTTACCACTTGCGGGTGGGCGTGGCCGACGATGGCCGGGCCCCACGAGCCGATATAGTCGATATAGCGCTTGCCGTCGGCGTCCCAGAAGTACGGGCCTTCGGCGCGCGTGATGAAGCGCGGCGTGCCGCCCACCGAGCGGAAGGCGCGCACGGGCGAGTTGACGCCGCCTGGCGTGGTTTTTTGCGCGCGGGTAAACAGGATGTCGTTCTGGGAAGTCGTCGTCATGATAATCGTGCCTTGAAAGTGGATCGTTGTCTGTGTCGTCTGGTCTGCGCCGGCCAGCGGCTATTGGTCGCCGCGCTGGCGCTGCTGCTGGAACAGCCGGTTCGGCACCAGCTTGCCCATGCCGTGGCGCTGTGCATGCGCCAGCGCGCCGGTGGTAAATTCCTGTGCCGCCACGACCGCTTGCGGCACGTCGTCCTCGTTTTCCGCCAGGGCCAGCAGGGCGGTGGCCGCCGCCGACAGGGTGCTGCCGGCGCCGTTGAAGATGCCGGGCAGGTGGCGCCATTCATCGTGGCGCACCACGCCATCCTCGCCGAACAGGGTATTGGCGCGCAGCTTGCCTTCGGCCGTGCCGGCCTTGCTGGCGTCGGCCGGCATGCCGGTGACGAGCACGTATTCGCAGCCCAGCGCCACCAGGTAGTCGACATCGTTCTGCAGGGTGTCGTCCGGGTCGGCGTCGCGCCAGGTCTCGGCCAGGCGTTCCAGCTCCACCGGCGAGAGCACCAGCAGGGTCGTTTGCGGGATCAGCAACTGGCGCACGGCGGTGAGGATGTCTTCGTCGTCCATGCCCTGTTCCGGCAGCGCCGAAATGAAGGGATCGAGCACCAGCGGCACGTTCGGATAGTCGGAAACGATTTCGGCGATGGCCGTGACGTTTTCCACGCTGCCCAGCGCGCCGATCTTGATGGCGGCGACGGACATGTCTTCCAGCAGCACGCGCGCCTGGTCGGAAACCCAGTCAGGATCGATCGCCTGCACGTCTTCCACGCGCGCCGTGTCGCTGATCAGCAGGCCCGTGGTGACGGACAGGCCGTGGCAGCCAAAGGCTGAAAACGTGGCCAGATCGGCCTGGATGCCGATCGCGCCGACGGGATCGGACACGCCGAAGCTTAATATGAGGGGAGAAGTTTGGTTTTGCACGGCGGGTAGATTAAGATACCTAATTCAGCATTTTACTTGATTGAAGGGTGGCAGAACGTGAGTAGCAACGAAACAACGCAGCAATTCCAAACGTGGATGTGTCTTATTTGCGGCTGGGTTTATGATGAAGCGGCCGGCCTGCCCGACGAAGACATCGCTCCGGGCACGCGTTGGGCCGATGTTCCGATGAACTGGACCTGCCCTGAATGCGGCGCGCGCAAGGATGATTTCGAGATGGTAGCCATTTAATCAATCCTGATCAATTGGCAATCTGCTGTCACGTGCCTGACGACTGCAGCCTATGCTATGGTATGAAAGATTGCCGAATAATCAAATGACGAGTCCGTTACTGCCCGAGGCATCGTCCGCTACGGCGTGCGCCGGCCCGACGATCCTGGTCATCGACGACAGCGCCACCATACGCTGCCTGGCCGAGAAAGTCCTGGGCGAGGCCGGCTACCGCGTGGTGGTGGCGGAAAACGGTTTCGCGGCGCTGGCCAAGATCGGCGACTGCCGCCCGGCGCTGATCGTGTGCGACATCCTGATGCCGCGCCTCGATGGCTACCGCACGTGCGCGCTGATCAAGGCCAGCGCGGGTTTTTGCACGACGCCGGTGCTGATGCTGTCGTCGAAGGAAGGCTTGTTCGACCGCGCGCGCGGCGCCATGGCCGGCGCCAGCGCCTGCCTGGCCAAGCCGCTGACGCGCGAAGCGCTGCTGGCGGCCGTGCGGCTGCACCTGGCCAGCCGTTTTTAGTATGATGTACCCAACGCAGCAAGGAAGTAAACACACACATGGCCATACACACAATTCTGATCGTCGATGACTCGCCGACAGAGCGCTACTACCTGAGCGAGATGCTGGTGCGCGCTGGCTATGCCGTCATGACGGCGGAAGACGGCGCCGACGCGCTGGCGCAACTGAAGCAGGCCAGGCCCGACCTGATCCTGATGGACGTGGTGATGCCCGGGGCGAATGGCTTCCAGATCACGCGCGCCATCGCCCGCGATCCTGAACTGCAGGACGTGCCGGTGATTATCTGCTCCAGCAAGAGCCAGGAAACGGACCGCATCTGGGGCTTGCGCCAGGGCGCGCGCGATTACCTGGTCAAGCCCGTGGTCGAAGCCGACCTGCTGGCCAAGATCGCCGCGCTGGCCTAGGCAATGCACACGATGCCCGGCAACGGCGTGCCTGCCCCGGCTTTTCTGCCTGCCATTCCCGCCATGCCCTCGCACGAGACTGGCGCGCGGCAGGGGCGCTTGCGCCAGTACCAGCTGCAATTGCTCGAGCGCGTGCAAGCCGCGCGCAGCGGCGCGCTGGCGGCGCGCAAGGAGCTGGGCGTGCTGCTCGGTGGCCGGCGCTGCCTGCTGGACCTGACGCAGCTCGGTGAAATCGTCATCCCCGCGGGCCTGTCCATCCAGGGCGTGCCGCTGGCGCAGGACTGGTACCTGGGCCTGGCAACCATGCGCGGCCGCCTGACGGCGGTCGTCGACCTGGCCCGCTACATGGGCGAAGCGGCCTGCGTGGCGGGCAGCGACAGCCGCATCATCACGTTTTCTCCCCGTTTGGGCATGAATTGCGCATTGCTGGTCGAACGCGTGCTGGGCTTGCGCCAGCAGCGCGGCATGCAGTCCGTCTCCTTGCCCGATGCGCCGCCGCACGCGCCGCTGCCGTGGGCCGCGCAGCTGCTGCGCGACGGCGAGGGTCAGCAATGGCTGCGCCTGGACCTGGCGCTGCTGGCGCAATCGGCGCGCTTCCAGGATGCCGGTTTTACTTGCATGCCCGTGCACGAGGACAGGCGCTGATGGGCGCCAGTTCCCCCATCCTGGCGGCCGGCTTGCCCGAGGCGGAACACGGCCTGGGCGAGGCGGCGTTGCCGGCCGACCTGCCGCTGCGCCTGCGCGATGCGCTGGGCCGGCGCCGGTCGCTGGCCAGCGCGCCAGCCAGCGACTTGAAGCTGCCGCTGATCGGCCACCTGCCGCTGCAAAAGCAATTGAGCATCCTGTCGACGGTGATGGCCCTGAGCCTGGCCGCCAGCCTGCTGTTCGTGGGACTGAACACGCGCAGCGGCAACATCGCCTCGGCGCAGACGCAGCTGGCCAGCGACGCGCTGATGCACTCGCAGCGCATCGGCAAGGCCGCGCCGAACGCCGTGCAGGGCAATCCGGAAGCGTTCCGCCAGCTTGAGGAAAGCCGCAACGAGCTGAACCAGGATTTCCGCCTGATGCAGCGCGGCGGCACCTATCACGGGCGCGATATCGGCGAATCGCGCTCCGGCCTGCTGGCGGCGGTGGCCGATGCGCGTAAAAAATGGGCCAGCAGCGACCGCGCGGCCAGCACCATCCTGCGCCTGAAGACGGAATTGGGCGAATTCGACAAGACCTTGCAGCAATTGAACGCGCTGTCGCCCGCCTTGCTGGCGCAAACCGAGGAAATCGCGGCGCTCAAGGTGCAGCGCGGCGGCAATGGCCGCGACCTGGCCGTCATCGGCCGGCTGATGATGCTGACCCAGCGCATGAGCCGCAGCGCCAGCGAATTCCTTGGCTCGGGCAGCATCAGCTCGGAAACGGCGTTTTCGCTGGGACGCGACACGACGTATTTCCGCGCCGCCGTCGAGGGCCTGCTCAATGGCAGCGTCTCGCTGCAGCTGGCGCCCACGCGCGACGCCGAGCTGCGCGACCGCCTGGTGGCGCTGAAGGCCAGTTTCGACAACTACCAGAAGCTGGTGTCGTCGATCCTCGACCGCCTGGATAAATTCAGTTCGGCGAAAAGCGCCGAGCAGCTGATCTTCAACGAGAACGAGGACCTGCGCCAGCGCCTGACGCTGCTGCAGCAGATGTACCACGCGAACCAGGAAACGCTCGGCGTGGCCTTCTGGCTGATGGTCGGCGGCGTGCTGCTGACCCTGATCGCGGCGGCCGGCATCGGCCGCGTGCTGCTGCAGGATTCCGTCAACCGCACGCGCGACGCCGAGCGACGCCGCCAGGAAGCGGAAATCCTGCGCCTGCTGTCGCAGGAAAAGGAAGCGCAGGCAAAGGCCAAGAATGACCAGAACCAGGCGGCCATCCTGCGCCTGATGAACGAGCTGCAGAAGGTGGCCGACGGCGACCTGACGGTGCAGGCGACGGTGTCGGAGGACATCACGGGCGCCATCGCCGATTCCGTCAACTACACAGTCGAGGAGCTGCGCGGCCTGGTGGGCAGGGTGACGGCCACCGCCGAACAGGTGAACCGCGCCTCGACGCAGGCGCAAAGCATCTCGAGCAAGCTGCTGATCGCCTCGCAGCAGCAGTCGCGCGAAATCCTCGACGCCAGCGCCACCGTGGTGAAGATGGCCAACGCCATTACCGACGTGTCGAAATCGGCCAGCGTCTCGGCCGACGTGGCGCGCCAGTCGGTGGCGGCCGCGCTGCAGGGCTCGACGGCGGTGGAAAACGCCATCAAGGGCATGCATGAAATCCGCGAGCAGATCCAGGATACCTCCAAGCGCATCAAGCGCCTGGGCGAATCGTCGCAGGAAATCGGCGAAATCACGGAACTCATCTCCGACATCACGGAGCAGACGAATGTGCTGGCGCTGAACGCCGCCATCCAGGCCGCATCGGCCGGCGAGGCGGGACGCGGCTTTTCCGTCGTCGCCGAGGAAGTGCAGCGCCTGGCAGAACGCTCGGCCGCCGCCGCCAAGCAGATCGGCGCGCTGGTGCGCACCATCCAGGCCGATACCCAGGATGCCACCCGGGCGATGGAAAAATCGACCCAGGGCGTGGTCGAGGGCGCGCGCCTGTCGGACGCGGCCGGCGCCGCCCTGAACGACATCAGCGAAGTGTCGAAGCACCTGGCCGAGCTGATTCAGGGCATCTCGTTCGCCACCGGCACGCAGGCCGGTTCGGCCAGCGGCGTGGCCTTGAACATCCAGCATATCCTGAGCGTGACGGAGCAGACCCAGGATGGCACGCAGCAAACGGCGCAATCGATCCATAAACTGTCGATGCTGGCGCAGGAACTGAAAAATTCGGTGTCGCGCTTCCGCGTCGCCGCCTGAACGCCGCGCCAGACGATGGCGCGGCGCGTTGTGCGTACCGATTTTCGCGCTACGATTCCTTTACCGAGGCATGCATGAGCACACCAGATAGTCCGCAGCAGTCCAAGCCGTTCGACAGCGAACCCCTGTCGTGGGTGATGGTGGAAATCCGCGAAGCGCTGGGCCGCTCGAAAACGGCGCTGTTCGAAGCCGGTGGCCGCGAGCGCGAGGAGCGCGCCACGGCCCTGCAGCATGCGCGTTCGCACCTGCATCAGGCGCATGGCGCGCTGGTGATGGTCGACGTGGCCGGCGCCAGCCTGCTGACGGCCGGCGCGGAACAGGCGCTCGCGCGTTTTCGCGACGGCAGCCTGGAATACACGGTCGATCATGCGCAGGTCGTCGCCGAACTGTATCAGGCCCTCGTCGAATATCTGGAAGACCTGGTGGCCGGCGCGTCGCCGCAACCGACCCGCCTGTTCCCCTACTATCGCGCCCTGCAGGCCATGCTGGGCGTGGAACGCATCCATCCGGCCGACCTGTTCTTCCCGCCGGCCGCTATGCTGGACGGCCACGCCATCGCGCTGGCCGAGGCGCCGCCGGCCGCGGATTATCCGGCCTGGCGCGGCCGTTTTGAAAAATCGCTGCTGCCTTTCCTGAAGGCGCAGGACGCCGAGGCGCAACGCCAGCATGCCGCCGCCCTGCACGAGACATTGACCCTGGTGGCCGACGCGCAGCAGGAAGCGCCTGCGCGCACCTTCTGGTTCACCATGCAGGCATTTGCCGAACTGGCGGCCAGCGGGCAGGTAGCGCACGGCTTGTACGTCAAGCAGCTGTTCGGCCTGATCAACCTGCAATTGCGCCGCCTGGCGCAGGGCGCTGCCAGCTTGCCCGAGGCGATGCTGCGCGACGCGCTGTTCTTCATCGCCGCGGCAGACGCACCGACGCCGGCGGCAAGCCAGCTGCGCGCCGCCTTTGCGCTGGACGGCCTGGCGGTGGCCGACGTGGAAACGCGGCGCTACGGCCAGGTCGACCAGGATGCGCTGCAAGGCGCGCGCGCGGCGCTGGCGCAGGCGCGCGCCAGCTGGAGCCGTCTGGCGCAAGCCGATCTCGATCCGGCGCTGGGCGACGCCTTCGATCAGTCGCTGCAACAGGTGGCCGCGCATGCCGATGCCCTGAAATTGCCGGCCCTGGCCAGCTTGCTGCGCCAGTGCGCGGACGTGGCGCGACAGGCCGTGGCGAGCGGGCGCAGCGCGGCGCTGGAGCAGGAGATCGGCACGGCGCTGCTGTTTGCCGAGACGGGCCTGGAGCAGGTGCGCCGTCTGCCCGACGATTTCGCCGGCAATGCGGAAACCCTCGCCGCGCGCCTGCAGGCGTTGCTGGCCGGCGCGGCGCCGCTGCCGGCCGCCGCCGGCGAGCTGTCGCGCCAGATCGAGCAGGGGCAGACCGTCGCCGCGCTGGCCGACGCCATGAAGGCAGGGCTGCGGCAGGTGGAAAAGCTGCTCAACGAGTACTACGCGGATGCCGCGCGGCAGGCCTCGCTGGCGGGCGTGTCTCCCGTGCTGGCGCGCCTGCGGGAGGGCCTGGCCGGACTGGGACTCGACGATGCGTGCGCCGCCGTGCAGCAGGTCGATACCGCCGTCGAGCGGCTGGCGGCAAGCGATGCGCCGGCTGGCGCGCAGGCCGAAGCGCTCGACGAGATCGCGCAAAATGTTAGCGCGCTGGGCTTCTTTGTCGATATGCTGGGACGCAACGCGCAGGCAGCCAGCGCGCGTTTTCATTTTGACGCCGCTGCCGGCACCTTCCGCGCGCTGCCGTTTGAAAAAGTCGCCGCGGCCGGGACGGTGCCGGTGCCGCTGCTTGACCAGGCCTTGCCGCCGGCCGCGCCGGCCGCCGTGGATGCCGGGCCGGCGCTGGCCGATGTCGATGCCGAGATGCTCGATATCTTCATCGCCGAGGCGCGCGAAGTGCTGACGTTCATCGACAGCACCCTGGCGCTGCCGCGCGAGCAGGCCGCCAGCGGCGAACACCTGGCCATGCTGCGCCGCTCGTTCCACACGCTGAAGGGCAGCAGCCGCATGATCGGCCTGGCGCAGTTCGCCGAGGCTGCCGCCGCCGTCGAAAGAGTCATGAATACCTGGCTGGCCGAGGCGCGTCCGGCCAGCGACGATCTGTTCACCTTGCTGAACTACGGCTGGTACCAGCTCAGTGAATGGGTGGCCGAACTGGAGGGCGGCGCGGGGCGCGAGCGCGAAGCGGGCATGCTGCTGGCGGCGGCCGAACGGGTGCGCGAAGGCGGCCCGTTCGAGTTGCGCAAGCCGCGCCCGGCCGCGCCGTTGGCCAGCAATGGCAATGTGATCGGTTTTCCTTCCGCCACCGCGCCCGGCGTGCACGAGGCGCCCGACGATCACCTGAAGCACGTGGGCGAGCTGCGCATCGGCCTGCCCTTGTACAACATCTACCTGGCCGAGACGGACGAACTGCTGCGCGTGCTGACGCGCGACTTCGGCGAGTGGCGCCATGAACCGCGCGCCGTCAGTGCCGAGGCGCTGCAAGCCGTGCATACGCTGGCCGGCACTTCGGGCACGGTCGGCTTCCTGTCCCTGCGCGACCTGGCGCATGCGCTGGAGACGACGATTGAAACGGCGGTGCCGCCGCTGGCGGGCCTGCAGGACGCGCAGCACGACGTGCTGGAACAGGCCACGCAGCGCATCGCGCAGATGCTGCAGGCGTTCGCGCTGGGTGACCTGGCGCCGGCGCAGCCGGACATGATCGAAGCGCTCAACGCCCTGTGGCGCGCGTTGACGGTGGCGCCTGGCGCGAGCGCGCAAGATCCGCTCGATGCCCTGTTTGCCGCCACCTATGCCAGCATCGTCGGCGCCGCGGCGCCGGAGACGCCGCCGGCCGAGGTGGCCGAGGTGACCGAAGCGGCAGAAACGGCCGCCGGCGCCGAGCCGGAAGCGGCCGTGCCGCAGCTCGATACGCTGTTCCAGACGACCTACGCCAGCATCGTGGCCGATGCGGTGCGGCCGCCGGTGCCGGCGCTGGAACGCGGCGCCAGCGACGACCTGTTCGACGCCGGCTTCGATCACCCGCCGCCATTGGAGCATGCCGTGCCGGATGCGCTGGTGCCTGCCACCATGCCGCCCGATGCGGCTGCGCTGCTGGCGGCCAGCGCCGGCATCAGCGATGAACTCGACCTCGACCTGCTGTCGGTCTTCCTGGAAGAGGGCACCGATCTGCTGCCGCAGATCGGCGAAGCGCTGCGCAGCTGGCAGCAGCAGCCGCAGGACAGCAGCCAGGCGCAGATGCTGCTGCGTACCCTGCATACGGTGAAGGGCAGCGCGCGCATGGCCGGCGCCATGCGCCTGGGCCAGCATGCGCATGAAATCGAGACGCATATCGAAAACATGCTGCATGCGGGCACGGCCACGCCACAGGCGTTCGAGGAATTGCTGGCCCATTACGACCATGCGCTGCACCTGTTCGAGCAATTGCAGCAGCCCTTGCTGCCGCTGCCTGGCATGGAAGACACGCCTGCCGCCGAACCGAAGGCGGCGCTGGTGCGCGTGCGGGCCGATATCCTCGACCGGCTGGTGAACCAGGCGGGCGAAGTGTCGATCACGCGCTCGAAAATGGAAAATGAAGTGGGCGTGCTGGGCGCGTCGCTGGCCGAGTTTTCCGACAACCTGCAGCGCTTGCGGCGCCAGTTGCGCGAAGTGGAAATGCAGGCCGAGTCGCAGATCGCCTCGCGCATGGCCGTCGGCAGCGAGCGCGATTTCGATCCGCTCGAATTCGACCGTTTTACGCGCTTGCAGGAACTCACGCGCATGATGGCCGAAAGCGTCAACGACGTGGCGTCCTTCCATGAGAACCTCAGCCATAGCGTCGACGCGGTGACGGACGACCTGGTGCTGCAGGCACGCCTGACGCGCGAGCTGCAGCGCGACCTGATGCAGATCCGCATGGTGCCGTTTGCCAGCATCGCCGAACGCCTGTTCCGCGTGGCGCGGCAAAGCGCCAAGGAAGTCGACAAGCGCGTCAACCTCGATATCCGCGGCAGCGGCGTGGAAGTCGACCGCAGCGTGCTCGAACGTATGGCGGCGCCTTTCGAGCACCTGCTGCGCAACGCCATCGTGCATGGCGTCGAGCCGCGCGATGCGCGCCTGGCCGCGGGCAAGAGCGAAACGGGCGAGCTGCTGGTGCAGGTCAGCCAGCAGGGCAATGAAGTGGCGATCGCCTTTTCCGACGATGGCGCCGGCCTGGACCTCGAGCGCATTCGCGCCAAGGCGCACAGCGCCGGCCTGCTGGCGCCGGATGCGCAGCTGAGCGATGCGCAGGCGGCCGAACTGATTTTCGCACCGGGCTTTTCCACCGCCGACAGCCTGACGGAACTGGCAGGCCGCGGTGTCGGCATGGATATCGTGCGCTCCGAAGCGGTTGCCCTGGGCGGCCGCATCGAGACCGTGTCGGTGCCTGGGCAAGGCATGCGCTTCACCATCCATCTGCCGCTGACCCTGGCCGTGACGCAAGTGGTGCTGCTGGCGGCGAACGGGCAAACCTATGCCCTGCCTTCCGTGCTGGTGGAGCAGGTGCTGCACCTGAAGGGCGGGCAGCTGGCACAGGCGCAGGCGGCCGGGCGCATCGAGTCGCACGGGCAGTCGCTGGCGCTGCACCACCTGTCGGCCATGCTGGGCGAGCCGCCGGTGGCGCAAACCGTGCAGCGTTACGCGCCCGTGCTGTTGCTGAGGAATGGCAATGACAGGCTGGCGCTGCAGGTTGACGACGTGCTGGGCAACCGTGAAGTGGTGGTCAAGCACGTGGGCCCGCAACTGGCGCGCATGCCCGGCATTGCCGGCGCCACGGTGCTGGGCACGGGCGACATCGTGCTGATCCTGAACCCGGTGGCGCTGGCGCAGCACCTGGAGCACCATCCCGAACTGCTGTCGCAATACGCGCTGGCATCCGGTGCGCACCGCGCCGCCTCCAGCATGCTGGCCGCGGCGCGCGCCTGCGTGATGGTGGTGGACGATTCGCTCACCGTGCGCCGCGTGATGCAGCGCCTGTTCGAGCGCGAAGGCTACCAGGTACTGCTGGCGAAGGATGGCGTCGATGCGCTGGAACAGCTGCATGCACTGGAGGCGTCGGCCATGCCGGCGCTGCTGCTGCTCGACGTGGAGATGCCGCGCATGGATGGTTTCGACCTGACGCGCAATGTACGCAGTGACGACAAGACGCGCGACATTCCCGTCATCATGATCACCTCGCGCAGCGCCGACAAGCACCGCACGCACGCTTTTGAACTGGGCGTGAATGCGTATTTCGGCAAGCCATTCCAGGAGGATGAATTGCTGGCCGAGGTGAACCGCCTGCTGACGGCGGCTTGAACGAAGCTTGCCTGTCCGCCAGGCGCGGACAGGCATGAAATGGGCAGGCAGGCTCACGGCAGGCCCTGCATTCTAAGACACAGCGGCAACCATGACAGGCGCGCAGCGGCGCGCCAGGACAACAATGAGCATACACGCCAAACTGAAAAAACTCGAAGACAAGGCCATGCTCAAAGGCGAGCATGCGGTCGCTGCGGCGGCAGCCCATCTGTTGCAAGAGATCGACGCCGTGGACAGGCAAATTAACCTCGTCGGGGCGCTGCACGAAGTGGGCTACCTTCAAAACTCGTTGAAGCCATACTGGAATGAATTCAGGGCCGATGAGCCAGCATGGATAGAGCGCTGCCTGGCAAGGCTGGTCGTTGCCGATCATGATTATTGGGCCCTGGCCTCGCTTCTGGGCTGCGATGGCCCGACCACCGTCGGCCTCGCAAAGGGCAAGGGTTTCAAACCCGCCGCGACGAGGCGGTATGCGCGTTTTGACAAACCCGATGTCCAGGTCGAGACCCTGTATTTGACCGGCATGGGGAAGGTGCTGCATCCCATCCTGGAAATCGGCTATGACAGCAGGGACATGAGCAATGTCGACGTGGGACGGGCGCGGGCGCTGAGTCTGGACAATAAGCCGGATAATACACAATGGCAGCCGGGTGAGCCGCTGGGGGCGGGCGGACTGTCCCTTTCCATGCAGGCGAAACTCCCGCACGGCGCCTGGCGGTCGGTCTGGACGGCGTTCAATCCATGAGCGCTGCGGCGGGCACTGGCCACGCCGCCTTTCGCTGCCTTATTTCACCGCCTTGACGACGCCATAGCGCTCCAGCGTTTCCTTGCGCGCCGCATCGTGCTGTACCAGGGGAAGCGGATAGTCGCGGCCCAGCACGATGTTTTTTTGTTCGAGCAGCATGCGCGGCACCAGCCACGGCGCGTGGATTTCCCTGTCGCCCAGCGCCTTCAGTTGCGGCAGGTAGCGGCGGATGAAGCGTCCGTCCGCATCGAATTTTTCCGATTGCGTGACCGGATTGAAGATGCGGAAATAGGGCTGGGCGTCGCAGCCCGACGATGAGGCCCATTGCCAGCCGCCGTTGTTCGAGGCCAGGTCGAAGTCGTTCAGGTGCAGCGCGAAATACGCTTCGCCGCGGCGCCAGTCGATGCCCAGGTCCTTGATCAGGAAGCAGGCCGTGACCATGCGCAGGCGGTTGTGCATATAGCCTGTCTGGTTCAGCTGCGCCATGGCCGCGTCGACCAGCGGATAGCCGGTGCGCCCTTCGCACCATGCCGCAAAAGCGGCGTCGGCTTGGGGTCCCGTTTCCCAGGCGATGGTGTCGTAGGCCGGTTTGAAGGCGCCCGTTTCCACATGCGGGTTCTGGTACAAAATCATGGCGTAGAAGTCACGCCAGATCAGTTCGGCCAGCCACACGGGCGCGCCATCGCCGCCGCCGCCCCGGTCCATCAGGTCGACCACGCTGCGCACCAGGTAGCGCAGCGAGACGGTGCCGAAGCGCAGATGCATCGACAGATAGGACGGCCCCTTCAGGGCGGGATAATCGCGCGCCACGTCATAGCGGGCCACGCGCGGCAGGAAGTCCTCGAACAGTTTGCTGGCGCCCGACATGCCGGTGGGGATGGCCAGTTCGGCCAGGTTGCTGGCCTCGAAACCCAGTTCGGCCAGGGTGGGCAAGGGCAGCGGCGTGCCGGCGCGGGGCGGCGCCAGGCGGGCCGCGTGCGGCTCGATATCGAATGGCGCCAGGCAGCCGGGGTCGGCGCGCATTTTCTTCAGCCAGGCGTTCTTGTACGGCGTGTAGACGGTGTACGGCTTGTCCGACAGCGTCAGTACCTCATCTTTTTCAAAGATCACCTGGTCCTTGAAACTGAACCACAGGCGCGCATCGCGCGTTAGCGCGGCGGCCACGCCGGCGTCGCGGGCGATGGCTTGCGGTTCGTAATCATGGTTGGCGAAGACGGCATCGGCGTGCAATTCGGCTGCCAGGCGCGGGATCGCTTCGGCCGCGTCCGCGTGCAGCACGATCAGGTCGCCACCGAGCTGGCGCAGCTCGGCCGCCAGTTCGGCCACGCTGGCCAGGATGAAGTCGACGCGCCGGTCGCGGCGCGGCAGCGCCGCCAGGATGGCGGTGTCATAGACAAATACGCAATGCACGGCCTGGCTCTGGCGCAGGGCGTGATGCAGTGCAGCATGGTCAAATGCGCGCAAATCGCGGCGGAACCACACCAGGGAAGTCTTGATTGTCATTATTTCGTGTGTTTAGGGTCAAGAATAGGCGATTTTTCGCCGTTCATGCGGCTTTATGGCCGCTCGCGCCATGCCTTTGGCGTCGCTGTGATGGCAATTCAGTGTAAACTACTGGGTATATGCGCCGCGTTTTGCGTGCGACAACGATTTTGCGATCAATTTTACAATTGACGTTGCGAAGGCGGCCAGGCGAGCTTGCAAGCGAGCTGGCCACTGACGCTCCGCACCACGCAAAACGTAATTTGTAATCGAATTTACAACAATAATAGCGTCCGGCACCCCTGCGGCGCGCGGCCACCGTTCCGCGCCGCAGGGATCGCCAGGCGTACGACAGCAGGGGTAAGCGAGACTTGCCAGCAAGCCCACAGAGAGAGCATCGCGTATGAAGAAGAGTAAAATTGACCAGACTCTACCAGGACATCGATTGATGCAGGGAGTCGGAGAACCGGCCGCAACCGGTTCTTCCACCTTGAATCTGGCCAACCATTTCCTGATTGCGATGCCGGCGATGCAAGATCCCATCTTTGGCGGTACGGTGGTTTACGTTTGCGAGCACAATGAAAACGGCGTGCTGGGCGTCGTCATCAACAAACCCACCGACATGACGATGGAAGTGCTGTTCGATCGCATCGACCTGAAACTGGCGGCCGGCAGCGACGCGCCCATCATCAACGAACCGATCATGTTTGGCGGCCCCGTGCAGGATGACCGCGGCTTCGTGCTGCATACGCCGGGCGCGCGCTATTCCTCGTCGCTGACGGTGACGGACGAAGTGGCGTTTACCACCTCGATCGACGTGCTCGAAGCCGTCGCCAAGGGCGATGGCCCCGAGCGCATGCTGGTCTCGATCGGCTATTCGGGCTGGAGCCCGGGCCAGCTGGAAGACGAGATCGGCCGCAATGGCTGGCTGACGGTGGGCGCCTCGGCCGATATCCTGTTCGACTTCCCCATCGAAGAACGCTATGTGGCAGCCATCAAGCTGCTGGGCATCGACCCGCTCATGCTGGCGAGCGAGGCTGGCCACGCATGAGGTGGATGGCATAAACCTGCCGCGCAGCCCACTTTCGGGCATCCGTTGCTCGCCGTACCTGCGACCAGCTCCGCTACTCAACCCGACATTGAGCTTGCCCGTTACGGTTTCTGGCACCACCTATGTTAATTTTTATTATGGAAAAATGCTGTGACGAGTGACGCCATCGACACCATCCTTGCCTTCGATTTCGGCCTGAAACGCATCGGCGTGGCCATTGGCAATACCATGATTTGCCAGGCCAAGCCGCTCAGCGTGATCACGGCCACGGCGAATGAGCCGAAGTTTGCCGCCATCGCCAGCCTGATCACGGAGTGGGGCGCCAGCCGCATCGTGGTGGGTCTGCCCAGCCATCCCGATGGCACGGAACACGAGATGAGCGCGCGCTGCCGCCGTTTCGCCAACCAGGTGCATGGCCGCTTCAACCTGCCGGTGGAACTGGTCGACGAACGCTATTCCTCGGCCGTCATCGCCGCCAGGCGCGGTGAAGTGATCGACGACCGCGCCGCCGCCATCATCCTGCAGCAGTATTTCGACGCGCATTGTTGACCTGACCTACCACGTATTTTCCGAACCGAATTCCTGAACCGAATTTCCGAACCATTAAGAGCTCTATGCCGAATCCTACGAATCCTTCCCAACTCGACGCCGAGGCCCTGTATGCGGTCTTGCTGCAACAGGTGCAGAACGGCCTGGCGGGCATCCCCAACGTGGCCATCGTCGGCATCCATTCGGGCGGCGCCTGGCTGGCCGAACGCCTGGCGCGCGACCTGAACCTGCTCGACCGCCTGGGCGTGCTCGACGTCTCGTTCTACCGCGACGACTTCGCCCAGAAAGGCCTGCATGCCGACGTCAAGCCGACGCAGATCAGCTTTGACGTGGCCGGCGCCACCATCCTGCTGGTCGACGACGTGCTGTACACGGGCCGCACCACGCGCGCGGCCATCAACGAATTGTTCGACTATGGCCGTCCGGCGAAGATCATGCTGGCCGCCCTGGTCGACCGCGGCGAGCGCCAGCTGCCGGTGGCCGCCGATTTCGTGGCCGCCTTCACTGCCGTGCCGCCGGGCCAGGCGCTGGTCCTGAAGCAAGCCGACGATGGAAAATTCACGCTCACCATAGATACCCACCATGCTTAATCCGCAACTGAATAAACACGGCGAACTGCAACATCTGCTGACGATCGAAGGCTTGCCGAAGTCTATCGTCAACCACATCCTGGACACCGCTTCCTCGTTCGTCGGCATCTCCGACCGCGACGTGAAGAAGGTGCCGCTGATGCGCGGCAAGAGCGTTTTCAACCTGTTCTTTGAAAACTCCACGCGCACCCGCACCACCTTCGAAATCGCCTCGAAACGATTGTCGGCCGACGTCATCAACCTGAACATCCAGGCATCGTCGGCCAGCAAGGGCGAGTCCCTGCTCGACACCATTGACAACCTGTCGGCCATGCATGCCGACATGTTCGTCGTGCGCCACGCGCAATCGGGCGCGCCCTACCTGATCGCCAAGCACCTGATCGACACCAAGCAGCCGCATGTCCACGTCGTCAACGCCGGCGACGGACGCCACGCGCACCCGACCCAGGGCTTGCTCGACATGTACACGATCCGCCACTACAAGAAGGATTTCACGAACCTGACGGTGGCCATCGTGGGCGATATCCTGCACAGCCGCGTGGCCCGTTCCGATATCCACGCGCTGACCACGCTGGGCGTGCCGGAAGTGCGCGCCATCGGTCCGCACACTCTGCTGCCGGGCGGCCTGGAACAGATGGGCGTGCGCACCTTCACCAACATGGATGAAGGCCTCAAGGGCGTCGACGTGATCATCATGCTGCGCCTGCAAAACGAACGCATGAGCGGCGCGCTGCTGCCGTCGGCGCAGGAATATTTCAAGAGCTACGGCCTGACGCCCGAACGCCTGGCGCTGGCGAAACCGGACGCCATCGTCATGCATCCGGGCCCGATGAACCGCGGCGTGGAGATCGATTCGGCCGTGGCCGACGGTCCGCAGGCGGTGATCCTGCCGCAGGTGACGTTCGGTATCGCCGTGCGCATGGCGGTGATGAGTATTTTGGCTGGTAATCAGGGCTGATAGCCCAAGGACGAGTAAGCAAGCATGACGACACTACATATCAAGAACGGCCACCTGATCGACCCCGCCAACGGCATCGATGGCTTGCAAGACCTGTTCATCGCCGACGGCAAGGTGCTGGCCGTGGGCAGCGCCCCGGCCGGCTTCACCGCCGACACCACGTTCGACGCGGCCGGGCTGGTGGTTTCCCCCGGCCTGGTCGACCTGTCGGCCCGCCTGCGCGAACCTGGCTACGAATACAAGGCGACGCTGGAATCGGAATTGCAGGCGGCGCTGCAAGGCGGCGTGACGAGCCTGGTCTGCCCGCCCGACACCGATCCCGTACTCGACGAGCCGGGTCTGGTGGAGATGCTGAAATACCGCGCCAAGACGCAGAACAAGGCGCACGTGCACCCGCTGGGCGCACTGACCATGGGATTGAAGGGCAAGTCGCTGACGGAAATGGCGGAACTGACGGAAGCGGGCTGCATCGGCTTTGCGCAGGCGGAAGAGCCGATCGAGGACACCACCGTGCTGCTGCGCGCCATGCAGTATGCGAACACCTTCGGCTACACCGTCTGGCTGCGTCCGCAGGATCCGCACATCGGCCGCGGCGGCATCGCCCACAGCGGCCCGCTGGCTTCGCGCCTGGGCCTGTCCGGCGTGCCCGTGATGTCCGAAACCATCGCGCTGCATACGATTTTCGAGTTGATGCGCGCCAGCCGCGCGCGCGTGCACCTGTGCCGCATCTCGTCGGCGGCGGGCCTGGAGCTGATCCGCGCCGCCAAGGCCGAAGGCTTGCCCGTCACCTGCGACGTGGGCGTGCACCATGTGCACCTGACGGACGCCGATATCGGCTTCTTCGACCCGAACGCGCGCGTCACGCCGCCGTTCCGCAGCCAGCGCGACCGCGATGCGATCCGCGCCGGCCTGCTTGACGGCACGGTCGACGCCATGTGCTCGGACCACACGCCGGTCGACGACGATGAAAAACTGCTGCCGTTCGGCGAAGCCTCGCCGGGCGCCACGGGTCTGGAGCTGCTGCTGTCGCTGGCCTTGAAATGGGCCGACGACTATGCGCTGGCACAGCCGCAGGCCGGTGCGCGTCCGCTGGCGCGCGCCGTGGCCAAGGTCACGTCCGACGCGGCCCGTGTCGCGGGTATCCCGGCCGGCAGCCTGGCCGTGGGCGAAGCGGCGGACATCTGCGTCTTCGACCCCGCCGCGCGCTGGACGGTGTCGTCGGCGTCGCTGGCCAGCCAGGGCAAGCACACGCCTTTCCTCGGCTATGAGCTGAGCGGCATCGTCAAGGCGACCATCGTTGCCGGACAGGTGGCGTTTCAGCGCTAATTATTTGTATCGGGGCCGCAGGTCGGATGAGCGGTACGCGTAATCCGACAAGTCCATGGCGGCTCCTTGTCGGCTTGCGCCGCGCCTCACCGGCGCAGCCAGGCCGACCTACGTGGCTGTATGGATTTGCTTCCAACCTTGGTGTGATTTGAAACTTCTGCTTACCTACCGCCTCGCGCGCATCGCCATTCACCTGAGCTGCGGCATGGCCAAGAGCGCCGTGCTGTTTCCCTGGCTGGACCTGGAGGGGCGCAACCGGCGCATCCGCCGCTGGTCGACGCAGCTGCTCGATATCTGCGGCGTGCATGTGGCGCAGCCGGCGGCCAGCCTGCCGGCGCTCGACCACGCGATGGTGGTGGCGAACCACGTTTCGTGGCTCGACATCTTCGTCATCAACGCCGTCCATCCCTGCCGTTTCGTCGCCAAGGCGGAAATCCGCGCCTGGCCCATCCTGGGCTGGCTGGCGGGGCGCGCCGGCACGATCTTCATCTCGCGCGGCAGCAAGCGCGACCTGCGGTTGATCTTCCAGGGCCTGGTCGACAAGCTGCAGGCGGGCGAGCGCATCGCGTTCTTCCCCGAAGGCACCACCGCCGCGCAAGGGCAGATCCTGCCGTTCCACGCCAACCTGTTCGAGGCGGCCATCGACGCGCAGGTGCCGGTGCAGCCGTTCGCGCTCGTGTATGTGGATGACAAGGGCGCGCTGCACCATGCCGTCGACTTCATCGGCGACATGAGCTTTGCGCAAAGCATGGTGGCGATCCTGAGCGGCCCGCCGATCACGGCGCGCCTGACCTGTCTGGCGCCGGTGGCGACCCTGGACGCGCACCGGCGCGAACTGGCGGCGGCAACGCAGGCGGCGGTGGCCGCCGCGCTGCCGCTGGACGAGGCGGCTTAGCCCTTCACATGCAGCCAGCGCGCATGGGCGGCGCGGGCCAGGTAATCGAGGATGAAGCCTAGAATCCCGATCAGCACGATGGCGGCCATCAGCTCCGAGTACGCGAGGCGGTCGCGCGTATCGAGGATGAAGTAGCCGAGGCCGGCCGAGACGCCCAGCATTTCCGCCGGCACCAGCACGATCCAGATGATGCCGATGGCCAGGCGCACGCCCGTCAGGATGTCGGCCGTGATGCCCGGCAAAATCACCTTGAAGACGATCTCGCTGCGCGTGGCCGACAGGCTGCGCGCCAGCAGCAGCCAGTTCGGATCGAGCCGCGCCACGCCGGCCGCCGTATTGAGCAGAATCGGCCAGACAGCGGCAAACGCCAGCAGGAAGTACACGGGCGCGTCGCCCACCCCCAGCACCATCACGGCGATCGGCATCCACGACAGCGGCGAAATCATGCGCAGCAGCTGGAACAGCGGCATGGCCGCGCCGGAAAAGCTCTTCGACATGGCCACCAGCACGCCCAGCGGCACGCCGATGACAATCGCCAGCCCCAGCCCCACGGCCACCCGTTGCAGGCTCAGTACCACGTGCAGCCAGATATCCGGGCCGCCCAGCATGTCCTTGAACGCCAGCGCCGTCGGCAGCGGCGCAAACGCGGTGGCGATCGGCGTGGATTTCTCCAGCGCCGTCACGCCCAACGACCATAACAGCAAGGCACAGGCCAGCCCCACCAGGGGCAGGCCGAATTTCATCAACAACCTGCTCGTCATCGTCAGACCGCCACGGTTTCGCTGCGCAGCAGGTTGGCCGGCAAGCCGAAGGCGGCCGGGCCGCCGACAGCCGTGATGGCCTTGCGCACGAAGCGGTCATCGACCAGGTCGCGTGCGGCGAACTTCGGATCGAGGTTGGCCAGGAAGCGGGTATCGCCTTCCACCTTGGTGCGGCCGATGGCGCGCACCAGTTCTTCCGTGTACGAGGCAAACGGATACGGCTGGAAGTCGATGCGGCGCTGCTGCCAGTTCTTGTGCACGATCAGGCCCTGTTTTTCGTAGCCGGCGTAGTCGGTGGTAGCCAGCACCTTGGTCAGCACCTGCAGCGGATGCGGCGTGTAGCGGTGCTCGCCCACGTTCGACAGCAGCTTGGCCGTGTCGACCTGGTTCGAGCGCGTCCACAGCTGCGCCTTGACGATGGCGTTGGTGACCTTTTGCGCCCATTCCGGACGCGTATTGATGTCGCGCTCGGAGAGGAAGGTGACGCAGCATGCATGGTTCTTCCACACGTCGCCCGAGAAGCGCAGGATCTTGCCGATGCCGGCGTTTTCCGCCGCCGCGTTGAACGGCTCGGCGACGATGTAGCCGGCGATCGACTTGCTGGCCAGCGCCGAGACCATTTCGGCCGGCGCCAGCACGATCAGGTTCACTTCGTTCGGCTTGATGGCGGCGTTGCGCGCGCGCGTGACCGGGGTCAGGCCGTTGGCGCTCAAAATCTGCTGCAGCAGGATGTTGTGGATCGAGTACCAGAACGGGATGGCGACCGTGCGCCCGCCCAGGTCGGACACCTTGTTGATCTCGTTGGCCACCGTCAGCGCTGAACCGTTGACGTGGTTCCAGGCGACGACTTTCGCGGGGAACTTGGCGCCATAGCGCACCCACAGGGTGGCCGGCGACAGCAGGTGGATCACGTTGACCTGGCCGGCCACGAAGGCTTCGATGATCTGTGCCCAGCTGCGGAACAGGCGCGGCGTTTCCGCCTGCAAGCCCTCGGCCTCGAACAGCTTGCGCGCGTGGGCGACGAGCAGCGGCGTGGCGTCGGTGATCGGCAGGTAGCCGATTTTCACGGGGTGGTCGTCGCCTTTCGGGCCTTGCTGGGCCATGGCGTCGCCGGCGAACAGCAGCGGCGAGGCGACGCTGGCTGTGGCCAGCGCCGACATGCGCAGGAAGTCGCGCCGCGTCAGGCCGCAGTCGCAGTCGGAAGAGGCGCAGATGTGCAGCGGTTTGTTATTTTCCTGGAAGGACATGGGAGTGCTCCGATTGGTTATAGGGGGGCGAAGGCTGGCTGCTGGTCCTGTCGTTGCAGGGTTTGCAGGGCGTCGAGGATATCCATCTTGAGGGCGATGACGTCGGCGCTGTGGCCTATGCGCGGCTGGTCGATGGCGACGGGCCATTCGCGCACGATGTTGCCTGGCTTGCCACCCATCAGCAGGATGCGGTCGGCCACGAGGATCGCTTCGTCGATATCGTGGGTGACGAGCAGCACGGCCGTATGCCAGCGGTGCACCACGTCGACCAGCAGCGATTGCATCTCGGCGCGCGTGATGGCGTCGAGCGCGGAAAACGGTTCGTCGGCAAACAGCAATTCCGGTTCGCGCGCCAGCGCGCGCGCCAGCGCCACGCGCTGCGCCATGCCGCCCGACAGCGCGGAGGGGTACAGTTTTTCGCGGCCCTTCAAGCCCACCGCGTCGATGGCTTGCGCCACGCGCGCCTGGTGCGCCTCGCGCGTCAGCTGCGGCTGGTGCTTGAAGTCCAGGCCGAAGCCGGCGTTGCCCGTGACGTTCAGCCAGGGCAAGAGGCTCGCTTGCTGGAAGACGAGGGCGCTGCGCGGGTCCGGCTCGCGCATGGGCGCGCCGAGGAACTGGATCTCGCCCGTCGATGGCGGCTGCAGGCCGGCCAGCACGCGCAACAGGCTCGATTTGCCGCAGCCGCTGCCACCGAGCAGGCAGACGATTTCACGCTTGCGCACGCCCAGCGCGACGTGCCGGAACACGGGCGCGCTTCCCGGATAGGCAAAGCTCAGGTCCTGCGCTTGCAGCGCCCAGTCTTGCGGTTCCGCTGCTGCCGTCATGCCTGCGCTCCCGCCGCCTTCGCGGCCTGCTGGCTGTCGAACAGCTGCAAGGCCGCCTGCAATTGCGTCAGGCTGGGAGTGACGATGGGGATGAACGAGGATTCGCGCCAGCGGCGGGCAAAGCCCTGCTGTTCGGCGTTCAGGTAGGCGCGCCCGCCCATCGCCTGCAGTTCCAGCATCAGCGCCTGTTGCAGCAGTTCTGCCAGCTGTATGCGCAGGCGGAACATGGCCGGCGCCTGCGTCTTGAAGCGGCCATCGTGCACGCCGGCCAGCAAGGTGTCGACGGCCGTCGCCAGTGTCGATTGCAGTGCCTCGATGCGCGGCGTGAGCTGGTTGCGCGAGCCGGCGGAAATTTGCGCCGCCTGCGCCAGGCTGGCGCGCGCCAGTCCGATCGACAGGCCGCACTGCATGCCGAGGAATGATGGGCGCACCTGCGGCAGCCAGGCCGGCGCGTTGTCGCTGATGATGTCAGCGGCGGGAATGTGCACCTGCGCCAGCTTGACGGATGCCGTATTGCTGCCGCGCAGGGCGATCAGGTCCAGGTCATCGCTGCGCTGCACGCCTGGCTCGCTGCTGTCGAACGCGACGATGACGGGGGGCGCGCCATCATTCGGCGCCACGGCGGCGGCGGCGACAAAGCCCGCCTTGCGCAAGTTCGTCACCCAGGCCAGGCCGCCATCGATCAGCAAGCCATCCTGGTGACGCGCGCCCGTGATTTGCAGCTGTTCGATGCCGGACAAGAATTTCATGGCGTTCGACAGGCCGCTGGCGCCCGCCTGCGTGCCTGCCAGCAGGGCCGGCAAACGCCGCTCGGCCAGCGCGCGGTTCCCGCTTTGCAGCAGGAATTCGATGAAGCAGCGCTGGCCCCAGAAGACAAAGGCCGCCGTCACCGATTGCTCGGCCACCTTGGCGATGGCGTCGATGGCATCGCGCACGTCGCCGCCCGCGCCGCCATGTTCCTGCGGCACGCCGATGGCCAGCAGCTTGTCGCCGGCCAGCGCCGGCAGGACGGTTTCCGCCAGCTGCGACGATTGGTCGAGCTGGTCGGCATGCATGTGCAGCCAGTGAGTGAGGTTCGCCATCTCAGACGGCGCCGGGCAGGTAGGGCGTCAACTGCGGATTGACGGGCGTGCCGGCCAGGCTGTTGGAGAAATTGCACAGGGTGGCCAGGCTGATGCCCAGCACCACTTCCAGCGCCTGCTGTTCGTTGTAGCCGGCCGCCAGGAAGGCTTGATACTCGCTGTCGGCGACGGCGCCGCGCGTGGCGATGACGGCCGTGGCGAAGGCGGCGACGGCGTCCAGTTGCACGTCGCCCGTTGGCTTGCCGTGCTGCAGGGCGCGCACGATATCGGGTGTCTGGCCGGCTTTTTTCAGCGAGATGGCGCTATGGCCGGCGATGCAGAAGTCGCAGCCGTGGATGCGCGCGGCCGTGATCTGCACCACTTCGCGCTCCATCAGGCTCAGGCTGGCGCGCGCATTGATGCCGGAGACGGTCAGATAGGTTTCCAGTGCCAGCGGGGCATTGGCCAGCACGCCGATCAGGTTGGGCAGGAAGCCATTGTTGGCGATGGCCTTTTCCACGAAGGGGCGGCTGTCGGCCGGGGCGGTGTCGAGGGTGTGCAACGTCAGACGGGACATGGGGTACCTTGCTAAGTTAGTAAGTCACCCAGGCATTATATCGGCCATATCGTGCGTGCAACAGACGTGAGCGTCGCCCTTTTGTGCTCGTTCGTCTGCGATTTCCCGATCCTTGATCTCAGCTGGCCAGCTGGCGCAAGCGCTGGTCGCGCCGGTACGCGCCTGGCTGTTCGCCTGTGACCCGCTTGAAGGCGCGCGTAAACGCGGCGTGCGAACGGTAGCCCACCAGTTCGGCCGCGCGCTCGACGGATGCGCCATCGTGCAGCCGGCGCGCGGCGATCTTCATGCGCAGCATGAGCAAAAACTGGGCTGGCGAGTGGCCGCTGGCGCTGGCGAAATGCTTGCAGAAGCTGGCGCGCGACATGCAGGCCGCCTTGGCCATGTTCTCGATCGACCAGTCGTCGGCGGGCGCATCGAGCATGCGTTCGAGCAGCGGCGAGAACTCGGGCCGGTACAACAGCGACAGCAGGCCGGCCGCCACGTGCTCGCCCTGTGCCACATGGCGTATCAGGTAAAAGAACAGCAGTTCGACCAGGCGGGCGATCAGCGGCGACGGCTGCTCAGGATCGCCGCCCGCTTCGCCGAGGATCAGGTCGAACAGCGAGGCGGCGGCGCTGAAGGCGGGGGCGTCGCCGCGTATCAGCAGGTAGGGCGGGAACGAGTCGACGATCAGTTTTGATGCCACGCCGCGGAACTGGAAGAAGCCGCAGGCGAGCGAGGTTGCCAGGCCGTTGGTGGGCGCCTGCAGCGGCAGCATCGCCTGCGCGCTGACGGCCTGCAGCGGATCGCTGTGGGGACTGAGGAAGTGCGGCAGGTCGCGCAACAGGAAGACGCCGTCGCGCGGGCCGAGGGCAATCGGCGCGGCGCCATCGAAATGCAGGTAGCAGTGGCCATCGAGGACCAGGTGGAAGCTGCCCAGCTCCCGGCCGGCCGTGGAGGCGCGCCAGCGGCCGCAATACTGGCCCACGTGCAGCACGGCGGTGTCGAGCTCCAGGCTGCCAAGCAGCCAGCGTGCCAGCCTGTCGGTATCAGGATTCATCTGCGTGGAGGGGCAAAAATACCATCATACGATGGACGCGACGCGGTACCAACGACACATTTTGACTAAGCATATGCGGCCGCTGATTTACTGCTTGCCACTGTGTTGCTGAAACGCGGGACAGGCCACCTGCAGCAGCGAACGGTCTTCCAGGCACACGGCGGAGAGTTTTCCACCCCAGACGCAGCCGCTATCGAGGCCGATCAGGTGGGGCCGCAATTGCAGTCCCAGCGCCGACCAGTGGCCGAAGACCACCGTGTCGCCGGCGCTGCGCCGGCCCGGCACGTCGAACCACGGCAGCAAGCCTGAACCGGGCGGCGCACTGCCGCTTTCCTTCATCTTGAAATCCATCACGCCGTCCGGCGTGCAAAAACGCAGCCGCGTCATGGCATTGACGATGCAGCGCAGGCGGTCGGCACCCTGCAAGTCGTCGCGCCAGGCGGCCGGCTCGTTGCCGTACATCGTGCGCAGGAAACCGGCCCAGTCATCGCTGCGCAGCATGGCCGACACTTCGCCGCTCAAGGCCAGCGCCTGCTGCACGCTCCATTGCGGCAGCAAGCCCGCATGCACGAGCAGATGGCCGTCATGCGCCAGCGCCAGGGGGCGGCAACGCAGCCAGGCGATCAATTCCTCGCGGTCGGGTGCATCGAGGATTTCGGCCAGCGTGTCGGACGCGTGCTGTGGACGGATGCCGTTGGCCACGGCCAGCAGGTGCAGGTCATGGTTGCCCAGCACGCTGTCGGCCAGGCCTTGCCGCGCCAGCGCATGGACATGGCGCAAGGTGGCCAGCGAGGCAGGGCCGCGGTTGATCAGGTCGCCCGCGAACAGGAGGCGGTAAGGGCCATCGGCTGCCGCCTGGATCTGTTCGATCAATTCGACAGTCTGTGCATGGCAGCCTTGCAGATCGCCGATAAAATAGGTTTTCATGTGTGCTGGAGATGGTGGATGGCTGGACGATCTCATTATTACATGCATGATGCCTGAAACCGGCTGCCTTGATGGCGACAGGGCGGATGGCGCGCCCGCCATGCCGGGAAGGGCGGCAGCATCGCCGATTATCGCGGCTGGTTATTTCCGTTTTATTCTGCCGCCGCCGCTATCGGAACACCGCGCGTGATACCGAGAATAAAACGCTGCCGCGGGCGATTACGTTATGCATGCCGTGCTGCCAGCATGGCAAATAGATCGCTGCTGAATAATATGCGCCAGCATGCTGCGGATTGGCTGGCTTGCGCGCCGCCTTTCTTATAAGAAAGCGATGCGCGCTGTTTTGAGAAAAACGAATCCCGCCATGTTTATTGATTATCCATTTCGCCCTGCCGTCATATTCTTCATTTAATCTTAATGTTGGCCATGTAAATAAAATTCCGAATGCAAAGCTATGGCTGGTGATTATTCAGGCGGCACGCAGATATTTTTACAATGTAGTATATTTCATGGGATTTTATTATTACTCAGATTAACGTAAAGGATGTAAGTGATGGATCTGTCAACGATGACGATGCTGGAATTGCGTAAACTGGACGATGGCGTCAAGCAGGAATTGCAGGGCCGCGAACGTGACGATTTGAACAAGGCGCGCGAACAGATCATGGCGATTGCGCAGCAGGCAGGCATTCCACTGAAGCAATTGATACTCGACGGCCTGCATCCGCGCACGGGCAAGGTCGCGGTGCGCTATCGCCATCCGGACAATGCGGCCGAGCAGTGGACAGGCCGTGGCCGCCAGCCGTTGTGGGTCAGGCAGTGGGTGGAATCGGGCAAGTCCATCGATCTGCTGCGCGTATAATCCGGTATACTTTTGGCGCAGTTGCAAGCGTATGCCTGCCATGCACCATACCTTGGGCCCAACTTCATACCGACCAAACCATGCTTCCACTGTCAAGAACGATCTTCAAAGCCTACGATATTCGCGGCATCATCGCTCAAACCCTCGATGCCGGCGTAGCCTACAAGATTGGACAGGCGTTTGGCGCGGCGGCCCTGGAAAAGGGAGAAAAGCGGGTAGTGATCGGCCGCGATGGCCGGCTGTCCGGCCCCGAATTGACGGCGGCACTGGCGCAGGGCCTGCAGGCCGCAGGCGTCGACGTGATCGACCTGGGCGTGGTGGCCACGCCGATGGTGTACTTCGGCACCAATGTGCTCGATACGCGCTCCGGCATCATGGTCACGGGCAGCCACAATCCGCCCGACTACAACGGTTTCAAGATGGTGCTGGACGGCGAAGCGATACACGGCGAGGCGATCCAGGCACTGTACCACCGCATCGTGGCGCAGGACGGCGGCACCACTGACATTGCCCGTTTGGGCAGCTACGCCACGCACGACATTCGCGCCGCCTACCTGGAGCGCATCCTCGGCGACGTGAAGCTGGCGCGCCCGATCAAGATCGCCGTCGATTGCGGCAATGGCGTCGCTGGCGCGTTCGCGGGCGATCTGTTCCGCGGCCTGGGCTGCGATGTCATCGAGTTGTTCTGCGACGTCGATGGCAGTTTCCCCAATCACCACCCCGATCCGGCGCATCCGGAAAACCTGCAGGACCTGATCCGCTGCCTGGCCGGGACGGATGCCGAAATCGGCATCGCCTTCGACGGCGACGGCGACCGCCTGGGCGTGGTCACCAAGGATGGGCAGATCATCTACCCTGACCGCCAGATGATGCTGTTTGCGGCCGACGTGCTGAGCCGCCATCCAGGCGCGCAAATCCTGTATGACGTGAAATGCACGCGCCACCTGGCGCCGTGGATCAGCAAGCATGGCGGTGTGCCGTTGATGTGCAAGACGGGCCACTCGCTGGTGAAAGCCGAGCTGCGCGCGACGGGGGCGCCGCTGGGCGGCGAAATGAGCGGCCATATCTTCTTCAAGGACCGCTGGTATGGCTTCGACGACGGCCTGTATGCGGCTGTGCGCCTGCTGGAAATCCTCACGCGCGAGGCCGATCCTTCCGCTTTGCTGAATAGCCTGCCGCAGTCCGACAGCACGCCTGAATTGCAGCTGGAACTGAAGGAGGGCGAAAACGTCGCGCTGATGGACGTGCTGCGCCGCGACGCCCTCTTCCCCGGCAATGAACGGATCATCACCATCGATGGCTTGCGCGTGGAGTACGCCGACGGTTTCGGCCTGGCCCGTTCGTCGAACACCACGCCAGTGATCGTCATGCGCTTCGAGGCGGAAACGCCGGCAGCCCTGGCGCGCATACAGGATCAGTTCAAGCGCGTGATCCTCGCTGCCAAGCCTGACGCTGTCCTGCCGTTCTGACGCCATGACCGCTCAATCCGGCGCACAGGCGCCCCTGAAAATCCTGCTGGTGCGCGTTTCCTCGTTGGGCGACGTGCTGCACAACCTGCCGATGGTGCATGACATCGCCCGCCATTATCCGGACGCCACCATCGACTGGGTGGTCGAGGAGGGCTACACGAGCCTGGTGCGCCTGAATTCGCGCGTCGGCACCATCTTCCCATTCGCGCTGCGGCGCTGGCGCAAGAGCCTGGGCAAGAAAGAGACGCGCGCGGAAATTGCCGCCTTTTTCCGCAGCCTGCGCCAGACGCGCTACGATTATGTGTTCGATACCCAGGGCTTGCTCAAGACGGGCATCATCATGGGCGCCGCGCGCCTGGCGCCGGGCGGCCAGAAAGTCGGCCTGGCCAACGGCAGCGAAGGCTCGGGCTACGAAGGCATCTCGCGCCTGTTTCACACGAAAAGCATACCCCTCGACCCGCGCACGCATGCGGTAGCGCGTGGCCGGCTGGTGGCCGCCGCCGCCCTGGGCTACACGGTCGACACGCCGGCCGATTTCGGTTTGCCGGAAGTGTCAGGCAGCGAGCCGCGCCCGGACTGGATGGGCGAGGCGCCGTATGCCGTGTATTTCCATGGCACGGCGCGCGACGCCAAGAAATGGGCGCCGGAAAACTGGATCGCCCTCGGCCACGCGCTCTCGCCCATGCCGATTTTGCTGCCCTGGGGTTCGCCCAAGGAAAAGGCGGAAGCCGAGTTGCTGGCGGCGAGCCTGCCGAATGCGCGCGTGCTGCCGAAACTGTCGATGAGCGACGCCACCATGCTGGCGCGCCGCGCCGCGCTGGTAATCGGCGTCGATACGGGCCTGACGCATATCGCCGCCGCCTTTTTGCGGCCAACGGTGGAAATCTATGCCGATTCGCCGCTGTGGAAAACGGAAGGCAACTGGTCGCCGAAAATCATCAACCTGGGCGATAAAGGTACGCCGCCCGGCGTGCCGGAAGTGCTGGCCGCGGCACAGCGCCTGCTGGCCGACTATCCTCCCGCCTGACTTCAACGTTCAAATCATCATGCGACTTCTTTATACCCTTGCCTGGTGGCTGGCCTTGCCACTGGTGCTGGCGCGGCTGTGGCTGCGCGGCCGCCAGGAGCCCGGCTATCGCCAGCACTGGGGCGAACGCCTCGGCTTCTATGGCCGCCGGCCTGCCCCTGTTCCTCCTACGATCTGGCTGCACGCCGTCTCCGTCGGCGAGACGCGCGCGGCCGAGCCGCTGATCGACGCGCTGCTGGCTGAATGGCCCGCTTGCCGCATCGTCCTCACGCACATGACGCCGACGGGGCGCGCCACGGGCAAGTCGCTGTTCGCCAAGCACGGCGCGCGCCTCGTGCAAAGCTACCTGCCCTACGATACGGGCGCCATGCCGGCCAGTTTCATCCGTCACTTTGCGCCGCGCATCTGCATCCTGATGGAGACGGAAGTGTGGCCGAACCTGATCCACCAATGCAATCGCCACGGCGTGCCCGTGGTGCTGGCCAATGCGCGCCTGTCGCAGCGTTCGCTGGGCAAGGCGCAGCGCCTGGGCAAGCTGATAGGCGACGCCGCGCGCGGCATCACGCTGGTGGCGGCGCAGACGCAGGACGACGCGCAGCGCGTGCGCCAGTTGGGCGTGCCGGACGTGGTGGTCACGGGCAGCATCAAGTTCGACGTCGTCGTGCCCGATGCCGCGCTGGCGACCGGAGCGTGGCTGCGCGGCGCCATCGGCGCCCGTCCCGTGCTGCTGTGCGCCAGCACGCGCGAAGGGGAGGAGCCATTGATCCTCGACGCCTGGCTGCGCGCCAGCCTGCCTGCCGGCGTGCTGCTGCTGATCGTGCCGCGCCACCCGCAGCGCTTCGACGAAGTGGAAAAAATGGTGCTGGCGCACGGCCTGGCCGTGCAGCGCCGCTCCAGCCTGACCGGGGATGGCGTCGTGGCGGCGGGCACGCAGGTGCTGCTGGGCGATACCATGGGCGAGATGTTTGCCTATTACGCGGCTTGCGACTGCGCGTTTGTCGGCGGCAGCCTGCTGCCACTGGGCGGGCAAAACCTGATCGAGCCGGCGGCGCTGGGCAAGCCCGTGCTGATCGGGCCACATACCTTCAATTTTGCGCTGGTGACGGAGCAGGCGATTGCCGCCGGCGGCGCCGCGCTGGTGGCCGATGCCGATGCCTTGATGACGCAAGCGTCGGCACTGCTGCGGGATCCGGCGCGCCTGGCGGCGATGGGAGCTAAAGCGCTGGCGTTCGCGGCGCAGCACCGCGGCGCCACGCCGCGCACGATAGCGGCCATCAAGCCCCTGTTGCCGTGATGGATGCACGGCCAACAATGTTGTCGGATTACGGCCTGCGGCCTAATCCGACCTACTGCCGTGATCGAGGTAGGTTGGATTAGGGCCTGCGCGTAATCCGACAGGCGACTACTGCCGTGATCGAGGTAGGTCGGATTAGCGCTTGCGCGTAATCCGACAGGCGACGCCAACAATGTTGTTTACGCGAACAGGACTGGCAGCTCCTGCGAGCGCTTCCTCAGCGCCTGCTTGGCGCCGTCGTAATCGGGATAGATCGATTCCACGGTGGCCCAGAAGCGGGGGCTGTGGTTCATTTCCAGCAGGTGCGACAATTCGTGCGCGACCACGTAGTCGACCAGCGGCAGGGCGAAATGGATCAGGCGCCAGTTCAGGCGGATCTTGCGCTCGATGGTGCAGCTGCCCCAGCGCGTGCCGGCCGAGGACAGCGACAGCGAGTCGTAGCGCACGCCCAGCTTGTCCGCATACAGGTCCAGCCGCGCCTCGAACAGCTGGCGCGCCTCGTGCTGGAACCAGGCTTTCACTTTTTCCTTCAATTGCTGTTCGCTGCCTGCGGGTGTGACCCATACGTGCAGTTCGTTCGTCTCGCGCTGGAAGCTGGCGCGGTGGCGCGGCGCCTGGTGCAATCGCAGGGTGATTTCGCCACCGAGATAGGGCAGCGTGGCGCCATCGATCCATTCCATCGGGGCCCGCTGCTGGCGCTGCACCTTGCGCTCTCCCCGTTCCAGCAGCTTCGAGACGATCCAGCCCTGCTTGGCGCGGATGGCGCTGTCGATTTCGGCCAGGGTGACGCGCTTGGGCGCCGTGACGCGCAAGCCGTTATCGTCGATCATGAAGCCGATGGAACGGCGCGTGGAGCGGCGCAGGGCAAATTCGACCAGGTGGCTGCCCAGCTGCAGCTGGCGCAATGGCGGGCCGTCGGCGGTGCGTGGCGGGGAAGGCAGGGCAGGGGGAGCGGGAACAGGAACAGCGATGGGCGAGACGGGCGCCACGGGCGGCGGCGCAAGGTGGACCGGCGCCACCACGGGCGGCGCTGGCGGTGCCGTGGGGCGCACCGCCGGGGGCGTGCTGGTCGAGACGTCGTGCGCGAACAGATCCAGTTGCTGGTCGCCGACCTTGATGGTCTTCATCTGCTGGCGCAGGGTCGGCTCCTGGATGACCGCGCTGATGCCGTCTAGCCAGCGTTGTAGGCGTGAGGCGAAATGACGCGCATTTCTGATTCTATCCAATTTTCCACCTGTTGCATCATGCTGTCCGGGGTATGCCCTTCCGGCGAAATCGGTTTGCCTATCGAGACGGTGATCAATCCCGGGCGTTTGAGGAATGACTGCTTGGGCCAACATTCGCCTGAATTATGCGCAATCGGCACCACCACGGCGCCCGTGGCAATGGCCAGGCGCGTGCCGCCGCTCTTGTACTTGCCCGTCTGACCCACCGGGATGCGGGTGCCTTCGGGGAACATGATAATCCATTGGCCGTCCGCCAGGCGGCGCTTGCCATGCGCGACCACGCTCTTGAACGCATGCTTGCCCTGTTTGCGGTCGATCGGGATCATGCGCAGCAGCGCCATGGCCCAGCCGAAGAACGGGATGTACAGGATCTCCTTCTTGAACACATATACCAGCGGACGGGGCAGGCTGGGCAGCAGGAAGATGGTTTCCCAGGCCGACTGGTGCTTCGACAGCACGATGGCCGGCGCGTCGGGGAAGTTCTCGGCGCCCTTGACTTCGTAGCGGATGCCGCAAATGACCTTGGCACACCACAGGATAAACACATTCCAGCGCGAGGTGACCCAATAGCGCTTGTTGTAGCTCAATGGCGCGGCAAAAAAGCACACGCAGGCCCAGACGATGGTGGCCACGATCATGATGATCATGAACAGCAGGGATCGCAGGAACAGGGAAATATTACGCAATGCGGTTCTCCGAAGATTAGATACTGAATGCCACGGTGGGCGCCGGTACGGCTGGCGCCTTGAGCAGGTGGCCGACCACGGCCGCCAGGTCGGGGAAGACCTGGGTGCCGGGTGGCAGGCCGCCCGTCTCGTTGGTTTTTTCGCCCTTGCCCGTCAACACCAGGTAGGGCGTGCAGCCGCTGATGAAACCGGCCTGCAGGTCGCGCAGCGAATCACCAACGGTCGGCACGCCTTTCAGGCTGGTGTTGTAGCGCTGCGAAATTTCATGGAACATGCCTGGCTTGGGCTTGCGGCAGTCGCAATTGTCCGCACCCGCATGCGGGCAAAAGAAGATGGCGTCGATATCGGCGCCCACCTGCTGCGCCAGCGTGTGCATCTTCTGGTGGATCGCGTTCAAGACCGTCATGTCGAAGTACTCGCGCGCGATGCCCGACTGGTTCGAGGCGATCACCACGCGATAGCCTGCCTGGTTCAGGCGGGCTATCGCTTCGAGCGAGCCGGGAATCGGCAGCCATTCGGCCGGCGACTTGATGAAGTCCGGCGAGTCATGATTAATGACGCCGTCGCGGTCGAGAATAATCAGTTTCAGCGCCGGAATGCCCATTATGCCGCCAGCTTGGAAATGTCGGCCACGCGGTTCATCATGCCGTGCAGCGACGACAGCAATGCCAGGCGGTTGTTGCGCAGGGCGACATCCTCGGCCATCACCATGACGTCGTTGAAGAAGCCGTCGACGTCGTCGCGCAGCTGCGCCAGCGTTTGCAGGGTGCCCGCAAAATCGCCCTTGGCAAACGCCGCGTCGATTTCCGGCTGCACGCGCGAGACGGCGGCGGCCAGTTTTTTCTCCGCCTCGTCCTGCAGCAGCGCCACGTTGACGCCGCCGGCAGCCACCTGGCTTACGGCTTCCTCGTTCTTTTTCAGGATATTCGTGATGCGCTTGTTGGCAGCGGCCAGCGAGGCGCTTTCCGGCAGGGCGGCAAAGGCCTGCACTGCCTCCAGGCGCTGCACGATGTCGTCCAGGCGGTCAGGATTCTGCGCCACGACGGCTTCGATTTCATTCGGCGAGAAGCCGCGCTCGCGCAGGATGCCGCGCAGGCGGTCGAGCATGAAGGTGGTGACATCGGCCACCGGATCCTTGAAGCCGGGGATGGCGGCAAATTGCGCTGCCGCGTCGGCCAGCAAGCCCTGGATCGACAGGGGCAGGCGTTTTTCCAGCAGCATGCGCAGCACGCCGAGGGCATGGCGGCGCAGCGCGAACGGGTCCTTGTCGCCCGTCGGCGCCAGGCCGATGGACCAGATGCCGACCAGGGTTTCGAGCTTGTCGGCCAGCGCCACGGCGGTGCCGGTGGCGGTGGTCGGCAGGCTGTCGCCGGCAAAGCGTGGCTGGTAGTGCTCGGAGGCGGCCAGCGCCACTTCCTCGGCTTCGCCGTCATGGCGCGCGTAATACGTGCCCATGATGCCTTGCAGCTCGGGGAATTCGCCCACCATGTCGGTCAGCAGGTCGGCCTTGGCCAGCAGGGCGCCGCGTTCGGCCAGGGCCACGTCGTAGTGCAATTTGGCGGCGATGGCGCCAGCCAGCGACTTGACGCGCTCCGTGCGGGCCGCCTGCGTGCCCAGCTTGTTGTGGTAGACGACATTGGCCAGCAGCGGCAGGCGTGCTGCCAGCGTCTTCTTCTTGTCCTGCTCGAAGAAGAACTTGGCGTCCGACAGGCGCGGTCGCACCACGCGCTCGTTGCCGCCGATGATGTGCTCGGGCGTGTCCGTTGCGATGTTCGAGACGATCAGGAAGCGCGAGCGCAGCTTGCCGTCGCTGTCAGTCAGCGCGAAGTACTTCTGGTTCGTCTGCATGGTGAGGATCAGGCATTCCTGCGGCACGGCCAGGAATTCTTCCTCGAAGTGGCATTCATACACGACTGGCCATTCGACCAGGGCCGTCACTTCGTCGAGCAGCGCCTCGGGCATCAGCACCTGGTCGGCGCCGGCTTTTTCCAGCAACTGGGCGCGGATGCGCTCCTTGCGTTCCTCGTTGCTGGCGATGACGCTGGCGTTGAGGATCAGCGAGGCCGCATAGTTTTCCGCGTGCGCGATGGTGATCGGCGCGCCATCGGTGAGGAAGCGGTGGCCCAGCGTCGTGCGGCCGGCGGCGAGGCCCAGCAGGGTCAGGGGCAGCACGTTGATGCCGTGCAGGGCGATCAGGCTGTGGGCCGGGCGCACGAATTGCACGGTGGTGCCGTCCGGGCGCTGGTAGCTCATCAGTTTTGGAATCGGCAGCTTGGCGGCCGCTTCCGTCAATGCCGCCTGCGCGCCGGTGGCGAGCTGGCTGCCTGGCGCCGTGTACGTGTAGAAGAAGCTTTCGGCCTTGCCGTCGACGGCGCGTTCCAGCTCGGCCAGCGTCAGTTCGGGGAAGCCCAGTGCGGCCAGTTTCTTGGCCAGCGGCGGCGTGCCGTTGCCGTTCGCGTCCAGCGCCACGGAGACGGGCAGGACCTTTTCGCGGATCGATTTGTCGGGCGAGACTTCGCGCACATTGGTGATGGAGACGGCCAGGCGGCGCGGCGAGGCGTAGCTGGTGGCGACGCTGTCGGCTTCCAGGAAGTCGCGCGATTTCAGTCCGTTGACGATGCCGGCGGCAAAGGCGGCGCCCAGTTTGGCCAGCGCTTTCGGCGGCAGTTCTTCGGTCAGCAGTTCGATGAGCAGTGTTTGGTTCATGGTGTTCTTGTCTGGTACGGCGGTGTGGAGGCTCGAATTAGGCGGCGGATTGGTCTGCGGCGGGCAGCATCGGGAAACCGAGGCGCTCGCGCGAGTCGTAATACGCTTGCGCCACCAGGCGCGACAGGGTGCGCACGCGGCCGATGTAGGCGGCGCGTTCCGTCACCGAAATGGCGCCGCGCGCATCGAGCATGTTGAAGCTGTGCGAAGCCTTCATGATCTTTTCGTAGGCGGGCAGGGTCAGCTGCAGCTCGATCAGGCGCTTGGCTTCCGCTTCGTAGTTGCCGAATTGTTCGAACAGCAAGTCCGTATTCGCGTGTTCGAAGTTGTAGGTCGATTGCTCCACTTCGTTCTGGTGGAAGACGTCGCCGTAGGTCAGTTTCTTGGTCGTGCCGTTTTCTTCCCACTCGGTCCACACCAGGTCGTACACGTTTTCCACGCCTTGCAGGTACATGGCCAGGCGTTCGATGCCGTAGGTGATCTCGCCCAGCACGGGCTTGCAATCGAGGCCGCCCACTTGCTGGAAGTAGGTAAACTGGGTCACTTCCATGCCGTTCAGCCAGACTTCCCAGCCCAGGCCCCAGGCGCCCAGGGTCGGGCTTTCCCAGTCGTCTTCGACGAAGCGCACGTCATTCTGCTTCAGGTCCAGGCCCAGCGCGGCCAGCGAGCCCAGATACAGGTCGAGGATGTTTTCCGGCGCCGGCTTCAGGACCACCTGGTACTGGTAGTAGTGCTGCATGCGGTTCGGGTTTTCGCCATAGCGGCCATCTTTCGGCCGGCGCGACGGCTGCACATACGCGGCGCGCCAGGGTTCCGGGCCGATCGCGCGCAGGAAGGTGCCGGTGTGGAAGGTGCCGGCGCCGACTTCCATGTCGTAGGGCTGGAGCAGGGCGCAACCTTGCTTGTCCCAATAGGTTTGCAAGGTCAGGATAATTTGTTGAAATGTGAGCATCGTATGAGTTCGCCGCGCGGACAGGCTGCGCGCTGTAAGGGGTTTGCTTGAAGCCCGGGCGCCTGCTTGGAAAGCGCGTCCGGGCCGGGGTTTTGCTAATTTTAGCGGTTTTTACGGGCCCACTGTGACTCTTCGGGCAATATCGGCCGCTTATTCCTGCCTGGCGGCGCCACGGCGGGCGGCGCGCGACAGCAGGAAGGCCGTCAGCAGGGCCAGCGCGGCCAGGGCCAGCACCAGTTTGTTGCCGTACAGGATGTATGGCGTCATGCCGCCCATGCCCTGCACCTTGGCCGCCAGCGTGGCTTGCTGTTCCGGCGGCAGCAGGCTTTGCACCACGCCCTTGCCGTCGATGACGGCCGTGGCGCCCGTGTTCGTCGAGCGCAGCATCGGGCGGCCTGTTTCCAGGCTGCGCATCTGCGAAATCTGCAGATGCTGCGGGATGGCGATCGAGTCGCCGAACCACGCCAGGTTCGAGATATTCAGCAGCACCGACGCCGATTGCTTGCCGCTGCGGTGGGCGCTGGCCAGCTGGCCGGCGATTTCCTCGCCAAACAGGTCTTCATAGCAGATATTCGGCAGCACCAGCTGGTCGCGCACGGGCAAAGGCGCTTGCACTTCGGCGCCGCGGCCCATGTCGCCCAGCGGGATGGCCATCATGGCGACAAACCAGTGCAGGCCAGGCGGCACGAATTCGCCGAACGGCACCAGGTGGTGCTTGCGGTACTGGTAGTACGGGCCCGGCGTGCTGTTGGGCGTGATCCCCAGCGCCGCATTGTAGAAGCGCTGCTGCTCGTCGAGCACGGGCATGCCGACCAGGATCGTGCTGCCCGTCTGCTGCGCGTACGTGGCCAGGTTGTCGAGATAGCCGGCCGGCAGCTGGTGCGGCAGCACCGTGACGGCCGTCTCCGGCGTGGCGATCAGGTCGGCCGGGGCGCTGGTGATGGCGTTCTGGTACATCCGCAGGGCGCCGAGCACGAAGCCGGGGTCGAATTTCTGCTGCTGCGGCACATTGCCCTGCAACAGGCGCACCGTGATCGGACGTCCCACCGGGTGGGTCCAGTTCACGTATTGCAGGCCAATACCGGCCGCGTACAGCGCCACCAGGCCGCCCAGCGCGTTCCAGCGCGTGCGGTGCGTCAGCAAGAGCAGGGCGCCGGCGGACAGGGCGGCCAGCCAGCCCAGGCCATACGCGCCGACGATGGGGGCAAAGCCGCTCAGCGGGCCGGTATTGTGGGCGTAGCCCGTGGCCAGCCACGGGAAGCCTGTAAACAGCCAGCCGCGCGTCCATTCGAACAGGGTCCACAGGGATGGCAAGATCAACAGCGTCATTGCCGGCAGCGACAGCACCCAGCGGCGGCGCAGCCAGGCGGCCGCGCCCATGGCCAGCGCCACGTAGATGGCCATCAGCAGCGCGAGCAGGGCCACGGCGATGACGGCGACCGGCGCGGCCATGTCGCCATAGCGGTGCATGGAGATATACAGCCAGTGCGTGCCGGCCGCGCACCAGCCGAAGCCATAGGCCCAGCCGATCAGCGCACCGCTTTTCACGCTCGCGGCGCGCAGCACCTGGTAGAACAGCACGCCCAGGCTGAGGATTTGCAGCGGCCAGTAGCCGAAAGGGGCGAACGCCAGCACGGCGACGGCGCCGGCGATGGCGGCAGTCAGCATGCGCGCCCACGTGCTGCGGGGCGGTTTGGCGGGGGCGTTGGGGTCGGCGCGTCTGAAACGCATTTACAGCACGCGCATGTCAGAGTTCCAGTTCCGGCACGTTGGGCAGGCGCTCGACGAGCAGCACGTGCACCTGGCGCGCATCGGCGCGCAGCACCTCGAAGCGCAGGTTGCCCAGGTCGAAGATATCGCCCTTGTGCGCCATGCGGCCCAGGTACTTCGAGACCAGGCCGCCGATGGTGTCGACGTCGTCGTCCACCAGGTGGCTGCCCACTTCCTCGTTGAATTGTTCGATTTCCGTCAGCGCCTTGACGCGCCAGCGGGGGCCGAACTGGCCTTCCTTCAGCGACAGGATATTGTCCTCGGCTTCGTCGAAGTCGTATTCGTCCTCGATATCGCCGACGATCTGTTCCAGCACGTCTTCGATGGTGATCAGGCCGGCGACGCCGCTGTATTCATCGACGACGATGGCCATGTGATTGTGGTTGGCGCGGAAATCGCGCAGCAGCACATTCAGGCGTTTCGATTCGGGGATGAAGATGGCGGGGCGCAGCATGTCGCGGACGTCGAAAGTTTCTTCCGCGTAATAACGCAGCAAGTCTTTCGCCAGCAGGATGCCGATAACCTTGTCGCGCTCGCCTTCGATCGCGGGGAAGCGCGAGTGGGCGGTGGACAGGACTTCGGGCATCCATTCCTCGATCGGCTTGCTGATGTCGATGACATCCATTTGCGAGCGGGGAATCATGATGTCGCGCGCGCAGAGATCCGATACCTGGAACACGCCTTCGATCATCGACAGGGCGTCGGCGTCGATCAGCTTGCGTTCATGCGCATCGTGTAGAACATCGAGCAATTCTGCACGGTTCTCTGGCTCGGGGGAAATGAGTGCGGTCAGGCGTTCAAACAGTGACCGGTGGGGCTTGACGTCAGTTCTGACGCCACTAGGGTGCTCGGGCATAGGAGGCGTGAGCCGTTGTTGCGAAGGGATATAGGATACACCAAAAGTGGGGCGCTACCGGATTTCCCCGCTTTTGATGCAAATTTAATACGCATAATGCGCCGTAGCGCGACGTTTCAAGCCTCCGGGCCCAGCACGCGGGCGCGCAAGTCCGCCACGTCCGCCTGCCAGTCGGCGTAATGCTCGCTGTCCTGCCACAGCTGGCGCAGTTCCGACGCATCGGCCGTGATGCGCTCGAAGGCCAGGCGTGCCTTGTCCAGCAACGGCGGCGCGACTTTCTTCTTGCAGGCCGCCACCCATTCGTCTACTTCGGCGGTGGCCGGGTCGTCCTCGCCCGGTTTTCCCAGCAGGCGGGCGATCACTTCCAGCGCGGCCAGCGCCTCGGCGGCGAACGGCGCCTCGAGTTCGGCTTGCGGGCTGTCGATGACGTTGTCGAGCGTTGTCTCGACCAGTTCCAGGGTTTTATATTCGTGCAAGTCCTGCGCCCAATCCATGGCGTAGTCGTTGCCGAAGGCGTCAGTGGCCCAGGTTCCCATGTGCTTACTCCTTGTACGGGTCGGTAATGCCGAGCTTGGCCAGGATTTCCGTTTCCAGCCCTTCCATCTCGCTTGCTTCCTCGTCATCCATGTGGTCGTAGCCTTGCGCATGCAGCACGCCATGCACGATCAGGTGGGCCGTGTGTTCTTCCACGCTCTTTTTTTGCTCTTGCGCTTCCTTTTCCAGCACGTCCGTGCACAGGATGATGTCGGCGCGCGTCGGCTCGTCGTCGCCAAGCTCTTCGCCTTCGTTGTAGGCAAAGGTCAGCACGTTGGTGGCGTAGTCCTTTTCGCGGTAGTCGCGGTTCAGGGTGCGGCCTTCCTCGGCGTCGACGAAGCGGATGGTGAATTCGGCCGGGGCGAACAGGGCCGCCTTGACCCAGCGGCGCACTTTCGGGCGCGTGATCAGGGTTTCCAGGCGGGCATCCGGATATTGCACGGACAGGGACAGTTTATTTTTTTCGGACATTTTTGGCGCTGGCTGGTTTCAATAGGGGGAGCAACTGGGCGGCGTCGGCACTGGCTGCCTGCGCTGTTTCATAGGCGTCGACGATGCGGGCGACGAGCGGATGGCGCACCACGTCGGTGCTGTTAAATTGCGTGAAGCCGATGCCGCGCACGTCTTTCAGCACGTGCACGGCGTCGATCAGGCCGCTCGTCTGGCTCTTGTGCAGGTCGACCTGCGTGACGTCGCCCGTCACCACGGCCTTGCTGCCAAAGCCGATGCGTGTCAGGAACATCTTCATCTGTTCGACGGTGGTGTTTTGCGCCTCGTCGAGGATGACGAAGGCGTGGTTCAGGGTGCGCCCGCGCATGTAGGCCAGCGGGGCGATCTCGATCACCTGTTTTTCAAACAGTTTTTGCGTGCGGTCAAAGCCCAGCAAATCATACAGCGCATCGTACAGGGGACGCAGGTAGGGATCGACCTTTTGCGCCAGGTCGCCCGGCAGGAAGCCCAGGCGCTCGCCCGCTTCGACGGCGGGGCGCGTCAGGATGATGCGCTTGACGGCGTCGCGTTCGAGCGCGTCGACGGCGCAGGCGACGGCCAGGTAGGTCTTGCCCGTGCCGGCCGGGCCCACGCCGAAGCTGATGTCGTGTTCGAGGATGTCGCGCAGGTAGGCGATCTGGTGCGGCGTGCGCCCGCGCAGGTCGCTGCGCCGCGTCTTCAGCACGGGGCTGGCGATGTCCGGCTCGACGAAGGTGCTGACGGGCGCGTTGGCATGGTGTTCCGAGGCGGCGGACAGGCCCGCGCGCTGCTCCACCAGGGCCAGCTGGACCTCTTCCAGCGGCACGACCTTGTTGGCGATGGCGTAGAACTGCTCGAGGATTTCCACGGCGCGCGCGGCATTGCTGCCGCCGACGATGAATTTCTCGCCGCGGCGGAAGATCGTCACGTCGAGGGCGGCGGAAATCTGGCGCAGGTTTTCATCGAGCGGTCCGCACAGGTGCGCCAGGCGCGTGTTGTCGAGCGGTTCGGGGATGAAATAATGCGGCTGTATCGGGGCTTTGGTTTTCAACTGGCTCTTTTCAATGCTTGGGCGCCGGCGACGAGTTCGCCGCGCAGGGTGTAGGAATGGCTTTCGGTGATGCGCACGTCGACCAGCTGGCCGATCAGTTGCAAACCGTCGGGGCCGGCGTCGAAATTGACCACGCGGTTGTTTTCCGTGCGGCCTTGCAGTTCGCGATCAATCGTATCCTTCTTCGAGCGGCCTTCGACGAGGATGGTTTGCACCGTGCCGACCATGGCCAGGCTGTACTTGCGCGTGTTGGCGTCGATGGCTGCCTGCAGTTGTTGTAAGCGAGCAAGTTTTACGTCGTGCGGCGTGTCGTCTTCCAGGTTGGCGGCCGGCGTGCCGGGGCGCTTGCTGAAGATGAAACTGTAGCTGTTGTCGAAGCCCACGTCGGCGATCAGTTTCATCATGGCGTCGAAGTCGGCCTGGGTTTCACCGGGGAAACCGACGATGAAATCCGAGGAAATGGCCATGTTCGGGCGCACGGCGCGGATGCGGCGGATGATGGACTTGTATTCGAGGCCCGTGTAGCCGCGCTTCATGGCGCCCAGCACCTTGTCGGAGCCGTGCTGCGCCGGCAGGTACAGGTGGTCGACCAGCTGCGGGATCTTCGCGTAGGCGTCGATCAGGCGCTGCGTGAATTCCTTCGGATGGCTGGTGACGAAGCGCAGGCGTTCGATGCCGGGAATGTCGGCCACGTATTCGAGCAGCAGGGCGAAGTCGGCGATGTCGCCGCCTTCCATCGCGCCGCGGTAGGCATTCACGTTCTGTCCCAGCAGGGTGATTTCCTTGACGCCCTGGGCGGCCAGCCCGGCCACTTCCGTCAGCACGTCCTCGAAGCGGCGCGACACTTCCTCGCCGCGCGTGTAGGGCACCACGCAATAGCTGCAGTACTTGCTGCAACCTTCCATGATGGAGACGAAGGCCGAGGCGCCCTCCACCTTGGCCGGCGGCATGTGGTCGAACTTTTCGATTTCGGGGAAGCTGATGTCGACTTGCGAGGCGCCGCTGGCGCGGCGCAGCTCGATCATCTGCGGCAGGCGGTGCAGCGTCTGCGGGCCGAACACCATGTCGACATACGGCGCGCGCTTGACGATGGCATCGCCTTCCTGCGAGGCCACGCAGCCGCCCACGCCGATCAACAGGTGCGGCTTGGCCAGCTTCAGTTCGCGCAGGCGGCCCAGGTCGGAAAACACTTTTTCCTGCGCCTTTTCGCGCACGGAGCAGGTATTGAGCAAGATGACGTCGGCGTCTTCCGGGTGCTCGGTGCGCACCAGGCCATCGGAGGCGCCCAGCACATCGGCCATCTTGTCCGAGTCGTACTCGTTCATCTGGCAGCCGAAGGTTTTGATGAATACTTTTTTCTGCATGGAGTCTGGCGCTTATCGGTAAATGTGGCGGCAAATAAGATGGCTGGGCAGGATGCTGTCGGGCAGGGGAGCGCTCAGGGCGGGGCGCGGTGGATGACCGGCCGGGCGTCTCTGGCTGCCCGGTGGCAGGCTCGCTGCAAGTTCAGTCCATAGTTTAGCGTAAATCGCCGGGACGGGCCATGTCGTGCTTACCTTGCCGACAAGATTTCGAGATGGAAACGTTGACGATGATGGCGATGCTGCAAAGCATTTATTGCCCTGCGTCACCATTGATTTGTAACAAGTTGCTGCAAGGCCTTGTGTGCGCCCGCAGGCATCCTAATGTGTTGAAAAGGCATCGTTGTTAAGCCAACCAGCACCTTGATTGATCTTTAACAATCAAGAAGGTTGCGCGAGGCGCGGATGCTGCCTGTTTGGGCTAGTATATTGCCTTATATGCAATTCATTTCATCGGATTGCAGTGCTATTTACTCACGCGGCAAGCTGCGCACGTTGGCTGGACGTGGCTGTGCGAGTCCTGTGCAGGCAGTGCGATAGGAGGGGAGGGGCTGACGGTTTTGAAATACTTTTAAACACTCTAAGCCAGCCTTAAGTTCGTATCGGCATTATTTTCAACATTCACTAGACGAGGAAAAATCATGGCACATCATGCATTAGCATCGCAAGAGACGTACAACCCTAACCACCTGCTCGATATTCTGCTGAGCAAGATGCAGCTGAAAAACGACGCAGCCCTGTCGCGCCTGCTCGAAGTGGCGCCACCGGTTATCAGCAAGATTCGCCACCACCGCTTGCCGGTCGGCGCGTCGTTGCTGATCCGCATGCACGAAGTGACGGGCATGAGCATCCGCGACCTGCGTGACTTGATGGGCGACCGCCGCACCAAGTACCGTTTGTCCGACGCCCAGGGCCGTCCAAAAGCGGAAGACCGCGGCGATGCGCAAGAATCGAATTACGCGCACTGATGTGGCGGTCGCGCGCTGACTGTTCCGCTTGCGTAGCTGCTGGCGGCAACAGGCTGGCGTGGACCGGGCAGGATGGATGTGTTGCAGTACCCATAACGGCTTTCGCCTCCAGGCGAGGGCCGTTTGCGTTTGCGGCTTTGTCTGCCGAGCCAGCTTGATGGCGTCAGCTTAGCAAGGCCGTGGTGATTTCGTCGTAGCGCAATTCCGTTTCGCGGAACAGCTGCAGATACGTTTCCTCGCCCAGGCCCAGCGCATCCCAGGCCACCGGCGACACGCGCGGCACCATGTCGTCGCCCGCCTGCGCCAGGTCGAGCGCGCAGACGATGGCATTGGCCACGTGGATCAGTGCGGCCAGGAAACCTGCCCCCGGCGCTTCCGGCTGCAGGTAGTTGCCGATCGCCAGGCGCATGGTGTCGGAGAAATTCCAGTGTTCGGCCAGCGCCACGCCCGCCTGTACATGGTCGACGCCGAGCACGGCTTGCTCCGCCTCGAGCAGGCTGCAATCGTGCGCCGCCTGGTGGGCGATGACTTGCGCGTACTGCGTGGGGAAACTGCTGACCAGCACGAGGCGGCCGATGTTGTGCAGCAAGCCGGCCGTAAACGCATAATCCTGGTTGAAGCGGATCTGCCGCGCCAGCACCTTGGCGCAGCCGGCCGTGGCCACCGAGTGGCGCCAGAACGCCTTGTCGTCGAAGCCGGGACAGCGGCCCTCGGGGAAGCAGCCCGTGATGGCGGCCGAGGTGATCAGGCTGCGCGTGGTCTGGAAGCCCAGATAGGTAATCGCTTGCTGGATGGTGGTGGCCTTCACCTGCAAGCCGTATTGCGAGGAGTTGGCCAGGCGCAAGGTCTTCGCCGTCAGGGCCTGGTCGTACGACACTTTCTTAGCCAGCACGGAAATATCCACGTCGTCCTGGTCGATGCTGTTCAACAGCTCCATGACCACGGCGGGCAGCGACGGCAGGTCATCGAGGTGGGCGACGATATCGTCGAGCGTCAGCTGGGTGCTCATGCCGCACCTCCCGTGCCGAGGCGATAATTGCTGACATAGCTGCGCAGCAAGGTGGTGGCCGCCTCGGCGGGATTGTCGGGGTCATGCTTGCGGAACAGGTAAGCGAGCCGTTCGCGGTCGGCGGCCTGCTGCGCGGCGATGGCTTCCGGCGAGGGCGGCGGCGCCTGGATCGGCAGCATGTCGATGCCGTGGCGTGGCATCAGGGCCAGCATGTTTTCCGTCAGCACGGCGCCTTGCGGCAACAGCACGTGTCCATGCGCATCGAGCAAGACGTCCGACAGGATCATGCCAGGACGAACTTGTTCCAAAGGTAAGTGTTGATGCGTGACCGGCATGACGACTCCTTATGATGATTGCGGGATATTACCATTGCCATGTCGCAATGTCTCAACCTGGATCAATGCCCCTGCTGGCGGCAGGGTGCTGTAAATCTTGCCAATAAGCATGTCATACCGTACATTTCAAGTTGTGCTGACGTGTTGCTGACGTATCTGTGCCCGCGCCGCGGGCCAGCGACCGGCCAGGCGCGGGGGAGTGTTGATTGATGGTGAGTATCCAAGTCCGGCTGACTCTGCTTTTCGTCGTGATCGTCACCCTGGTGCTGGGCATTTCCGGCAGCTATACCCAATATACCCTGAGCAAGGAACTGGAATCGGGCAGCGCGCGCCTGCGCAGCGGCGTGCTCACGCGCTTGCAGACGAGCCTGCCATCGGCCCTGTGGGATCTCGACAAATCCAAGGTCGACAGCATCGTGGCGGCGGAAATGTTGCCGCCCGAACTGGTCGGCATCCGCGTCTACGATGCCTCCGTAGGCCTGTTCGCCGGTGAAGTGCGCGACGCCTCGGGCACCCTGGTGCCGCTGGAAACGGATGTCGCCATCGGCGGCACGCCCGTCGAGGCGCCGCTCGTGTTCCGCGACGCCGTGGCCGCGGCCAGCGGCGGCAAGCCCGTCATCGTGGGCAAGGTCATCGTCAATTTCAGCCGCGAACAGATCGACGCGGCGCTGCGCAGCGAAGTGCGGCGCAAGGTGGTGGAAGTGTTGCTGCTTGACATCATTCTCGTCGGTGCGCTGGTGCTGAGCCTGCGCATCGTCTTCGGCCCCCTGAAACAGTTGCGCGACGGCTTGTTCGACCTGGCCACGCGCGGCAGCGATGAAGTCGAAGAGTTGCCGGAAAGCCGGCGCGACGAACTGGGCGACGTGATCCGCGGCTTCAATGCCGTGCAGCGCAAGCTCAAGTCCATCATCGAGGGCAGCCGCCAGGCCGAGGACGTGGCGCGCCGCTCGCAGCAGGAGACGGCGCAGGCCATGGACGAGCTGCGCCGCGCGCAGGAGTCGCTGCTGCAGTCGGAGCGGCTGGCCTCGCTGGGCAGCCTGGTGGCCGGCGTGGCCCATGAAATCAATACCCCGGTCGGCATCGCGCTGACCAGCGCCTCCGTGCTGAAGGAAGCCACCGACGCCATCAGCGAGGCCGTGGCCGGCGGCAGCGTGAAAAAGACCGATATCGTGCGCTATCTGGAGACGGCCGGCGAGAGCGCGCGTCTGATCATGAACAATGCCTACCGCGCCGCGCACCTGATCCACAGTTTCAAGCAGATCGCCGTCGACCAGGTCAGCGAGGCGCGCCGTTTGTTCGAATTGCGCGATTATATCGGCGAGGTGATCTCCAGCCTGCAGCCGACGCTGAAGAAGACGCGCATCGATATCGTCATCGATTGTCCGCCAGACATCATGTTCGACAGTTATCCGGGCGCGCTGGCGCAGGTGCTGACCAACCTGGTCTTGAACTGCGTCGAGCATGCGTTCGATGCGGACACGGATGGCAGCATCCGCATCGGCGTGCGCTGCGACCGCGACTGGATTGAAATGCAGGTGCGCGACAATGGCCGCGGCATCGCGCCGGACATGCTCGACCGCGTGTTCGACCCGTTTGTCACCACGCGGCGCGGGCAGGGCGGCACGGGACTGGGACTGAATATCGTGTTCAACTTGATCGCCAAGCAATTTGGCGGCACCATCACGGTCAGCAGCACCCTGGGACAGGGCGCCACGTTCCTGTTGCGACTGCCCCGCGTGACGCCGTTGCCGGAAGGCGCCGCCAGCGCCGCTGCCGGCCAGGCATAGGCAAGGAGAACGACATGACAGAGGTATACAGCGGACAGCAAGTGGCGTTCTTGCGTGGCATCAATGTCGGCCGCGCCAAGCGCGTGGCCATGGCCGACTTGCGCAAGCTTCTGGGCGATCTGGGCTTCACGAATGTGCGCACCGTGCTCAACAGCGGTAACGTCGTGTTCGAGGCGGGCAGGGTGGCGCCGGCGGACGCGGCGGCCGGCATCGAGGAAGCGCTGGTATTGAAGCTGGGCGTGGCGGCGCGCGTGACGGTGTTGTCGGCCGGCCAATTTGCCGAGCTGATCGAACAAAACACGCTGGCGCCGGCGGCCGATGCGGCGCGCCTGCTGGCGCTGGTGCTGAACAGGCCATCCGATGCCCAGCGCCTGGCGCCGTTGCTGCAGCAGTCGTGGCAGCCGGAAGCGCTGGCGCTGGGCCAGTGGGCCGCATATGCCTGGTGTCCCGATGGCGTGCTGGCCAGCAAGGTGGTGGCGGCGCTGGGCGTCTTGCTTGGTGACGGCGTCACCTCGCGCAACTGGGCCACCATGCAAAAATTGAAACTGCTGCTGGACGGGCCGGACGCGGCAGCCACATCCTCACTAGCCAAGGAGCCATGATGCCGCAGATTACAGGCGAATTCGACGTCACGATCACCCCGGAAAACTTGTCGGACAGGGCGGCGGAGTCGGGGCTGGGGCGTTTGTCGCTGGACAAGCGCTACCATGGCGCCCTCGATGCCCGCGCGCAGGGCGAGATGCTCAGCGCGCGCGCCGGTGTGGCCGGCTCGGCCGGCTATGTGGCGCTGGAGCGCGTCGAGGGCACGCTTGATGGCCGCCAGGGCAGCTTTTACCTGCAGCACAGCGGCAGCATGGCGCGCGGCACGCCCAGCCTGTCGGTGACGGTGGTGCCCGATACGGGCACGGGCCAGTTGCAAGGCTTGCATGGCAGCCTGGCCATCCGCATCGCGGACGGCAAGCATTATTACGATTTCACGTACGACATTTCTGAGGCGCCATGAACTGGGATATCGTGAAAGGCGTCTTGATCGTGCTCGTCGCCATCAGCGTGGTGGTGACGGCTTTCGTGCTGATTTCCGCCTCCGGACCGGACAAGGCGGGCTGCATCGCGCGCGCCCTGAAATCGGGTATTCCCGTAGGCAACATCGAACGGGTCTGCCGTTTGCTGGAGAAGTAAAAAAAATTCCGCGCAAGGCGGAATTTTTTTGCTGCAGCGGCATCAAGTCGCTGGCATGGACTCACGTATCGAATTTTTCCTGTTTTTCGCCATGCACGCTCAAGGCCAGCAAGCCCAATCCCACCAGCAGCATCGAGTACATGCTCGCTTCCGGCACGGGCGCCGGCATGCTGGCTTGCTGGGCGGGCGCCGCCGTGGCGGGTTTCGCTGGCGCCAGGGCACCATGGCGGATGCCGGCGTTGCTCCAGTGCGGCGCCGCAGTCGCGCTGCTGGCCAGCAGGCGGGCATACGGCAAGTCCGGCGTTTCCCAGCCGGGATTATTATTCAGACTGATGCTTTCATCGATCGTGACGCGCTCGCCGGCGTCGTGCAGCTTGTCGCTCGTGGCGTCGCTGTCTGCCGCCGCACTCCATGCACTGGCCGACAAGGCCAGCATGGCCACGCATAGCGGCTGAAATATCCCCATCTCGATCTCCCTGTGTTCACCGCGCGGCGCAGCTGAAACCAGCTGGCGCCTGGGCGGACAATCCACCTGTACGGGGGTGGATCCTGGTTTTTCTGACGACTCTTCATTACAGCACAGATCGTGGCAATTTTGGTATGTATATTTCCTCTTTATTACGAATTTTTGTCATTTTGATAGCGCTGCCGCTATCGTCTTCGCGCACCTTGCATGAGCACGCTATCGGCTACAAAACAGGACAAAAAACACTGTTGTTTTTTTGTGCGAATCGCCAGCAGGAAAACAGTATATTGATTAGTATATTGTTTATCGGAGGATGTACACACTTACCGCCTGTGGGAGGGCATGATGGATACGGTCGCAACGCAACAGACAGAATACAACCTCGACGCCATGCGCGGCTCGGCCTATAAAGCCAGTTCGCTGCTCAAGGCCATGGGCAACGCGGACCGCCTGATGCTGCTGTGCCAGCTGTCGCAGGGCGAGCACTGCGTCAGCGACCTCGAGCAAAAGGTGGGCATAGTCCAGCCGACCCTGTCGCAGCAACTGGGTGTGTTGCGCGAGGAAATGCTGGTGGCCACGCGACGCGACGGCAAGCAGATTTATTACCGCGTCGCCAGCCCGCCCGTGCTGGCCGTGCTGCAAGTGCTGTATGCGCAATTTTGCGCGCCGCGCCCGCCGTTCAACGACGAAGCGGACTAAGCGTTGTCATGACGATAGACTGGCAGCATTTCACGCCGTGGACGTCGCTGGCCGGCGGCATGCTGATCGGCCTGGCCGCGGCCCTGCTGATCCTCTTCAATGGCCGCATCGCCGGCATCAGCGGCATCGTCGCTGGCCTGCTGCGTCCGCGCCGGGGCGACCTGGGCTGGCGCATCGCCTTCCTCGCCGGCCTCGTCGGCACGCCCCTGTTGTGGCAGCTGTGGCAAGCCTTGCCGCCCGTGCGCATCGGGGCGGACACGCCGGCCCTGGTCGTCGCGGGCCTGCTGGTCGGCGTGGGCGTGCGCTATGGCGCCGGCTGCACCAGCGGCCACGGCGTGTGCGGCCTGTCGCGCCTGTCGCCGCGCTCGCTGGCGGCCACCTGTGCCTTCATGGCGGCCGGTTTTCTCACCGTCTACCTGCTGCGCCACCTATGAACACACTGCTGTTTTCCCTGTTGAGCGGCCTCGTCTTTGGACTGGGCCTGATCGTGTCCGGCATGAGCAATCCCGCCAAGGTGCTCGGTTTCCTCGACCTGGCCGGCGCCTGGGACCCGTCGCTGGCGCTGGTGATGGGCGGCGCCATCGGCGTGGCCCTGCCCGCCTTCTGGCTGGCACGGCGGCGCACGACTGCCATCCTGGGCGAGCCCATGCAATTGCCGGCGGCGCGGCGTATCGACCGGCGTCTGCTGCTGGGCAGCCTGGCCTTTGGCGCAGGCTGGGGCATCGCCGGTTTCTGTCCCGGCCCCGCGCTCGTGTCCTTGCTGGCGGGGCAGCCCAAGGCGTGGATTTTCGTGGCTGCCATGCTGGCCGGCATGACCATCTTCGAACTGCTGGCGTGGCGCAAGGGCCGCCGCGAGGCCGCGCCTGCCGCCTGAGGCGCGGTACAATCTGGCGCATCGCCACTCTGGATACCCGCTTACATGAAGAACGTGATTTTCCGCGCCGGCGCGCGCGCCGCCCTGTTGTGCAGCGTGCTGGCGCTGACCGCCTGCGGCAGCTTGCTGAAGAAAGACGCGCCGCCCGCTCCCGCGCCTGTCGCCGACGCCTTGCCCAATCCGCAAGTGCTGCTGCTGGGCGAAGTTCAGGACAATGCGCAAGGCCACCGTTTGCGCGTCGCGGAGTTGCAGCGCCGCCTGGCGGCCGGCTGGCGTCCCGTCATTGTCATGGAGCAGTTTGACCGCAATAACCAGGACTTGCTGACGCGCGCTGCGCGCGAATGCGCGGATCCCGACTGCATCATCCGCGTGATGGAACAGCCGCGCTGGGACTGGAGCTTGTACCGGCCCGTGCTGGACCTCGTCATCAGCTACCAGCTGCCTCTGGTGGCCGGCAACCTGTCGCCGGCCGATGCCTCGCGCATCGTGCGCGACGGCATCCAATGGTCGATGCCGCCGGCCATGGTCGCCACTTACCTGGCCGCGCCCGTGCCGGCCGATATTCTGGAAGGGCAGCAGAAGGACATCCAGGCGGCCCGCTGCAACATGCTGCCGGAGATGATGGTGGCCGGTGTCGTCAACGCCCAGGTGGCGCGCGACATCTGGATGGCCAAGCTGATACGCGACCAGGCGCCGCGCGATGTGGTGCTGATCGCTGGCAATGACCACGTGCGCAAGGATATCGGCGTGCCGCGCTGGCTGAAGCTGGCCGACCCGCAACTGAACGTGCGCAGCATCGGCTACCTGGAACAGGGTAGCAGCGGCTACAAGGGTGCGTTTGACCTGACGCAAACGATGCCGGCGCAGCCGCGTCCCGACCCGTGCGCGAAGTTTAAACAATAATCACTGCTGCACCCGCACCAGGGCGCTGACCCGGCTTGCCGTATCGAGCAGTTTCGGCAAGCTGTGTTCGAGCAGCTGCGCCACGGACGGCCCCGCCGTCTGGCCGCTGACGTTGATCGCCGCTACCACCTTGCCGCTGCGGTCGAACACGGGCGCGGCCAGCGCCACCAGGCCCTGTTCCAGTTCTTCCTGCACCAGGCTCCAGCCCTGGCGGCGCACTTGCGCAATCTCTGCCATCAGGGCGTCGATATCGACCAGCGTGGCTGGCGTCAGTTTCAATAGCGCCATCTTCGACAGCCGCGCGCGCAGCACGTCCGGCGCCAGGTCCGATAGCAGCACCCTGCCCATCGACGTGCAATACGCGGGCAGGCGGCTGCCGATGCCCAGGTTGATCGACATGGTGCGGTGCGCGGACAGGCGCACCACGTAGACGATGTCGTCGCCGTCGAGCACGGTGGCCGAGCACGACTGGCGCAACGATGCCATCAATTCTTCCAGCAGCGGCTGCGCCTGCGTCCATACGGGCAGCGAGGACAGATACGCGTAGCCGAGGTCGAGCACCTTCGGCGTCAGGCGGAACAGCCTTCCGTCCGCTTCCACATAACCGAGATGCAGCAGGGTGTGCAGGATGCGCCGCGCGCCGGCGCGCGTCAGCTGCGCCCGTTCCGCCACTTCACTGAGGGTTTGCCGCGGCGCCTCGGCGCCAAAGCTGCGCAGCACGGCCAGGCCGCGCGCGAACGATTGCACATAGCTGTCGCCAGGACGCGGCGCGCCGTCGGCGTCAAGGCTGGCTTCGGTGGAAAGGGGCGTGCTGCTGCGTTCGGTCATGGCGATTCCAATTGGTCAAGGTGGCAATTATAGCCATGCAGACGGCGGCAACGGCAAATTGACAAGCGCGTCGATCAGGCATATTCTCACGAATAAGTTCTAAATACGAATATTTGTTCGATATGCGAACAAATGACCGATGGATTTGATTTGTAGGAGGCAGGCAATGATCGACAAACTGCGTTCCAGCGTCTTTGACGCGCTGGCCGATATCCACGATGGCGCCACCGTCATGATTGGCGGCTTCGGCGGCGCCGGCCAGCCGGCCGAGCTGATCGACGGCTTGATCGCCCACGGCGCGCGCGAGCTCGTCATCGTCAACAACAACGCGGGCAATGGCGACACGGGCCTGGCCGCCCTGCTGAACAACGGGCAGGTGCGCAAGATCATCTGTTCGTTCCCGCGCCAGGCCGATTCCCACGTCTTCGACGCCCTGTACCGCGCGGGCAAGCTGGAACTGGAACTGGTGCCGCAGGGCAATCTGGCCGAGCGCATCCGCGCCGCCGGCGCCGGCATCGGCGGCTTCTTCACCCCCACCGGCTATGGCACGGACCTGGCCAAGGGCAAGGAAACGCGCGAGATCGACGGCCGCATGTATGTGTTCGAGTCGCCCATCCACGCCGACTTCGCGCTGATCAAGGCGGAGCAGGGCGACCGCTGGGGCAACCTCACCTACCGCAAGACGGCGCGCAACTTCGGCCCGATCATGGCCATGGCCGCGACAGTCAGTATTGCTTCCGTGCATGAAGTTGCCGAACTGGGCAGCATCGACCCGGAACACGTCATCACGCCGGGCCTGTTCGTGCAGCGCATCGTGCAAGTGCCGCGCACGGCCACCGGCCCCGCCGGCTTCAAAGCCGCTTGAGGAGTATCAATATGAATAAATGGAATCGAGACCAGATGGCGGCCCGCGTGGCGGCCGACATCCATGAAGGCAGTGTCGTCAACCTGGGCATCGGCTTGCCGACCCTGGTGGCCAACCACTTGCCGGCCGGCGCCGACATCATCCTGCACAGCGAAAACGGCGTGATCGGCATGGGCCCGGCGCCCGTGCCCGGCGAGGAAGACTATGACCTGATCAACGCGGGCAAGCAGCCCGTCACCCTGCTGGCCGGCGGCAGTTACTTCCACCACGCCGACAGCTTTGCCATGATGCGCGGCGGCCACCTGGACATCTGCGTGCTGGGCGCCTTCCAGGTGTCCGCCACGGGCGACCTGGCCAACTGGCACACGGGCGCGCCGGACGCCATCCCCGCCGTGGGCGGGGCCATGGACCTGGCCATCGGCGCGAAAAAGACCTGGGTCATGATGGAATTGCTGACCAAGACGGGTGAAAGCAAGCTGGTGCAGGCCTGCACCTATCCGCTGACGGGCATCGCCTGCGTCAGCCGCATCTACAGCGACCTGGCCGTGCTCGACCTGGGACCGGCTGGCGCCACGGTCGTCGAACTGGTCGATGGCTTGAGTTTTGCACAGTTGCAAGCACTGACGGCCGTGCCGCTGACGGACGGCCGCGCCCCTTAAGCCTCTCTCTTTAACTTTCTTGGAGGAAAGAACATGACCCACGCATATATCTGCGACGCCCAGCGCACGCCATTCGGCCGCTACGGCGGCGGACTGGCCGGCGTGCGCGCCGACGACCTGGGCGCCGTGCCCATCCGTGCCTTGATGGCGCGCAACCCGGACGTGGACTGGACCGCCGTCACCGACGTGCTGTACGGCTGCGCCAACCAGGCGGGCGAGGACAACCGCAACGTGGCGCGCATGGCCGCCTTGCTGGCCGGCCTGCCCGACAGCGTGCCGGGCGCCACCCTGAACCGTTTGTGCGGCTCGGGGCTGGACGCCATCGGCAGCGCCGCGCGCTTCATCAAGAGCGGCGAAGCGGGCTTGCTGATCGCCGGCGGCGTGGAAAGCATGAGCCGCGCGCCGTTCGTCATGGGCAAGGCCGACAGCGCCTTTGCGCGCGGCATGAAAATGGAAGACACGACCATCGGCTGGCGTTTCATCAACCCCTTGATGAAGGCGCAATACGGCGTCGACTCGATGCCGGAAACGGCGGAAAACGTGGCGCTGGACTTTGGCATCAGCCGCGCGGACCAGGACGCGTTCGCCCTGGCCAGCCAGGTCAAGGCGCTGGCGGCGCAGCAGGCGGGCGTGTTCGACAGCGAGATCTGCCCCGTCAGCATCGTCCAGAAGAAGGGCGAACCGATCCTCGTGGCCCGCGACGAGCACCCGCGCGCCACCACCCTGGAAACCTTGACGAAACTCAAGCCCGTCGTGCGCGCCGATGGCACGGTCACGGCCGGCAACGCGTCCGGCGTCAACGATGGCGCGGCGGCCCTGCTGCTGGCCGATGAAGTCAATGCGGCGCGCTTCGGCCTGACGCCGCGCGCGCGTGTGGTGGCCATGGCGACGGCCGGCGTCGCGCCGCGCATCATGGGCATCGGCCCCGCGCCCGCCACCCTGAAAGTGCTGGCCATGACGGGCTTGACCCTGGCCGACTTCGACGTCATCGAACTCAATGAAGCGTTTGCCGCGCAGGGGCTGGCCGTGCTGCGCCAGTTGGGCTTGCAGGACGACGACCCCCGCGTCAACCCGAACGGCGGCGCCATCGCCCTCGGCCATCCGCTGGGCGCCTCGGGCGCGCGCCTGGCCATGACGGCCGTCAACCAGCTGCACCGCACGGGCGGGCGCTATGCCTTATGCACCATGTGCATCGGCGTGGGCCAGGGCATCGCGCTGGTGCTGGAACGGGTGTGAGCTGCAGCGAACCCGGGCAGGCGCCATGCACTGTGCACTGACACAAGATGCGGCATCGGCATCGGCCAGGGCATCGCGCTGGTGCTGGAGCGGGTGTGAGCTGCAGCGCACCCGGGCAGGCGCCATGCACTGTGCACTGACACAAGATGCGGCATCGGCATCGGCCAGGGCATGGCGCTGGTGCTGGAGCGGGTGTGATTCCGCGCGTCCGACGGCGAAAAAAAAGTTGCCGGCGATACGTATTAACGCGTATGCCGGCCGGCTTTTTGACCTCGATCAAGGGCGTATGATGCAAAACCAGGCTGGCCGATGTTCTGCATCGGGCCGCCTGGCACTGGCTTCCGGGCCGTTTTTTTGAATACAAGAAGACTGATATGACATCCCACGATACTCCGCATGACGTTGCGCAGCTGACTTCCCAGCAGCGCATCAAGGCCATCATTGGCGCTTCCTCCGGTAACCTGGTCGAGTGGTTCGACTTCTATATTTATTCCTTCTGCGCGCTGTATTTCTCGCACGCCTTCTTCCCTTCCGGCAATCCCACCACGCAGCTGCTGCAGACGGCCGGCATCTTTGCCGCCGGCTTCCTCATGCGCCCCGTGGGTGGCTGGCTGTTCGGCCGCATCGCCGACAAGTACGGCCGCCGCCAGTCGATGATGATTTCCGTGCTGATGATGTGCGGCGGCTCGCTGATGATCGCCGTCATGCCCACCTATGACACGATCGGCGCCTTCGCCCCGTTCCTGCTGCTGGTGGCGCGCCTGTTCCAGGGCCTCTCCGTGGGCGGCGAGTACGGCACCAGCGCCACCTACATGAGCGAAGTGTCGGAATCGGGCAAGCGCGGTTTCTTTGCCTCGTTCCAGTACGTGACCCTGATCGGCGGCCAGCTGCTGGCGCTGCTGGTGCTGGTGGTCTTGCAGCAATTGCTGACCCTGGAAGAATTGCGCGCCTGGGGCTGGCGCATCCCGTTCGTCTTCGGCGCGCTGGCGGCCCTCGTGTCGCTGAACCTGCGTAAATCCCTGACGGAAACGACCACCGCCAGCGAGCGCAAGGACAAGGATGCGGGCAGCCTGCGTGGCTTGCTCAAGCACAAACGCGCCTTCATCACGGTGCTGGGCTTTACGGCCGGCGGTTCGCTCGTGTTCTACACCTTCACCACGTATATGCAGAAATACCTGGTCAATACGGCCGGCATGGATACCAAGACGGCCAGCGCCGTCATGACCTGCGCCCTGCTCGTGTACATGGTGCTGCAGCCCGTGTTCGGCGCCCTGTCCGACCGCATCGGCCGCCGCACCTCGATGCTGTTCTTCGGCGGCCTGGCCACCCTGTGCGTGTTGCCGATCATGCATGCCCTGAAGGATATTTCCAGCCCGTACGCGGCGTTTGGCCTGATCATCATCGCCCTGGCCATCATCAGTTTCTACACCTCGATCAGCGGCTTGATCAAGGCGGAAATGTTCCCCGTCGAAGTGCGCGCGCTGGGCGTGGGCCTGTCGTACGCGGTCGCCAACGCCATGTTCGGCGGTTCGGCCGAATACGTGGCGCTGCAGTTCAAGGCCTGGCACGTGGAAGAGTATTTCTATTGGTATGTGACCATCATGTGCCTGATCTCCTTCATCGTCGCCATCCGCATGCCGGACCCGAGCCGCTCGGGTCTGCTGAAATAAAGTTGCCGTAAAATATGGGCGGCACCGCGGTGCCGCCTTTTTTCTATTGTCGCCGTTCCCCCTGCCGATCAGGAGTTTCCATGCCGTATGTCATTCCCGCAGCCATCCAGCCCAGCGTGCCCGTCGCCGGCAGCGCCGATAGCTTTCCCGTCCACCGCATCTATTGCGTGGGCCGCAACTATGTCGACCATGCCAAGGAAATGGGCCACACGGGCCGCGAGGCGCCGTTTTTCTTCATGAAACCCAACGACGCCGTGTTGCCCGTGCCTGCCGGCACGACGGGCGCATTGCCGTATCCGGCGCAGACGCAGGATTTTCAGCATGAGATGGAGCTGGTGGTGGCCATCGGCAAGGGCGGCAGCGATATCGGCGTCGACGAGGCCATGGCGCACGTGTGGGGCTACGCCGTGGGCCTGGACATGACGCGCCGCGACGTGCAGGGCGCGGCGAAAAAGCTGGGCCGTCCATGGGAGACGGGCAAGGCCTTCGAATGCTCGGCGCCCATCGGCCCCATCACGCCGGCCGCGCAGGCGGGCGACGTCAGGCAGGCCGCCATCACCCTGCACGTGAATGGCGAGCTGCGCCAGGGCAGCAACATCGCCATGCTGATCTGGAACGTGGCCGAAACCATCGCCGACCTGTCGACCTACTTTACCCTGCAACCGGGCGACCTGATCTATACGGGCACGCCGGCCGGCGTGGCGGCCGTGCAGCGCGGCGACGAGCTGGTGGGCGCCATCGATGGTCTCGGCGAATTGCGCGTCAAAGTGGTGTAAAGCGCGCTAGCGCACAACACGACGAGCCCGCATGGCGCACAATCGCCTTGCGGGCTTTTACATGGCATCAAGGAGATATGCATGCTGAGCGAGACCTATTCTGTAGCGCAACCGACGCGCGCCGAGATCGACGCCCTGGCGGGGCCGGCCCTGCTGGAATTCGGCACGGGCTGGTGCGGCCATTGCCGCGCCACCCAGGCGCCGCTGGCCGCCGCGTTTGCAGCGCACCCCGGGGTGCCGCATGTGCGCGTGGAAGACGGCCCCGGCCGCGCCCTGGGCCGTTCATTCAAGGTGAAACTGTGGCCGACCCTGATCTTCCTCAAGGATGGCCAGGAAGTGGCGCGCCTCGTGCGCCCGCTCGACAGCGCCGAGATTGAGCAGGCTTTCGCATTGATTGATGCGTAGGTCGGCTTGGCGCAGCGTAAGCCGACACCACCGCACTACATGCTCTAACACAACTTCTTGCCGCACCGCAGCACTGCGCGTATCATAGGCCGCTTACAGCAAGATCAACCGCATCCTTGACCGGATGCAGGCGCGATCATCGCCGGCCCGCTCCATCCGGAGGGGCCGCAGGCAAGGATTCACCACAAATGACCGATGCCGCGATGCCGACGCGCGGGTCTGGTACGGAATGCCTGGCGATACGCCGGGCCTGATACACGTCGCCCATCCCCTGACGCCTTTCCTGCCGTGCCCCGGGCAACCGGATGGCGCACGACCGTTGTTTCTCTAAATCAGCACTGATCACGGCGCGATAGCGCGCGTTGCCGGCAGTTCGCTACGGCAACAAAAACCGTTGTTTTTTGTTTGCAAATTTAATAGCAAATGCGCGGCAAATGCCCGCATGCAAGGCTATGATATGCGAACGACACGGAGACAACGTGCTGTGCTGCTGCCTGAAAAAACATCCAGAGAATGGCCTTTAGACACCCTCCCCAAGGAGCGCAGTAAATGAGCACCCCCCCCAAGAAAAATTCCCCCGGCACGGTGCTGTTCGCCAGCCTGATCGGCACCACCATCGAGTTCTTTGACTTTTATATCTACGCCACCGCCGCCGTGCTGGTGTTCCCGAAACTGTTCTTCCCCGCCGGCGACCCGTCGGCCGCCGTGCTGCAATCGCTGGCCACGTTCGCCATCGCCTTCTTTGCCCGCCCCATCGGCTCGGCCGTGTTCGGCCACTTCGGCGACCGCATCGGCCGCAAGGCGACCCTGGTGGCCGCCTTGCTGACCATGGGTATTTCCACCGTCATCATCGGCTTGCTGCCGACCTATGCGGCCATCGGCACCCTGGCGCCATTGCTGCTGGCGCTGTGCCGTTTCGGCCAGGGCCTGGGCCTGGGCGGCGAATGGGGCGGCGCGGTGCTGCTGGCCACGGAAAACGCGCCACCGGGCAAGCGCGCCTGGTACGGCATGTTCCCGCAGCTCGGTGCGCCGATCGGTTTCTTCCTGTCGGGCGGCATCTTCCTGCTGCTCAGCGAAACCATGACCGATGAGCAATTCTTCAGCTATGGCTGGCGCATCCCGTTCCTGGCCAGCGCGCTGCTGGTCATCGTCGGCCTGTACGTGCGCCTGAAGATCACGGAAACGCCGGACTTCCAGAAAGTCATCGACAAGAACGAGGTCGTGAAACTGCCGGTGGCCACCGTGTTCCGCCAGCACGGCCGCATGCTGTTCCTGGGTACCATCATTGCCCTGGCCACCTTCGTGCTGTTCTACCTGATGACGGTGTTCGCGCTGAGCTGGGGCACGACCAAGCTGGGCTTCACGCGCAAGGAATTCCTCGTCGTGCAGCTGTTTGCCGTGCTGTTCTTCGCCCTGACGATTCCATTCTCGGCCGTGCTGGCCGACCGCCGCGGCCGCCGTGCGACCATGATCTGGGTTTCCGTCGCCATCGCCATCTTCGGCCTGGTGCTGGCACCGATGTTCGGCTCGGGCGTGACGTGGGAAGTGACCGTCTTCATGGCCGTCGGCCTCGGCTTGATGGGCATGACCTACGGCCCGCTGGGCACCATGCTGTCCGAGCTGTTCCCGCCCGAAGTGCGCTACACGGGCGCGTCGCTGACGTTCAACCTGGCCGGCATCCTGGGCGCCTCGCTGGCGCCGTATATCGCCACCTGGCTGGCCACGAATTATGGCTTGCAGTACGTCGGCTATTACCTGTCGCTGGCCGCCGTGCTGACCCTGGGTGCCTTGCTGATGGTGGGCAAGCCACAGGCGGGCAAGGAAGCCTGGCAGTAAACGCGCACGCCGTGTGAGCACCGCGCAAGCCGCCAGCCTTCCAGCTGGCGGCTTTTTTTTCACCGTGACGGCGCCGCCACGTGGCCGTAGCAGGCCTTCAGTCCCGTGTAGTCGTAGAACACGCTGCCCGGCGCGATGCGGGCGCCGTCGCAGGACGCCTGGAACGGCGTTTCCTTTTCGTTATACAACAGGCGCACGATCAGCTGGCCCGCCGCATTGCGGTACACATCCCACTGCAGGTTGGCCGCCAGCGGCGACACCTGCGCGCCGCGCCATCGGTTGTTGGCATAGCTGTAGGGTATGGCCTCCGGCAGGGGCGCCAGCGCCTGCTGCAAACCCATGGCCGAGGCCAGCGGAATGATCATCTCGGCATGCGTGAAGCGCAGCTTGGCCGCATGGCGCAAGTCACCGCCGGCCAGCGCATCGACCTCCCTGAAGAAATCCTCGCGCAGCGCCAGTGCGAAGCGCCACGTCACGCCGGCGCTGTCCGTGGTGGACGGCCCCTTCTGGTAAAAATCCTCGTGGTCGGCCACCGCAGCGTAGTAGCGCGCGTCGTCGGCCGGCATGTAGCGGCTGAAATCGGCCGCCACCTCGTGGCGCATGCCGGCGGCGATGGCGTACAGCTCATACAGTTTCGTGGCGGCCGCATTGACGCTGCGGATGGCCGTCTTGCCGCTGCCCGTCAGGGTGCGCGTGAATTTGCCATCCGCGCTGGTAAACGTGTAGCTGCCCGTGTCCGCATAGCTGGTGCGGCCGCCGTCAAACTGCGCCAGGAAGGCTGGCGTAAACAGCCGTTCGAGCACCTGGCGCGCATGCCTGGCTGCCGCCGGCTGCCTGGCGGGGGCCGCCGTCAGGGTGTCGAGCCGCTTGGTCCTGATGTAGTACTGGTAGGCCTGGCTGGCCTCATACGTGGCGAAATACGGGCTGGCGCGATCGGTGACGCGGTCCGTCTGCGGCGCCAGCTTGTGCGCGTACAGCAGGAAGCGGTTGACGCCATCGGGCTGTAATGTCGGCTGCACCCCGGTGGCGCGTCCCTGCGGATACGGCGCCGGCGCGGGCGGCAGATACAGCAGCGGCGCGAGCGCCGGCGCATGCTCGAGCAGCGACTGCGTGAAGAAGCGCGCGCTGTCGCGGGCGCGGTCCACGCCCGAGTGGATGGTGACGAGCTGGCGCGGCGCCGTGGCCGCATCCTGTTCCAGCTGCGCAAACAGGGCGGGCAGGCGCGCCAGCAGGCGCACGGCCAGCTGCCGGTGTTCGGCTATGCCCGTCTGCGACAGATTGCCATAGCCGGGCTGCTCGATGCCGGCCACGCCATAGCCGAGCAGGGCGTTGGCCTGCATCAGGGCCAGGATGTCCGGCCCCAGTTCGCGTCCCAGCGGTGTCAGGGCATCCTGCGCGGCCGCCTGCCGCCACATCGCGTACAGGGCCGCGTCGCCCTTCATGCCGGTCAGGCCGCGCGCGCCATGGCGCGCCACCAGCTGCGTGAAGATGGGCTGGAAGCCGGCCGGCGGCGCGGCATACGTGGCCGGGTCCTGTTGCGGCGCGTAGGGCGTCTTGGTCTGGTAATAGCCATCCTGGGCCAGGGCGGGACTGGCGTACAGGGCGAAGGCCAGGGCCAGCGGCATGCTGGACGGGGGAAGCGAGAGGGGCATGGTTTTTGTGCGGATGGTTTCTTGAATGCAAGCCTAGCACCGAACGAAAAAAAAGCGGGCACGGCTGAATGCCGGCCCGCCTGTGCTGTCATTGCAGGGCGTCAGCCTACCACTTCGGCGTGTACTTCAGGGTGAACTGCACATTGCGCGGGTCGCCATAGTAGTTATTCGAACCCGTGTTGTTGTAGGCCGGGATGATGTAGCTCTTGTCGAAGACGTTGTTGACATTGAGTGACAGGGCTACTTGCGGCGTGGCTTGCCAGGCCATGCGTGCATTCCAGATCGAGAAGCCGGCAACCTTGAACGTGTACCCGGTATCGACCGTATGGCTTTGCGTATTGACGCCGGCGCCCACGCTGAACTTGTCCCAGGCGCCGGGCAGGGTGTAGCTGGACCACACGCGCAGCATGTGCTTCGGCGTCCAGGTGGAAAAGGCCTTGCCCTGATTGTCCGGGTCGTTCAGGTAGGTCGTCGTCGTATAGGCGTAGCCGGCCGACAGTTGCAGGCCGCGCGCCACTTCGCCCGACACTTCCGCTTCCAGGCCCTGGCTGCGCACCTTGCCCGACGCGCGCGAGCAGTACTGCCCATCGCACGCGAGGTCGGCGGCATAGTCGGTGACGGCGCGGTTCTTGTGGTCGTAACGGAACACGGCCAGCGAGGTGTTGACCTTGCCATCCAGCAGTTCCCCCTTGATGCCTGCCTCGTAGTTGGTGCCCGTGATGGGCTTGAGGACCTTGCCTTGTATATCGCGGTTGCTTTGTGGCGTGAAAATGTCGGCATAGCTGGCGTAGGCCGACCATTGCGGATCGAGCGCGTAGATCAGTGCCGCCGACGGCGTGAACTTGGCGGTGGTGTTGATTTGTTCGCCGGGACCTTCGGGCGTCGCGTACAGGAAGTCATACCAGCTGAAGCGGCCGCCCAGCACGGTTTTCAGCTTGTTCGTCAACTGGCCGTTCCAGCTGCCATACAGGCCTTTCTGGCGTATTTCGTAGGTGCTGACGGGACGCACGCCGCGTGCGGCGATGCTGTCGAGGTCTTGCCATGGACGGTTGTGCCTGATGTTGAAGACGTCCGCCCCGGATTCCCAGGCGCGGGCATAGACGTCGTCCGACGCCATCGTGACATAGCTGGCGCCCACGAGGATTTCCTGCGCGATGCCCAGGCCGTCGAATTTGCCGCGTACGTAGCTATCGATGCCGCGCTTGCGGTTGTCGAAATCCATGCCAAAGTCGCCATAGCGTGCGCCGCTGCCGTCGGGATTGATGGGCATGGCCACGCGCTGGTGCACTGAGCTGGTGTTTTCCTTCATGTTCACGGCGGATGCCTTCAGGCTCCACTGGCTGTTGAAGTGGTGTTCCAGGTCGAGGTAGACATTGGTTTGCCTGGCCTCGCTGCGGTTCCAGTCGGCGCCCGTGAAGGTGGAGCGAGGCAAGTTCAACGCACTGCCGTCCGTATAGCGGGGCAGGCCGATGAAGGTGGGGCGGCCGTGGTCGTTGACGTTGCTGATGGCCAGGCCGAGGGTGGTGGCGGGTCCCAGGTCATAGTCGAGCGCCGCGTACAGGGTGCGGTTCTTGCTCCACACCTGGTCGATGAAGGAGTGGGTATCGTCTTCATCGACGATGGCCCGTCCGCGCAGGCTGCCTTCCGCATTCAGCGGGCTGCTGATGTCGACTTGGGCGCCATAGTGGTCCCAAGAGCCGGCGCGCCCTGTCAGCGTGACCGCGCGCGTGGCCAGCGGGCGCTTGCGCGCCAGGCTGACGGAGCCGCCCGGGCTGCCCGTGCCGACCAGCATGCCCGAGGCGCCGCGCAGCACTTCCAGGCGGTCGTAGATGACCATGTTTTCCTGGCCCCAGTTACCCAGCGCGTAGGTGTTGCGGTCGATCGGCACGCCATCGTACTGCCACTGGTCGATCTGGAAGCCGCGCGCCGTGATCACCACGCCCGGTCCCACGCCATGCACGCCGACCACGCCGGTGACGTTGTTGACGGCTTCGCGCAAGTCCGTGATGCCCTGGTCGTCCAGGCGCTGGCGCGTCAGCACGCTCACCGATTGCGGGATATCCTTCATTGCCTGCTCGCCCTTGCCGATGGTGAGCTTGCGCGCCGTGTAGGAGCCGCTGCCTTCGGTGGTGGCGCCCTGTTCGGCCTGGCCGACGATGGTAATCGATGGCATGGTGCGCTCGGCAGCCGAGGCGGAGGTAGCCGCCGCCGTGGGCGGGGTTGCCGGCGCGGCCACCAGCACATAGCCGGTCGGCGTCTTGCCGATGACGTAGCCGCTGCCGCGCAGCAGCGCGGCGAAACCGTCATCGATGGCGTAACTGCCCTGCAGGCCGGCAGTGCTCAAGCCCTGCACCTTGGATGCATCGATGACGATGGACACGCCCGCCTGCTGCGCATAGCGGTTCAGGGCGCCGGCCAGCGGGCCGGCGGGAATGCTGTAGCTGGCGGTGGCAGCCGCCGTTTGCGCAACTGCTTGCGCGTGCATGCCGGCACTTGCCAGCAGCAGGGCGGCCAGGGCCAGCGGGCGCAAACGCGTGCGCAAGGGGTTCTGGGACGAAACGGGAACGGCAGGAAGGTACATGGTGACAGCCTTTTTTGAATGATCTCAGCTGCCTTGACGCACGAGATGCGCAAAGTGGAACCGTGCATGCAAAATTTTTATTTATTTTTTGGCGGCGCCGCCGGCGGGCGCGTCCACCATCACCAGGTAGCGCGTCAGCATGCGGATGCGCAGCTGCGGGAAATTGTCGATCAGCAACTGCAGCGCCTTGTCGGTGTCGTCCAGCGGCAGCACGGCCGCCACGCGGATGCCGGCGATCTGCGTGCGGTCGTAATGCAGCTGGCCGGGGCGGTGGCGCGCCAGTTCGTCCAGCACCTCGGCCAGCGGCTGGTCGTCGACCACCAGCTGGTGCGCGCGCCACGCGTCCTGCAGGCTGGCCGCATCGATGGCGGTCAGTGGCCCCACGCCATCGGACGTGATGCGCGCGCGCTGGCCTGCCTGCACCACGGTGGCCGGATGCTGCGCTACCTGCGCCGACACTTTCGATTCCAGCATGCTCAATATCGTGGCGCCGTCGTCCCTGCGCACGGTGAAGCGCGTGCCGAGCGCGCGGATCGCCGCCTGGCCGCTGTCGACGATGAAGGGGCGCTGCGCATCCTTGGCGACGTCGACGAGGATGTCGCCACGCACCAGCTCCACATGTCGCTCGCCCGCGCTGAAATGCACGTTGACGGCGCTGTGGCTGCCCAGGGTCAGGCGGCTGCCGTCGGCCAGGGTGTGCGTGCGCCATTGACCGGTGGGGCTGCGCAGGTCGGCCAGCAGGTAGGCGGGGCGTTCGCTGGCGACCATGGCGGTTGTCAGCACCAGCACGGCCACGGCGCCGGCGGCGGCCAGCTGGCGCAGGCGCTGGCGGGGACGCTTGGGCGCGATGGCGGCCAGCGCGGCGCGCGCGGGGCGGTGGTCGCCGCCGGCCGGTGCGCGCACGGCGCTCAACTGGCCCAGCAGGTTTTCCATGCCGGCTGCCGCCGTCGCATGCAGCGGATCGGCTGCCTTCCACGCCGCGTAGCCGGCCCGCGCCTGTTCGCGCTCGGCCGGGTCGTCAGCGCTCAGCTGCACGATCCAGTGTGCGGCCTGTTCGGCGGCGACATCCGTGCGCGCGCTGCTCATGCCGCCATACCGGGACAGGCGTGGCGACATGCCAGCAAGGCTTGCACCAAGTATTTTTGCACCATGCGCGTGGAGACGTTCAGCTGCGCCGCTACCGCCGCCTGCGGCTGCTCTTCCAGGTAGTGCAGCAAGAAGGCGTCGCGCGCCTTGGTGTTCACGCCGGCCAGCGCGCCGGCGATCTGCTCGAGCGCCTGCATGGCCATCAGGATCTCGTCCGGCGACGGCGCGCCTGGCAGGCTATCGGCCAGCGCGGCCAGTTCCGCCAGGTAGGCGCGCTCGAGCAGCTGCCGGCGCGCGCGGTCGAGCAGCAGGCGCTTCGCCGTCGTCGACAGGTAGGCGCGCGGCTCGCGCATGCCGAACAGCGCATCGCGCGAGGCGATGATGCGCAAAAACGTGTCTTGCGCCACGTCGGCCGCGCCGTGCGGGCAACTGAGCTTGCGGCGCAGCCAGCCCACCAGCCAGCCGTGATGCTCGCTGTAGAGCGACTGCACTTGCTGTTGCAGGCTGGACGGGATGGTGGACATGGCGGGCGGGCAAAAACTATAAATGAGAATTATTCTCATTGTAATCGCTGGCGCCGTCCCGCGACAATCCCTAATGGATGCGGAGGGCGCAGGTGTTGCGTGCAGGCCGCAATGTGGCACGCCCTGAAATGACAAAACCCGCCGCTGCACGAGGCAGGGGCGGGTTGATCAATACTGCAAATTCTTGGTGGTGATAGGTGGACTTGAACCACCGACCCCAGCATTATGAATGCTGTGCTCTAACCAACTGAGCTATATCACCAAACAGACCGGTTCGCACCGGATGCTGGTTATACAACAATGGCCCAGTTTGACTGCCGCTGGGCCATTGCCGATTGTTCTTTGGTGGTGATAGGTGGACTTGAACCACCGACCCCAGCATTATGAATGCTGTGCTCTAACCAACTGAGCTATATCACACCCAACAGCCGAGCATTATCCAGTCTTCTGTTTTCCTTGTCAATGCCGGCGCAAAAAAATGTGCGGATTTTTCTGCGTGCGCATCGGCGGTGGTTACTTTAGCAAGGGCTGGATCTGCGCCAGCATGGACGAGGCTGGATCGGCGCCCAGGCAGTCGATGACGATGCGTTCCGGCATGGAGCGCAGCCAGGTCAGCTGGCGTTTGGCCAGCTGGCGCGTGGCGATGATGCCCGTCTCGCGCAAGGCGGCGCGGTCGATGCGGCCATCGAGGTATTCCCAGGCCTGGCGGTAGCCCACGCAGCGCATCGACGGCAGGCCCGGATGCAGGTCGCCGCGGCGGCGCAGCTGCTCCACTTCATCGAGCAAGGCGTCGTCTTTCAGCATGAGGTCGAAGCGCGTGGCGATGCGCGCGTGCAGCACGGCGCGGTCCGACGGTTCCAGCGCGAACGACTGCAGCTGGAACGGCAGCACGGTCTTTTCGCGGCGGTCCAGCAGGGCCGACATGGGCTGGCCGGACAGGGCGATGATTTCCAGCGCGCGGCCGATGCGCTGCGCATCGGCCGGCGCCAGACGCGCGGCCGTGACGGGATCCTGCTCTGCCAGGCGCGCATGCATGGCGGGCCAGCCGATGGCGGCGGCGTCCTCTTCCAGCTGGGCGCGCAGCGCGGGATCGGCGCCGGGCAAATCGTCGAGGCCATCGGCCAGGCCCTTGAAGTACAGCATGGTGCCGCCGACGAGCAGCGGCAGCTTGCCGCGCGCCGTGATCTCCGTCACCAGGCGCAGGGTGTCGTTGCGGAACTGCGCCACCGAATACGCATCGAGCGGGTCGATGATGTCGATCAGGTGATGGGGGACGGCCGCCAGTTCTTCTTTCGAGGGCTTGGCCGTGCCGATATCCATGCCCCGGTAGACGAGGGCGGAATCGACGGAGATGATCTCGGACGGGATGGCCTGCGCGATGGCCAGCGCGCTGGCCGTCTTGCCGCTGGCCGTGGGGCCCATGATGGCGACGGCCAGGGGGAGGTGTGGAGTGTTTTGCATGTTGACTCTTGTAAGGTGGTGCGTAGGTGGGCTTGGCGCAAGCGCAAGCGCAAGCCGACGTGATGCCGCCGCTGCAGTGTCGGATGACGCTGCGCTAATCCGACCTGCTGTTTACTGGCCGCGCAGGAACAGCTTGTCCAGCGCGTTGATCTCGACCTGCACCCACGTCGGCCGACCGTGGTTGCACTGGTCGGCGCGTTCCGTGCTCTCCATCTGGCGCAGGAGGGCGTTCATTTCCTGTACCGACAGGATGCGGTTGGCGCGCACGGCCGTGTGGCAGGCCAGGGTGCCCAGCAATTCGTTCTGGCGCTCGATCAGCACGCGCGAGCCGCCGTATTCGCGCACGTCGCGCAGCACGTCGCGCGCCAGGGTCTGCGCGTCGGCGTTCTTCAGCAGCGTCGGCACGGAACGCACGGCCAGCGTGGTGGGCGAGAGGGCGGCGATGTCGAAGCCCAGCGCTTTCAGCGTCTCCTGGTTTTCATTCGCCGTCGACACCTCGATGGCGTCCGCGTAGAAGGTCACGGGAATCAGCAGCGACTGCACCTGCATGTCCTGGCCCGACACCTGCGCCTGCAGCGCGTTTTTCAGCTGTTCGTACAGGATGCGCTCGTGCGCGGCGTGCATGTCGACCAGCACCAGTCCCTTGGTGTTCTGCGCCAGGATATAGATGCCGTGCAGCTGGGCCAGGGCGAAGCCCAGCGGATATTCTTCGCGCGCCATCGCTTCGGGCGAGGCGATATAGGGCTCCACCTGCGTGACCGGCGAGGATGCGCTGCCGCCACCGAACAGGGCGCCATACGCGGATGTGTCCTGCGCCACGCCCGGCGCATCGGCAAAGAAGGGGCGGGCCGCGCCGGGCGTGGCCGGCGCAAAGGTGTTCGTAAACTGCGCGCCGAACGAGGTTTGCGTCTGTTCGCGGCGCCAGATGCCGGGGCCGCCCGCGCCCGCGCCGCTGTCGCCACTCAGGGTGGAGGCGGCGGGCAGGGGTGCAGGCACGCTGCCGAAGGCCGTGGCCGACGTCTGCGCCAGCGCGCGCTGCACGGCGTGGAAGACGAACTGGTGCACGGAACGGCTGTCGCGGAAGCGTACTTCGATCTTCGACGGGTGCACGTTGACGTCCACCAGGGCCGGGTCGAGGTCGAGCGCCAGCACATAGGACGGGAAGCGGTCGCCGTGCAGCACATCCTGGTACGCCATGCGCACGGCGTGCACCAGCAGCTTGTCGCGCACGAAGCGCCCGTTGACGTAAAAGAACTGGCCATCGGCGCGCGCCTTGGACGCCGTCGGCAGGCCGGCGAAGCCGTGCAGGCGCAAGGTGCCGGCCGATTCGTCCAGCGCCAGGCGCGCCTCGGCAAAATCGTTGCCGAGGATGTGGGCGCTGCGCTTGGCTAGCTCGCTGATATTCCACTGGTCGATGGTGCGCCCGTTGTGCGACAGCGAGAACGAGACGTCGGGCCGCGCCAGCGCGATGCGGCGCACGACTTCGGCGCAGTGGCCGTATTCCGTCTGTTCCGACTTCAAAAACTTGCGCCGCGCGGGCGTATTGAAATACAGGTCTTGCACGTCCACCGTGGTGCCGTGCGCGCCCGACGACGGCGAAACGCTGCCATTGTGCGAGCCGACGATTTCCCACGCGTGGGCCGCATCGGCCGTGCGCGAAGTCAGGGTGACGGCGGCCACGGAGGCAATGGACGCCAGCGCCTCGCCGCGAAAACCCAGCGTGCCCACGTTTTCCAGGTCGCTCAGCGAGGCGATTTTCGAGGTGGCGTGGCGCGCCAGGGCCAGCGGCAACTGCTCCTTGTCGATGCCGCGCCCGTTGTCGGTGATGGCGATGCGTTTCACGCCGCCTTCTTCCAGGCGCACGGTAATTTGCGTGGCGCCCGAGTCGAGCGCGTTTTCCAGCAGCTCCTTGACCACGGCCGATGGCCGCTCGACCACCTCGCCGGCGGCGATTTGCGAAATCAACTGGTCAGGCAAGGCCTGGATCGGGCGGTGGGGCGTGATGGGAGCGTTCATGCTGCGATTATAGCGGGTTCGCATCGGGAGGTTGGGCCGGGCCCGATGCTGCCGGCCCGCCTCCCTATGGATTTACTTCGCCATTTCCCGCACCGGTATCGGCGCATTGCACAGGTCGATGTGGCCGGCGGCGACCTTGCTCCATGGGCCGCCACGGTTGCGCTGGGCTTCCAGCACGGCCTGGTAGGCGGCGCTATCGGTGCGCATCACTTCCAGGTTGCTGCGCTGTGCCAACGGCACGTCGGCGGCCAGGCGGATCGCCTTGATCGGCACGTTTTTCTCGGGGCTGTCATAAAAGCCCATCGGGCCGGCGCCGCGCGGCAGCGTCGACAGCAGGGGCATGCCGGCGACGACGCGGCCGACGACGGTGATGTCGCGGTCCAGGTGGCGCGGCGACTGGCCGATGACGGCATACAGCTCCGTGCCGCCGCCGCTGTCGCTGCCCGTGTCGCGCCCCACGCCCACGGTGGCATAGCAATGCGTGAGCCAGGCCGTGCCGCTTTTCGGGTCGCGCGCGGACGGGAAGCCGTTCGAATGCCCCACTTGCGGCGCATAGCCATCAGAGTCCGGCAGGCGCGTGAAGCTCTTGATGTTTTTCAGGGGTACCGTGAATTCGCCGGGCAGGGTGCGCTGGGCGTGCTGGATCGGCTTGGGATTCTTTTCGTTCGGATCGCCCCACTGCGCCACCCAGTTGTCCTGCGCGCGCGTGATGGCCAGGCCGTCGTAGTACTGCTCGGCCACCAGGGCCTTGATATTGGCCACGTGTTTCGGCGCGAAGTCGGGCGCCAGCTCCATCACCACGCGGCCTGCGGGAATTTCCAGGTACAGGGTATTGTTCGGGTCCAGCGGGCGCCAGTCGGACGGCTTCGAGGCCTTGATGGCGTCGGCAAGCGTCGCCTTGGCGGGCAGCTCGGCGGGCGCCTTGATCTGCACAGGCGCTGCGTGGGCGGACAGCTGGGCAAGGCCCAGCACGGTGGCCATGGTCAGGCCATTCAGTGGATGCAGACGCATGTTGTACTCTCCTGGTCGGCGCGGATTGCGCCGGTCAGAAAGTGTATACCGGAATGGCAATATTTCGTTGGAAAAACATTGCAGGGCGCATGCCTGGCATGCCGGGAGCACAGCCGGCCTGGGCACTTTGGCAGGCTCGTTCCTTAACCTTTACTTAAATTGCCGCGCGCGCAAGGGCGCCGCATAATTAATCAACAAATATCGGGCCGGGGACTGCCGTTGCGCCGGCCGGGTGGTGTATGATTCCGCCGCTACCTTTAGGGAAAAATATATGGATTTTGTGCAATTCCTCGACATGATCGTGCATGTCGACAAGACGTTGGGTATCTTGATCGAGCAGTACGGCACCCTCGTGTATGCGGTGCTGTTCGCCATTATTTTTTGCGAAACAGGCCTCGTCGTGCTGTTTTTCTTCCCTGGGGACACCTTATTGTTTATCGCCGGCGCATTTTGCGCGACGGGACAGATGCACCTGGGCTTGCTGATCTTCCTGCTCGTCACGGCCGCCATCACGGGCAACACGCTCAATTACTGGATAGGCGAGGCCATCGGGCAAAGGGTGTTTACCCACGATTACCGCTGGATCAACAAGGACGCCATGCGCCGTACGCATGAATTCTTTGAAAAGCACGGCGGCAAGACCATCATCCTGGCCCGTTTCGTGCCGGTGGTGCGCACCTTTGCGCCGTTCGTCGCCGGTATTTCCGACATGACGCATGCGCGCTTCCAGATGTACAACGTGACGGGCGCCCTGCTGTGGGTGGTGGGCCTGGTGACGGCCGGTTACTTCTTCGGCAATATCCCGTGGATCCGCGACCACCTGACCCTGATCGTCCTGATCGGCGTGGGCGCCGCCGTCGTGCCGGTGGTGCTGGGCGGCATGTGGAAGCTCTACAAGCGCATGGTCGGCAAGTCGGCGTAATTGCCGCAAGGATCCAGGGCAAGCACGCTGCGGCGCCGTCCGCAGCTGGCCCTGGATCCTGTTTTCTCTTCGGTACTTCTGTTTTGCTCCTGTCCTGATTCAAGTTTTGTTGCTTTCCAGCCGTAAACCAGAGGGTATTCTTACTTTCTGGATTTCCATGCGACATTTGAGCGCCCTGTTAGCTTGCAGCCTTGCCGTGATGACGGCCATGGCAAGCGCCAAAGATGCCCCCGCCCCGGCGACCGCCGCCGCATCCACGCCGGCCAGCGCGCCGGTGTCGGCGTCGGCGCGCGCGGCCGCCATGAAAACCCTGACCGAATCGGTGAAGGGCAAGGAGGCCAAGGCGCCCGTCACCGTCGCGCCGACGGCGCGCGAGAAGGAAGAAGCGGCCGAAGTCGACCTGTCCGAACGCATCGCGGCGCGCCTGGCGGAAATGCGCGCCACCCAGGCGGCCCGCGCCGCCGCGCGTGCCAAGCGCGCGGCCGTCGTGAAGGCGGCGCCGCCGCCACCGCCGCCCGTGCCGCGTGGCACGCACTGGTCGTACGAGGGCGAGAGCGGTCCGGCCAACTGGAGCAAGATCAATGTCGACTGGGCCAAGTGCGGCAATGGCAGCCGCCAGTCGCCGATCGATATCCGCGACGGCATGAAGGTCGAACTCGAGCAGATCAGTTTTGATTACCACCCGTCGTCGTTCAATGTGGTCGACAACGGCCACACGGTGCAGGTGGGTGTCAGCGGCGGCAATTACATCACGGTGCAGAACCGCATGTTCGAGCTGCAGCAATTCCACTTCCACCGCCCGTCGGAAGAGCGCATCAACGGCAAGGCGTTCGAGATGGTGGTGCACCTGGTGCACCGCGATGCGGAAGGGCGGCAGGCCGTGCTGGCCTTGCTGCTGGAGCGGGGCGCGCCGCAAGCGACCATCCAGACCGTGTGGAACAATCTGCCGCTGGAAAAATTCGAGACCATGCACCCGTCCATCCTGCTTGATCCGGCCGAGATGCTGCCGACGCGGCGCGATTACTACACCTACATGGGATCGATGACGGAGCCGCCCTGCAGCGAGGGCGTGCTGTGGATGGTGATGAAGCAGCCGGTGCAGGCGTCGCCGGCGCAGATGGCGCTGTTCAGCCGCCTGTATCCCTTGAATGCGCGGCCGATTCAGCCTGCCAATGGCCGCATCATCAAGGAATCGAATTAAGAGCGCCTGAGAAAAGCCCATGGCGTTGTTACCCCGCCTCGTCGTACATGCGTACTGCCTTCGGCGAGGCGCCTAGCCCTGGACTTTTTCAGTCACCCTTATGTAAATTCAAGGCGCTGGCGACCGGTCCATCCGGCGCCGGCGGCCAGCGTATCGGGCTGGATCAGGGCCGGCTCGATGCAGATGAAGCGCCGGTATTCGTCGTCGGCCAGGTCGGGCAGGGCGGCCGCGTCCTGCGCGCCCGGGTTCCACACGACGGCGTCCGTAAAGCCCTGCTGCTCCAGGCGCAGGGTGGCGGCACCCGCCTGCAGGGTCAGGGCGCCCGGCAGCTGGTAATAGATGCGGTCCAGCTTGTCGGCAAGCTGCAGCAGCTCTTCCGCCTGCAGGGCGTCCTGCGGCGTCTCGTCCGAGTAGCGCACGCGCTGCAGGCCGGCGATGCGTGCCGCATCCAGCTGTTCAATCGCAAAATAGGTATGCAGGGCGGCCGAGAACGGGAATGCCTGCTCGCCCGTGTTCTGCACGGAAAGGCTCAAGTCCAGCGCTTGCCCCTTGACGGCCACGCGCAGGCGCAGGGTGAAGGCGAACGGCCAGGCGGCGGCGATCGCTTCGGGCAGATCGGACTGGGTCAAGGTAAATTCCGCATACGCGGCGCCACCGGCTTCGCCGCTGGCGGCCAGCCGCCAGGTCGCCACGCGCGCAAAGCCGTGGCGCATGCCCGTGCCGCGCGCGCCGAACTGGGGGAAGATCACCGGGACGCCGCCACGGATGGCGCGGCTGCCGTCAAGGGCGGAATCGCGGCTGCAAAACAAACGCTCCTGGCCATCGCTGGTACGCCATGAGACCAGGTGGCCGCCGTACAGGGTGACGGTCGCCTGCGCTCCGTCGGCCGCGCGGATGGTCACGGCCGGCAACTGGCCAAAGGTACTCTTGCTCATGCTAGGCTTTCATGTCAGGTCAGGCGGCTTTTCGCCAGCGGCGGATTCTTCGCAAAGTAATTCTTGATGCCCGTGACGATGGCGTCGGCCATCTGGTCCTGGTAGCCGTTGTCGGTCAGCTTGGCTTCCTCTTCCGGATTCGAGATGAAGGCCGTCTCGATCAGGATGGAGGGAATGTCGGGCGCCTTCAGCACGGCGAAGCCGGCCTGTTCGACGGAGCCCTTGTGCAGGCGGTTGATGCCGCCGATCTCGCGCAGCACGGCCTTGCCCAGCTTCATGCTGTCGTTGATCTGTGCCGTCGTCGACAGGTCGAGCAGCACGCTGGCCAGCTGCTTGTCGTGGTTCTTCACGTTGACGCCGCCGATCAAATCGGCCTGGTTTTCCTTGTTGGCCAGCCAGCGCGCCGCCGTCGAGGTGGCGCCTTTTTCCGACAGCACGAAGACGGACGAACCGCGCGCCGTCGGCTGGATGAACGCATCGGCGTGGATCGAGACGAACAGGTCGGCCTGCACCTTGCGCGCCTTTTCCACGCGCATGCCCAGCGGGACGAAGAAATCGGCGTCGCGCGTGAGCATGACGCGCATGTTCGGCTGCAGCTCCAGCTTGGTTTTCAGGCGCTTGGCGATGGCCAGCACGACATCCTTTTCGCGGCTGCCCTTGCTGCCCATGGCGCCAGGATCCTCGCCGCCGTGGCCGGGGTCGAGCGCGATGGTAATCATGCGCACCACTTTCTGGCCCGGCAAGGGGCGCGCTTCGGGGCGCTGTTCGGGACGGATATCGGGGACCGGCGGCACGATGGGGGCCACGGGCGCGACGGCGACGGGCGGCTTGCCGCTGTCGGGCAGCGGCAATGCGGGCGGCGGCGTGTGCGTGCCGGCCATCGGCGGCTTGGCCGGATCGCTGGACCAGTCGCCTTTTTCGATCATCTGCGCGATCAGGTCCGGCTCGTGCACGGGGTACAGGTCGAAGATCAGGCGGTGATTGTACGAACCTGCCGGTGGCAGGGTAAACAGCTGCGGCGTGACTTCCTCTTTCAGGTCGAACACCAGGCGCACCACGTTGGGCCGGTTCTGGCCCACGCGCACCTGCTTGATATACGGATCGTTCGACTGGATCTTCGCCACCAGGCCCTTCAGCGTGGGATTGAGTTCCAGGCCTTCGATGTCGACCACCAGGCGTTCCGGGTCCTTGACGATGAAGTGGGTCGCTTTCAGGATGCTGTCGTTTTCCAGCGTGACGCGGGTGTAATCCTCGGCAGGCCAGACGCGCACGGCGAGAATTTGCGCCGCCATCGCCGACATCGGCGCGAAGACGGATAACAGCAGGGTGCCGCCGGCCTTGAGCACCGTACGCCGGGTGATGGGCGAGGATATCAAAGGTTCGGGGCGAATTTGAGACGGTGAAGGCATGACAGACCCAATTCAGAAGACGCTTGCAATTCTACATCACGTCCTGTACCCGCAACGCTCAAATAAACATTCAGGTCCGCCGGCGGCAGGACCGGTTCGGCTTTCTCCGGCCATTCGACGATGCAGATATTGTGGCCATTGAAGTCTTCGCGAAAGCCCGCGTCGAGGAATTCCTCGGCGCTGCCCATGCGGTACAGGTCGAAATGAATGACGTTGACGGCCTGGCCGTCGAGTTGCACCGTGTACGGTTCGGACAGGGTATACGTGGGGCTTTTCACGTGGCCCGCGTGGCCGGCCGCGTGCAGCAGCGCGCGCGTGAGGGCCGTCTTGCCGGCGCCCAGGTCGCCGTGCAGGTAGATCGCCAGGCCTGGCGCCAGCGCGCGCGCCAGCGCGGCGCCCAGAGCGGCGGTGCCGGCTTCGTCGTGGAGGTGGGCTTTGAAGTGTTCGGTCATTATCTTCGGTATCGCATAAAATGGAGGCTGCTCCCATTGTAACCGCCCGCGCCGCCGCTGTTTTCCGTAAAGTCCCCTATGTCCGCCACCGTCACCGATCTCGCCGCCCTGGCGCGCACCATCAAGCAATGGGGGCGCGAGCTGGGTTTTGCCGAGGTGCGCATCGCCGATGTGGACCTGTCGCACATGGAAGCGGGGCTGCAGGCCTGGCTTGATGCAGGGTATCACGGCGAAATGGAATACATGGCCAGCCACGGCATGAAGCGTGCGCGCCCGGCCGAACTGGTGCCGGGCACGGTGCGCGCCATCAGCGCCCGCATGAACTACCTGCCGCCGGCGCTGGGCCCCGACTGGCGCGAGCGCGAGGCGGCGCGCGACGCCGATCCCGCGGCGGCCGTGATCTCCGTGTATGCACGCGGCCGCGATTATCACAAGGTGATGCGCTCGCGTCTGCAGCAGCTGGCCGAACGCATCAAGGGCGAAATCGGCGACTTCGGCTACCGCGTCTTCAGCGACTCGGCCCCCGTGATGGAAGTGGAACTGGCGCAAAAGGGCGGGTTGGGCTGGCGCGGTAAGCACACCTTGCTGATCAACCGCCAGGGCGGTTCCTTTTTTTTCCTCGGCGAGATCCTCATCGACGTGCCGCTGCCGGTGGATGCGCCCGAGACGCCGCACTGCGGCCAGTGCTCGGCGTGCATCACGGTGTGCCCGACGCAAGCGATCCTGGGGCCGCACCAGCTCGACGCGCGCCGCTGCATCTCGTACCTGACCATCGAATTGAAGGGCGCCATTCCCGTCGAAATGCGGCCCCTGATCGGCAACAAGGTATATGGCTGCGACGATTGCCAGACCGTCTGCCCGTGGAACAAGTTCGCCCAGCGCGCCGTGGTGCCCGATTTCGACGAGCGCCATAGCCTGGGCAGCGCCGGCATGGTGGAGCTGTTCGCCTGGACGGAAGAAGAATTCAACCGCCGCATGGAAGGCAGCGCCATCCGTCGCATCGGCCACGAACGCTGGCTGCGCAACCTGGCCGTCGGCATGGGCAATGCGGCCGCCAAGGTGCGGGGACAGGCCGACATCGTCGCGGCCCTGCTGTCGCGCCGCGAGCACCCGTCGGCCATCGTGCGCGAACACGTCGAATGGGCGCTGGTGCTGCACGGCGTCGCCTGAGCTGCGTTCAAGAACGCCTGACAAAACCGTAGCGGGCGGCAGTGATCTGTGGCTGGGAGGCGCAGCGGGCATCGCAGGCCGCAAGGCGCGACGCGCAGCAGGTTTGCCGAGGTGTGCTAAACCTGCTTCAGGCGCAGCGCCGACCAGTCGGCGTCGATGGCGATCATGGCCACGCTGTCGAGTCCCAGTGCCTGCGCGTAGGCGCGGATGTCGTCGCGCTGGATATCGCTGCCCGCCTTGATTCCCCCTTTGCGGTACGCCAGCCACAGCGCGCCGCCGGGCGCCAGGCGCGCCTGCGCCGCCGGCAGGTGGCGTTCCAGTTCCGCACGGCTGCGCGCAAACAGCAAGATCCAGTCGGCGTTATCACCCGCCTTGGCCATGCGCTCGGGCGGCAGCTGCGCCAGCAGCGCCGCCTGTTCGCCGCCATCATTGAGCACGGCCAGCGCCTGCGCATTTTTCACATACATCTTTTCCGGGACGGTTTTTTCAGGCATGGCGATGGCTTGTTGGTGGCGGAGAGCCCAGCATAGCAAACGCCGGCACGCCCGCGCCATGAATTTTTCCTTGACTTATCGATATATCGTTATAAAATGGCGATACCTACTAACGATATATCTTTAAAGAGAAAACATGAGAAACTCACACCACGCAGAACACGGCCACGGCGGCCATCACCATCAGCATGCCCATTGCGGCCAGCACCACCATGGCGAACACCATCGCGGCGAGCATCGCCACGAACACCGCCACGAATACTACCTGCATGGCCGCGGCCCGCGCGGCTTCGACGAGCGCGGCGATGGCATGGGCCATGGCGGCCCCGGTGGCCGGGGCGGGCGCGGCGAACGGGCCGAGCGCGTCTTCGGCCGCGGCGACCTGCCGCTGATCGTGCTGGCGCTGATCGAGATCAGCCCGCGCCACGGCTATGAAATCATCAAGGCCATCGAAGAGCGTTGCGGCGGCGCCTATGCGCCCAGCCCGGGCGCCATCTACCCGACCCTGACCCTGCTCGAAGAACAGGACCACGTCACGTCCAGTGAAAGCGCCAGCGGCAAGAAGCTCTACACCATCACGGACCTGGGCCGCGCCTATATCGAGGAAAACCGCGCCCAGGTGGACGGCATCCTGGCCCGCCTCGACATGTTCGCCCGCATCCAGGCGAAACACGCCTTGCCCGAGCGCGTGCGCCAGGGCATGCACACCCTCAAGCATGCGCTGCTGCTGAACAAGACCAACTGGACGGACGCGGAAGCCGAACGCGTGGCCGCCGTGCTGGAGCAGGCAGCGAATGCCATCGTCGATGGTCAATGAATCCACTTTGACAAGGAACCGAACATGACGAATACCTCATCGGCAACACCCGCACCGCAACGCCTGCGGACCACCGAACGCGTGCGGCACGACTTGAAACTGCGCGTGCTCACCGTCGTGCGCACCGAGCAGCTGACGCCGCACATGCGCCGCATCACCCTGGCCGGCGACGATCTTGACGGCTTTGTCTCGCCCGCGCACGACGACCACGTGAAACTGTTCTTCCCCGCCCCGGGCGAAGCTGCGCCCGTCTTTCCCGTGCTGGGCAATGGCCCGAATCCCGTCCAGTACGCGGAAGGGGCGCGTCCCATCGCCCGCAACTACACGCCGCGCCGCTATGACGCCGCGCGGCGCGAGCTGGAGATCGACTTCGTGCTGCATGGCGACGGTCCCGCAGCCACCTGGGCGGCACAAGCCGTGCCCGGACAGACCCTGGGCGTGGGCGGACCGCGCGGCTCGATGCTGGTGCCGCCCGATTTCGACTGGTATGTGCTGGTGGGCGACCAGACGGCCTTGCCGGCCATCGCCCGCCGCCTCGAGCAGTTGCCAGCCACGGCACGCGCGATTGCCGTGATCGAAATCGTCGAGGACGGCGAGCAGATCGCGCTCGACAGCGCCGCGCAGCTGGACGTGCGCTGGGTAGCGCGCAATGGCCGCAGCGGTGCCTTGCTGCTGGCGGAACTGGCGAAAGTGGTCTTGCCGCAGGACGGCGACGGCTACGTGTGGGTGGCGTGCGAGCATGCACAGGTACAGGGCTTGCGCGGGCATTTCATTGAAGCCGGCGTGCCGAAGCAGCATCTGCATGCGGCCAGCTACTGGAAGCATGGGGCGGCGGAGCACCATGAACATCACGACGAGTAACGCTGGTGGTGCTGTCGGGTTACGCGCTGCGCGCTAACCCGACCTACCCGACCTACATTGCAATGTAGGTTGGATTGGCGGCGCGCCAGCGCCGCGTAATCCAACACTGCTGCATTACTTCAACAACCCCGCCAGCTCCACCGCCGTCTTGACCTGCATCTTGTCGAAGATATGCGCGCGGTGGACTTCCACGGTGCGCATGCTGATGCCCAGCTTGTCGGCCACCACCTTGTTCATCTTGCCCGCCAAAATCAGGTCCAGCACTTCGCGTTCGCGCGTCGACAGGGTGGCCAGGCGCGCGTGCACGGCGGCCAGTTCGCCGGCCTGGCGCGAGTTGGCCAGGCCTTGCTGCACGCGGTCCATCAGGTCGTTGTCGTTGAACGGCTTTTCAAAGAAATCGAAGGCGCCGCGTTTCAGGCTGTCGACGGCCATCGGCACGTCGCCGTGGCCGGTGAGGAAAATCACGGGCAGGCGCGCCGTCAGGTCGCGCTTGACCAGCTGGTCGAACAGGGCGATGCCGTTCATGTCGGGCATGCGCACGTCGAGCAGCACGCAGTCGCCGCCGGCGTCGAAGCTGCCATCGAGGCTGTCGAGGAATTGCTGCGCGCTGGCGTAGCTGCGCGCCTCGATGCTGCGCGAGGCGGCCAGCCAGGACAGGGAGTCGCGTACGACTTCTTCGTCATCAATGATATGCAGCATGGTGTCTCCGGCTTTCTGTTATCGTCGTTATCGGTTAGTGCGGCGCGCGCGGCACGGCCGGCACGCTGAATGTAAAGATGGTACCGCCAGCGGGGTTGGCGCTGAAGGTCAGCGCGCCGCCGTGAAATTCGATGGCGGTGCGGCAGATGTTCAGCCCCATGCCCATGCCCTCGGCCTTGGTCGAGAAGAAGGGCGAAAACAGCCGTTCGGCCACGTCCTGCGGGATGCCGTGGCCGTGGTCGATCACGTCCACCGTCACCATGTCCTGCTGCGCGTCGTGGCTGGCCCGCAGGCGCATGATACGCCGTCCCGGCGCCGCATCCTGCATCGCCTCGATGGCGTTGCGTGTCAGGTTCAGCAGTACTTGCTCGATCATCACGGGATCGGCGCGCAGCAGCGGCAGGTCGGCAGGTATCTCTTCCTGGATGGTCACATAGTATTTGCGCGCCTGCAGGTCGATCAGCGCGCGGATGCCGTCGATCAGGGTGCGGATGGCGATATCCTGGCGCTGTGGCTCGCTCTTGCGCACGAAATCGTGCACGCTGCGGATGATCTGGCCGGCCCGCTGCGCCTGCGCGCCCGCGTGCTCCAGCGCCGGCTTCAGGGTGGCCGGGTCGACGGGCGCGCCGCTGTCGATGGCGCGCCGTATCAGGTTCAGCGCGCCCGTGGTGTAGCTGGAGATGGCCGCCAGCGGCTGGTTCAGTTCATGCGCCAGCATCGACGCCAGTTCGCCCATGGTGGCCAGGCGCGAGCTTGTCTGCAGTTTTTCCTGCTGCTGGCGGTTCAGTTCCTCGACGCGCTTGCGGTCCGAGATGTCGAGCACGGAGCCCATCCAGCCCGTCTGCTGGCCGTGCTTGTCCACCAGCGGCGCCTCGAAGATCAGCACCGGCACGCGGGTGCCGTCGGGGCGCTGGAAATAGGTTTCGAACTGCGGCGTGGGATTGCCGGCCAGCGCCTTGACGAAGCGCTGCTGGTATTCTTCCAGCGCCTCGGGCACCCAGTAGGGCATGGGCGGCAAGCGCCCCAGGATTTCCTCGGGCGGATAGCCGACGATCTGGCAAAACGCGGGATTGACATAGGTGACGCGTCCTTCCAGGTCGCGCGCGCGCATGCCCGTCACCAGCGAGTTTTCCATCGCCGTGCGAAACAGCATCTGCTGGCGCAGCGCGCCTTCGGCCATCAGGCGGCGCGAGATATGCCGCCACAGGGCCAGCAAGCTCCATATCAGACCCAGCGAGAGGGCGATGACGGAGCCGACCAGCAAGTTGGGCAGCAGCTTGGGCTGGCTTTTCACGCTGTCGGTAAACAGCGTGATGGTGGCGCCCGGCACGTCGAGCGCGCGCTTGTGCGTGTACACGCCGTGGCCGGGACCGGCGGCGGCGCGCCGCGCCAGCACCTTGTCGTCGCGGTCGATCAGCGAAATCTGGTTATCCTGGGCGAACCACCATGGCACCATTTCATCGAGCAGGCTGCCGATCTGGTAGGTGGCCACCAGGCTGCCCACGTAGCGCTGGCCATCGAACAGGGGCTGGTGGTAATCCATCAGCATGGCGCCGGGCGGCGCGTCGGGGAAGCCGCTCTGCTGCGAGGGCTGGGCGTACTGGCCCCGGTGCAGGCGGCGCGCATTGTCGCCGGCCGTCAGCGAGGCCGGCGAAAAGGCCAGCTCGTGCGGCAGGCTGTTGTCGCTGGTGGCCAGCACCTTGCCGCCGGTGTCGAGCCACAGCACGCGCTGCAGTTCGCGCCCGTTGCGCAGCATCTGCTGCAGCCGTTCATGGACTTTTTCCGCGCCGAGGGCGCCGCTGGCGATGTCGGTGCCCAGGTTGAACAGGCTTTCCTCGTTGCGCGCCAGCTGGAAGCGGATGGTCTGCTCGACCCACAGCGTGTCGGCGATCAGCTGTTCCTGGCGTTCGTTGCTCTCCATCTGGCGTGCCTGCCATGGCAGCCAGAACAGGATGGAGAGGAACAGCAGCAGCAGGATGACGGGCAGCAGCCAGCGCATCGGGCTCGATAGCTTGAAGCGGCGCGCAAGGGTGGGGGGAGTCGGCATGGCTGGCAGGGTAGCGGCTTATCGGGCGCGGGCTATTGTGGTTAACCACAATAGCCGAGGCAGTTTCTTTGGCACAATATCCAAGTAGACAAATAATAAAGTTTTTCAAAAAACCATTCAGGAGACAGAAATGCAGATGAAAACCATGTTCGTCGCGCTGTGCGCGGCCATCGGCGCCACCGCCGGCGTGCACGCCTACGCCCAGGCGCCCATCGTCATCAAGTTCAGCCACGTCGTGGCGACCGATACGCCGAAAGGCCAGGCCGCCGAACGCTTCAAGCAGTTGGCCGAGAAAGCCACGAATGGCAAGGTCAAGGTCGAACTGTACCCGAACAGCCAGCTGTACAAGGACAAGGAAGAACTCGAAGCCCTGCAGCTGGGCGCCGTGCAGATGCTGGCGCCCTCGCTGGCCAAGTTCGGCCCGCTGGGCGTGAAGGAATTCGAGGCGTTCGACCTGCCATATATCTTCCCCACCAAGACCGCGCTGTATAACGTCACCGAAGGCGAAATCGGCAAGAGCCTGCTGAAAAAGCTGGAACCCAAGGGTATCACGGGCCTGGCCTACTGGGACAACGGCTTCAAGGTGATGTCGGCCAACAAGCCGCTGCATCACCCGGCCGACTTCAAGGGCCTGAAGATGCGCATCCAGTCGTCGAAGGTGCTCGACGCGCAGATGCGCGCGCTGGGCGCCAATCCGCAGGTGCTGGCCTTCTCGGAAGTGTATCAGGCGCTGCAGACGGGCGTCGTCGACGGCACGGAAAATCCGCCATCGAATATGTACACGCAAAAGATGCATGAAGTGCAAAAGCACGTGACCGTGTCCAACCACGGCTACCTGGGCTATGCCGTCATCGTCAACAAGAAATTCTGGGACGGCTTGCCCCCGGAAATTCGCAGCCAGCTGGAAAAAGCCATGCGCGAGGCGACCACGTTTGAAAAGGCCATCGCCCAGCGCGACAATGACCAGGCCCTCGAGGCCATCAAGAAGGCGGGCAGGACGCAGATCTACACGCTGACGGTGCAGGAGCAGGCCGAGTGGCGCAAGGCGCTGGCGCCCGTGCAAAAAACCATGGAAGCGCGCATCGGCAAGGACTTGATCACGGCCATCAACAAGGAAAGCGCGAAGTAAGCCGCTGGTTTCAGCGTTCTGCGCCGCCTGGCGCAGATGGCAGGGCATCGCCTGCCGATCCGTCTCACCGGCCCCGGCGCGTCCTGCGCGGGGGCCAGCGCACCCGCACTCTTTGAAAGTCCACCATGAAATTTCTGGATCACCTGGAAGAGTGGCTGATCGCGACCCTGATGGGCGCGGCCACCTTCATCATTTTCGTCGCCGTCGTGCACCGCTACCTGGCGGGCTTGCCCATTCCGGGCGTGCAGGATTTCCTGATTCAAATCAATACCAGCTGGGCCCAGGAGCTGTGCATCTACATGTTCGTCTGGATGGCCAAGTTCGGCGCCGCGTATGGCGTGCGCACGGGCATCCACGTGGGCGTCGACGTGCTGATCAACCGCATGAACCCGCGCTGGCGCGACCGCTTCATCGTCTTCGGCCTGGCCGCCGGCGCCCTGTTTACGGGCGTCGTGGGTACCCTGGGTGCCAGCTTCGTGTGGTCGATCGGCCACACGGACCAGACCTCGGCCGACATGGAAGTGCCGATGTGGCTGGTCTACCTGGCCGTGCCGCTCGGTTCCTACCTGATGTGCTTCCGCTTCCTGCAGGTGATGGTGCATTTCATCAAGACGGGCGCCTTGCCAAAACACGACCACTCGCATGTCGAGGGGCTGGACGAGGAATTGACGGCGGAAGAAAAAGGAGCCAAGGCATGAACGCGCTGATCATTTTTGTATTGCTGCTGGCGCTGATGCTGACCGGCATGCCGATTTCCATCTCGCTGGGCCTGACGGTGCTGACCTTCCTGTTCACCATGACCAGCGTGCCCATCGAATCGGTGGCCCTGAAGATCTTTACCGGCATCGAGAAATTCGAGATCATGGCCATCCCGTTCTTCATCCTGGCGGGCAATTTCCTCACGCATGGCGGGGTGGCGCGGCGCATGATCAACTTCGCCAGCTCCATGGTGGGCCACTGGCATGGCGGCCTGGCGCTGGCCGGCGTGATGGCGTGCGCGCTGTTTGCCGCCGTTTCCGGCTCCAGCCCCGCCACCGTGGTGGCGATCGGCTCCATCATCCTGCCCGCCATGGTCAGGCAGGGTTATCCGCGCGGTTTCGGCGCCGGCGTCATCACCACCTCGGGCGCGCTGGGCATCTTGATACCGCCATCGATCGTGATGGTGATGTATTCCGTCAGCACCAACACGTCCGTGGGCAAGCTGTTCATGGCGGGCGTGATTCCCGGCCTGATGCTGGCCATGCTGCTGGGCCTGACCACCTGGTTCCTGGCGCGCAAGCATAACTATCCGCGCATGCAGAAAGCCAGCTGGAAAGAGCGCTTCGTCACCTTCAAGAAGAGCGCCTGGGGCCTGCTGCTGATCGTCATCGTCATGGGCGGCATCTATTCGGGCGCCTTCACGCCGACGGAAGCGGCGGCCATGGCTGCCGTGTACGCCTTCATCATCGCCGTCTTCGTCTACAAGGACTTGAAGCTCAAGCAGGTGGGCAAGGTCTTGCTCGATTCGGCCGCCATGTCGGCGATGCTGCTCTACATCATCACCAACGCCGTGCTGTTCTCGTTCCTGATGACCAGCGAAAACATTCCGCAGGCGATGGCCGAATGGATCACGGGCAAGGGCCTGGGCGTGATCAGCTTCCTGCTGGTGGTCAACGTGCTGCTGTTGTTGGCCGGCAACGTCATGGAACCGTCGTCGATCGTGCTGATCATGGCGCCGATTCTGTTCCCTGTCGCCATGAAGCTGGGCATCGACCCCGTGCACTTCGGCATCTTGATCGTGGTCAACATGGAGGTGGGCATGTGCCATCCGCCTGTGGGCCTGAACCTGTACGTGGCGTCCGGCATCACGAAGATGGGCATTTCCGAACTGACCGTGGCCGTGATGCCGTGGCTGCTGACGATGCTGGGCTTCCTCGTGCTGATTACCTACGTACCACAAATTTCGCTGTGGCTGCCGAATTTAATTTACAACTAAAATAACTGTCCCCGCCATGGTGCAAAAAAAGTCGATCCGGCCGAATAAATGCGCTATGATGGGCGGCCTTACGGGGAAACACGTATAAGCATATGCGCCCCGGTAGCAAGGCTGCGGTACAGAATTGGTTACAAGGTTGGTGGGGGAGTGGTCTATAAAAACGGTATTGATACCGGGGATATATTGAGGAGACACACGTTTCACAGAAGTTGTTGAGTCATAGCTGTCTGCGGCCACAAGCCGGCACCGGCGGACCCAAACGACCGGGAACGTGAAGCAATATTTGAAGCGCACCGACTGGTGCGCTTTTTTTTCGTGCCGTGGAAACGTCCGCCGGCACGCCTAAAGTCGGTGCATAATCCCCGTGGCGCTGTCTCCGGCGCCGGCAGGTTGCATATATGCCACACTTGAATAATGATCAGCAGATGAAAAAACAACAGGGCAGTGAGCGCTTCAGCGCCATCGTGGCCGCGCCGTTCGGCGCCATGGGCGTGCGCGCGGAGGGTGGCCAGCTGCGCGAACTGGTTTACCTGCCGCCGCACTTCGACGAGAAGGCGCCGCAGGATGCCGTCTCCGAACTGGCTTGCGCGCAGCTGGCGCGCTATTTCCGTGATCCCGATGCGCCGTTCGACTTGCCGCTGGCCGAGCTGGGCAGCGCTTTCCAGCAACGAGTCTGGGCGGCGATTGCTGCCATCCCGCGCGGCCAGGTGCGCACCTATGGCGACGTGGCGCGCCTGATCGGCTCGGCGCCGCGCGCCGTCGGCCAGGCTTGCGGCGCCAACTGGTATCCCGTGCTCATCCCCTGCCACCGGGTCACGGCCGCGGGCGGCCTGGGCGGCTTTGCCCACCACGACGACGCCACGGGATTCCACCTGGGCGTGAAGCGCTGGCTGCTGGCGCACGAAGGCGTGGAAGCCTACCGATGATGAACAGCCTGCTGGCGCCCGACAACGCCACCCTGATCGATGAATTCTGTGACAGCCTGTGGCTGGAAGACGGCCTGTCGAAAAATTCGCTGGACGCCTACCGGCGTGACATGCGATTGTTCGCGCGCTGGCTGGAGGTGGCGCGGCCCGGACGCGACGGCCTGTACGACGTGTCCACGACCGATATCGAAGCGTATTTCGCCGCCCGCCACGACGAGAGCAAGGCGACGTCGTCGAACCGGCGCCTGTCCGTGCTCAAGCGCTTTTACCAGCTGGCCCTGCGGCACAGGCATATCGCGGCCGACCCGTGCCTGAAGATGGTGTCGGCCAAGCAGCCTGCGCGTTTCGTGCACACGCTGAGCGAAGCGCAGGTCGAGGCCTTGCTGGCGGCGCCCGACGTCAGCACGCCGCTGGGCCTGCGCGAGCGCACCATGCTCGAGCTCATGTATGCGAGCGGCTTGCGCGTGTCGGAGCTGGTGGACTTGAAATCGGTGGAGCTGAGCCTGAACGACGGCGTGCTGCGCATCACGGGCAAGGGCAGCAAGACGCGGCTGGTGCCGTTCGGCGAGCAGGCGCGCTTGTGGATAGAGCGCTACTTGAAGGAGGCGCGCGGCGTGATTCTCGATGGCCAGATGGACGATGCGCTGTTCGTCACACGGCGCGGCGGCGCCATGACGCGGCAAATGTTCTGGGTGGTGATCAAGAAACATGCGCTGAGCGCGGGCATCACGGCGCCGCTGTCGCCGCATACCCTGCGCCATGCGTTCGCCACGCACTTGCTGAACCATGGCGCGGACTTGCGCGTCGTGCAATTGCTGCTCGGACACTCCGATATTTCCACCACGCAGATCTACACGCATGTGGCGCGCGAGCGCCTGAAACTGCTGCATGCGCAGCATCATCCCCGTGGCTAAAAACTTGGCGTTTCGCTCAACTGCGTCATAATGTGCCTTATGCGGTTATCTGTAACATCTAAAAACTAAAGAGGTAGTAAATGGCCAAGACAAATTTCCAATACGAAAAACGGCAAAAAGAGCTGGAAAAGAAGAAGAAAGCCGAGGAAAAAGCCAGGCGCAAGCTGGAAGCGAAAAACAATCCGAAGCCGGCCGATGGCGCCGAGGGCGATGAGCCGGAAGCGGACGACGCCGAGGTTGACGCAGATGCGGCCGCCGACGGCGACGCGCCTTCCCAGCCGCAGTAATTCCCCGTCCCCGATGACCGGCGCGGCATCATCGCCGCGCCGGCATCCACGCGTTTTACCCTCCCCTTGCTATAACGCCGGCCGCTGGCCGATGGCCAGTTGCAGCTGCGTGCTGGCGATGGCGGCATCGGCGCGCGCCTGCAGGTAGCCCTGCCAGGCATCGTCGGCCGAGCGTTGCGCCGCCAGCCATTCCAGCAGCGAGGCATTGCCGCTGAAGTAGGACAGGCGCATGCCGTCCACCACCTTTTGCGCGTCCTGCAGCACGCCGTCGCGGTAGCGCGCCAGCCGTTCCTGCGCCGAACGCCACTGCAGCTGCGCCGTGCGCACTTGCGTCTCCGCTGTCAGTTCCGCCTGGCGCAAGGCCAGCATCGCCTGCGTCACGCCCGCTTCCGCCTGCACCACGTCGCCCTTGTCGCGCCGCGACAGCGGGATCGGGATGGCCAGCGAGACGGAGAGCGCGCGCGAGCGGGGCGCGCCATCGACGGCATCGCCATTGCCGTCGATGCCATCGCGGTAGCCGCGCGCGGCCGAGAGGCCCAGCGTCACCGTCGGGTCGACGGCGCGGTTGGCGCGCACCAGCGCCGCGCTATCGCGCAGATTGTCCAGCGTGGCGCGGGCGATGCGCACGTCGCTGCGGGCGTTGAGCGCCTGCGGCACCAGCGCAGTGGCGTCGCCGCCGGCATACGCGGCAAAGTCGCAGGCCAGTTGCGCTTGCGGGAACAGGCTGCCGAACTGGCGCCCCAGCGGCGGCGACAGGTTCAGCATGGCGCTTTGCGCCTCGCTGCGCGCCAGTTCCAGCTCGGCCTGGAACTGGTCGCGTTCCACGCGCGACTGCAGCAGCTCGATGCCGCCCACGTCGCCCGACTTCAGCCTGACGTCATTCGCTGCCACCACCTTCGACAGCGCCGCCATGGTCTGCTCCTTGCGCAGCAGGACGTCGCGCGTGCGGCACGCTTCCGTGAACGCCGTCGCCGCTGTCGCATACAGGGCGTCTCTGAAGCCGGCCACCGTTTCCTCGGCCAGCACGACATTGCTGTGCGCGGCTTTCAAGCGCGCGGCGCGCTTGCCGCCCGTCTCGATGGCCATGCTGATGGCTGGCGTCCAGGTGACGGGACGGTGCGGCAGCGCGCGCACGGTCTCGCGCGCGGCGCCCAGCGTGAATTCGGGATCGGGACGCAGGCCGGCAATGCCGATGCCGGCTTTGGCCGAACCGATGCTCTCCTGCTGCGCCTGCAGTTCCAGGCTGCTGCTCTCCACGGCAGTCAGGTAGGTCTCGAAGGTCAGGGGCGTGGCGCCCAGCGCGGGCGAGATCAGCAAGCCCGCGAATATCCAGTTAATGCGTGTCATGGGTCTTTCCTTCCGTTTGCGTCCGGCGCTTTGCTACATACGCCTCGATCAGGTAATACAGGGCCGGCAACAGCAGCAGGGTCAGGGCCGTGGCCGTCACCAGGCCGCCCACCACCACGGTGGCCAGCGGGCGCTGCACGTCGCTGCCCAGGCCCGTGGCCAGCATGGCCGGCGTCAGGCCCAGGGCCGCCACGGTTGCCGTCATCAGCACGGGGCGCATGCGGTCGCGCGCGCCTTCGAGCACGGCCTCGCGCAGGCTTTTTCCTTCCTCGGCGCGCAGGCGGTTGATCTGCGCCAGCATCAGCACGGCATTGAGCACGGCCACGCCGAACAGGGCGATGAAGCCGACGGCGCTCGATACATTCAGCGTCATGCCGCGCAGGTGCAGCGCGGCCAGGCCGCCCAGCATGGCCAGCGGCACGGCCAGCAGCACCAGCGCCGGCTGGCGCAGGTTGCGGAACTGGCCAAACAGCAGCAGGAACATGGCGCCCAGGGTCATCGGCAGGATCAGCGCCAGGCGGCTTTGCGCGCGCTGCAGGTTTTCGAACTGGCCGCCCCACTCGACGCCGATGCGCTGGTGCTCGCCGGCCACGGCCTGCGCCACCAGCGGGCGCGCCTCGGCCAGGAAACCGGCCAGGTCGCGTCCGCGGGCATTCAGGCGCACGATGATGTGGCGCCGTCCCATTTCGCGCACGATCACGCTTTCGCCCGAGGTGGTGCTGATGCTGGCCACCTGCGCCAGCGGCACCCTGGCGCCGTTCGCGGCCGTCAGCATCAGACTGGCGATGGCGTCCGGGCTGGAGCGCACGGCGGGCGGGAAGCGCACGGCGATGTCGTAGCTTTTTTCGCCCACGTAGACCTGGCCGATGGGCGCGCCGCCGATGCCGGTGGAAATCAGGTCGGCCACGTCGGCCGCGTTGATGCCGTAGCGGGCCGCCTTCGCCCTGTCCAGCTCCACCTTCAGGTTGGGCAGCGGCGGCTCCACATCCACCGCCACGTCGGAAGCGCCAGGGACGCCTTTCAATACGTGCGCCACCTTGCCGGCGATGCGGCGCACCTCATCGAGGTCGTTGCCGAAGATTTTCACCGTCAGGTCGCTGTGCGCGCCCGACAATTTATCCTGCACGCCGTCGATCATCGGCTGCATGAAGGCCACCGTGTAGCCGGGCATGCGCGCGAAGCGTTCGTTCATTCTGGCGATCAGCTGCTGCTTGCTCATGCCCGATTTCCAGCTTTTATACGGATGCAGGCCCACGCTCGCTTCGATGTGCGACGGCGTCCAGTAGTCGGTGCCGTCGTCGTTGCGCCCCGTCTGCGTGACGATGGTCGACACTTCCGGGAACTCCAGCGCGGCGCGGCGCAGTTCGCTGGCCATCTCGGAGGCCTTCTCCAGCGTGATGCCGGGCGGCATCTGCACCTGCAGCCATAACGATCCTTCGTCGAGATAGGGCAGGAAATCGCGTCCGATGCTGCCGCCCAGGATGGCCAGGGCCGCCAGCGACCCCGCGCAGACGGCCGCCACCCAGCGCTTCCTGCCCACCATGCGCTCGAGGAAGCGCGCATACAGCGCCGCCAGCGCTTCCAGCGCGCGGTTGTGGAACATGCGGCGCGGCTTGCGGAAGGCCAGCCAGGCCAGGCCCGGTATGAGCACCAGCGCCACCACCAGTGCGCCCACGAGCGCCGCGCCGACCGCATACGCCATCGGCGAGAACAGCTTGTATTCGATGTGCTGGAAGGCGAACAGGGGCAAATACGCGGCGATGATGACGGCCATGCCGAACAGGATGGGGCGCGCCACCTGCAGGGTGGCTTCGATGGCGTCCTGCAGCGCGAGGGGGCGCTGCTCCTCGCGTTCGCGGCGGCGCAGTATGTTTTCCAGCACCACCACCGAACCGTCGACGAGGATGCCGAAGTCGATGGCGCCCAGCGATAGCAGGTTGGCGGGAATTTTAAAGTGGTGCATGAAGATGAAGGCCATCAGCAGCGCCAGCGGGATCGTCAGCGCGACGATGGCGGCCGCGCGCGGGCTGCCCAGGAACAGCAGCAGCACCAGGGCGACGAGCAGCATGCCCTCGCCCAGCGTGAACCCGACCGTGTGCAGGGTGGCGTCGATCAGCGAGCTGCGGTCCAGGTAGGGCACGACCTTCACGTCCTGCGGCAGCAGATTGCCGTTCAAGTCGTCCACGGCTGCATGGATGCCGGCCAGCGCCTCGGACGGGTTGAAATCCTTCAGCAGCAGGGTGATGCCCTCGATGGTGTCGGGGTTGCCGTCCTTGCCGAGGATGCCGCGCCGCTCCACGTTGCCGTAGGCGAGCTTGCCGAGGTCTTTCACCAGCACGGGCACGCCGTTCTTGCTGCTGACGACGACGTTGCCCATGTCGTCGAGCGAGTGCAGCAGGCCCACGCCGCGCACCACGTACGATTGCTGGCCGCGGTCGATGACGCTGCCGCCGCCGCTGATGTTGTTGGCGTTGATGGCATCCTTGACCTGCGCCAGCGAGAAACCGTAGCTGTCGAGTTTTGCGGGATCGAGCTCCAGCATGAATTGCGTGGTCAGTCCGCCGAAATTGCTGACGTCGGCCACGCCGCGCACCTGCTGCAGGCGCGGTATCACGGTCCAGAACTGCAGTTCGGACAGTTCGCGCAGGCTGCGGCTTTTCGATTCCAGCGTGTAGCGGTAGATTTCGCCCGTCGGCGAGGTGTAGGGATCGAGCCCCGGCTTGGCGTCGTACGGCAGGTTGACGCTGGCGAGCCGCTCCTGCAGCCGCTCGCGCGTGAAGTAGCCGTCGCTGCCATCCTCGAACACCACGGTGATCAGCGACAGCGCGAACAGGCTGCGCGTGCGCAGCACATGCATGCCGGGCGTGCCGAGCAGGGCGCGCTCGAGCGGTATCGTGATCTGCTGCTCGATTTCCTCCGCGCCCAGGCCCGGCACCTGCGTGACGATCTGCGAAGTGACGTCGGCGATGTCGGGGTAGGCCTCGATGGGCAGCTGTTTCCAGCTGTAGATGCCGTAGGCTGTGACGAACAGCAGCACGAGCCAGACGATGCCGCGCCGCTGGCAGCAGGTGGCGATGAAACGGTCAATCATTGAGCAGCACTCCTTCCTTGACGACGATGCGTTCGCCCGCCTTGAGTCCCGAGACGATTTCCACCTGCTCGCCATGGCTGGCGCCGACCTGCACCACGCGTGGCTCGAAGCGCAGCGGGCCGCGTTCGACCATCACCCGCGTCGACAGCCCGCTTTGCAGCACGGCGGCCGCCGGCACGACGATGGCGCGGCGCGAAGCGCCGGCAAACCCCGCGTGGGCGAACATGCCCGGCTTGAAGGCGCCGCTGCGGTTGTCGATGGAAACGCGTACCTTCACCGTGCGCGTTTCCGCATCGAGCACGGCACCCACATAGGCGACCTTGCCCTCGAAGTGTTTGCCGGGCCAGGCGTCGAGCGTGATGCGGGCCTGCTGTCCCACGGCCACCTGCGCCAGGTCCTTCTCGCTCACGTTGGCCGACAGCCACACGGTGGACAGGTCGGCCACCGTCATGACGGGCGCGTTGATATCGTTCCAGTAGCCGCCCTGGGCGCCGTCCATGGCGATCACGGTGCCGGCAATGGGCGAGCGCAGCACGTAGTCGCGGCGCGAACCGCGCGCGCCGGCGCCGTACTGCGCCAGCTTGTCGGCGCTCGCTTGCGCATCGCTGCCGGCCTGCTCATAGCTGGCCTGGGCCGATTCGTATTCCTTGCGCGCGGCGATCTGCGCCTCGAACAGCGTTTTCTGGCGCTCCAGTTCCTGGCGCGCCTGCAGCAGGGCGGACCTGGCCTTGCTGTCGTCCGCATAGGCGGCGCTCAGTTCCGCCGAATCGAGCGTGAACAGCGGGTCGCCCGCCTTTACGCTGTCGCCCAGCGCGCGCTGCAGGCGCGTGATGCGCCCGGCCAGGGGCGGCGTGATTTTCACCAGCTTTTCCGGCATCGCTTCGATGCTGCCCGGCGCGTCCGTCTGCGTGGCGATATCCTGTTCCTGCGCGGGGGCGATCTGCAGGCGCTGGCGCAGCGGCGACAGTTTGCCGACTTCGATGCTGCCATCATCGAGGTGGCGCGATGGGACAGGCGGCGAGGCCGCTGGCGTCGGCCTTGCGCAGCCGGCGAGGGCCGAGCAGCTGAGGGCCACGGCGAGCGCGCAGCAGGCGCCCAGGGCGTTGTGGGTGGTCGTGTTCATCCCGTGTTTCCTTGTTGTTGGTGGTGGTAGCGGCATGCGTGGATGCCATGCCCAGGCGGGCGATCAGAGGGGGCGCAGGTGGCGCGGACAGCGTCAAGACGGCAGCGTCACAACAGCGCCGGAAAAGCATAGCAAGGGCGTCCTGAAGAAGCGCCCAAGAATGCCTGAATCATTCTTCAGGTTCGGTGCGGGCAGGCGACGGCGCGGTAAAATGCAGCGATGGAAACCCCGGAACATGCGGGGAATGCGGGAAAATGCGGCGCGACGCGACGGGAAAGGCAGGCATGAGGATTCTCTTGGTGGAAGACGACCGCAAGGCAGCGCGCCTGCTGGCGCGCGGCTTGCAGGAGGAAGGCTTCGTCGTCGACGTGGCGCACAGCGCGGAAGAGGGCGAGGAGGAAAGCTACGCCGTCGATTACGACGTGATCGTGCTGGACTGGATGTTGCCGGGCAAGCAGGGCATCGATTTCTGCCGCGACTTGCGCGCGCGTGGCATCCAGACGCCGGTGCTGATGCTCACGGCGCGCGACGCCACGGCCGACCGCGTGGCGGGTCTGAACACGGGCGCCGACGATTACCTGACCAAGCCCTTCGAATTCGAGGAACTGCTGGCGCGCATCCGCGCGCTGCTGCGCCGCTCCGACATCAGCCGGCCGCTGGTGCTGGCGCTGGCCGACCTGACGCTCGACCCCGTCAGCCACCAGGCGACGCGGGGCGGCGCGCCGCTGGTACTGACGCCCAAGGAATACGCGATTTTATTGATCCTGCTGCGCCAGGCGGGCGAAGTGGTCAGCCGCGCGCGCCTGGCCGAGCAGATATGGCAGGCGGACCTGATCGGCATCGATAACCTGATCGATGTCCACGTGCGCAACCTGCGGGGCAAGGTCGATGCGCCGGGTCTGCCGCAATTGATCCACACGGTGCGCGGACGCGGCTTCCGCCTGGCGGAAAACAGCGGTGGCTAGCTTTCGCAAGCGCCTGCTGCTGGTGCACCTGGCCGTCATCCTCGCCATCGTCGCCTGCACCGCGCTGGCCGGCTACTGGGGCCTGTCGCGCGCCGTGCACGGCCAGCTCGACGCGGCCCTGCTGGCGCTGGGCGAGACGGAGATGGCAATGCTGCCGGCCGCGCCGCGCCAGCCCGTCAGCGTGCACGAGGTGGCGCCGGGCCTGGCGCCGCCGTCCTTGATGCGGCTCGACCGCCTGGTGCAGATCATCGATGGCGAAGGCCGCGTGCTGGCGCGCAGCCGCAACCTGGAAGCGGCGCGGCTGCCGGCGCCGCCCGCCCTGCTGGCGCGCCTGGCGGCCGGCGAGACCGTTTTTGAAACCTTGCCCAAGTTCGGCGAGGAGCCGCTGCGCATGGTCTCGATGCCCGTGCCCTCGTCCGGCGCGCGCCTGTCTGTGCAGGTGGCCGGTTCGCTCGACGACGCCAATCACGTGCTGGCCTCGGCCACCTTGCTGTTTGGCGCGATGGCGCTGGCGCTGCTGGCCGCCGTGGGACTGGCCGGCGAGATGCTCACGCGCCGCGTGCTGGGCGCTATCGACGACGTGGTGCTGCAGGCGCGCTCCATCGGCGAGGCCAGCCTGCACCAGCGCCTGCCGCATCCGGGCACGCCGGATGAAATCGGCCGCCTGGTCGATACCCTGAACGCCATGCTGGACCGCCTGGAACACGGCTACGATGCGCAACGGCGCTTCACGGCCGACGCCTCGCACGAGTTGCGTTCGCCCCTGTCGCGCCTGCGCACGGAAATCGAAATCACCTTGCGCCGTCCGCGCGAGTCGCCCGAGTATGTCGACGCGCTGGCGTCCTGCCTCGACGAAGTGCAGCGCCTGACGACCCTGGTGGAAGAATTGCTGATGCTCACGCGCCTCGATGCGGGGCAGGAACGCAATGCGGTGGAATCGGTGCACCTCAATCCGCTGCTGCGCGCGGCGGCGCAACGGCTGGAAAAGGCGGCAGCGCAGCGCGGCATCCGCCTCGCGCTCGACGATGGCGCGCCCGTGCACGCGCGCGTGGCGGCCGGCCCCGTCGACCTGGTGCTGGCCAATCTGCTCGACAACGCCGTGAAGTTTTCGCCACCCGACAGCGTCATTACCCTGCAGGTGTCGCGCGACGGTGGCGACGTGCTGGTCAGCGTGGCCGATGCGGGACCGGGCATCGGCGTGGAAGACTTGCCGCATCTGTTCGAACGCTTTTACCGTGGCGCGCAGGCGCGCGCGGGCGAGGCGCCCGGTTTCGGCCTCGGCCTGGCCCTGTCGCAAGCCATCGTGCATGCGTATGGCGGGCGCATCGAGGCGCAGAACCGCGCCGGCGGCGGCGCCCTGTTTACCATGCGCCTGCCCGCATCAGGCTGAGGCCGCCACACCTTCCCAGCGCACTTGCCGCACCTGCGGCCAGGCGCCCGCGCGGTTGACGAAGCGCACCAGCACGGCGCGCTGCACGGCCTGGCACAGCACCATGGCGATCAGCCGCACCATCTGCCTGCCCGCGTCCCAGCTGCGCAGGACCTGCGACGGCGCCAGGCCCGCGCCTTTCAGTTCGGCCAGCAGCAGGCGCACCACGTGGTCGGCCTGCGCCGCGGGGCAGGTGACGGTCAGGCGGTAGGTGGCCACGACAGGCGCGCGCCGGGCAAACCAATGGAAGAATTTTTTCATCATCACACTCCCCGTTCGGCGACAAATTCCGCGTTGTTGACCAGCGCCCAGCGCACGGCCGAGACGCTGCCTTCCAGGCTGACCTGGCTGACGATCTGCTCCAGCAAGCCCAGGCTGGACAGGGGCGTGAGCAGGTCGGCGCGCACTTCGATGCGCCCGGCCTGCGGCGCATCCTCGCTGTGCAAGGATTGCAGCATCAGCGCCGGCATGCCGCTGATCATGCGCAGCATCAGGTTGCGCACCTGGACTTCCTGCTCCGCCTCGCACACGGCCGTGACGCGGTAGATGCTTTCCGTCTCGATGCCGGCCGCGCTGCCGTGCGCGTTGATGCGCTGGGCCAGGTGACGCAGCACCAGGTTGGCGATCAGCACAAACGCCGTGCCGATGGCCGCTTCGAGGGCAAACCCCAGGCCGCACAGGATGCCGATGGCGGCCGAGCACCACAGCGTGGCGGCCGTGTTCAGACCGCGCACCGTCATGCCCTCGCGCATGATGACGCCGGCACCCAGAAAGCCGATGCCCGACACCACCTGCGCGGCGATGCGCATGTGGCCAGAGGCATCGCCTTCGAGCACGGAAACCATCACGAACAGCGAGGCGCCGACGGACACCAGCGCATTCGTGCGCAGGCCCGCCATGCGCTGGCGCAGCTGGCGTTCGGCGCCGATCATGGCGCCCAGGGTCAATGCCGCGGCAACGCGCAGCGCAAAGTCAAATACCACCATCAGTTTCTCCCGGCTGGGGAGGAACAGGCGAGTGCACAGGCGAAGTCAATCCGCCCGAAAAGGGGGCAGCAGGCGATAACGGTGGAACGATGAGGAGGGAAGTGGCGGCGAGGGTGACTCGCCGCTGGTAAAACCGCACCTTGCCGAGGGCAGGGCGGGCGGAATGCGCGCGTCTTGCCTAAGGCCGATCGCCGATGGTCAATCGACTACTGTCACTGGAACAAGCACCCACGAGTCACTCCATGCAATTGATAACGGGGACAGTCTAGCCAGTGGGGGCGTTTTGGTCAACTGAAGCTCTCTTCAGGAAACCGCCGCGTCGTCCCCGCCAATGCGGGGACGGTGAAGGCGACCGGCAGGAAGGTCAGTGGGCGGCGCCGGCGGGCGCCTTGGCGTCGTCGGCATGCGCATCCGTGTGCGCATGCGCGTCGCCGCCGCCGAAGAAGCGCGCGGCGCGCTTGCCCAGGCTGTCGAGGTAGGTGTAGGCGACGGGCACCACCACCAGCGTCAATAGCGTCGAGGTGATGACGCCGCCGATGACGGCGCGCCCCATCGGCGCCTGCGATTCGCCGCCGTCGCCCATGCCGATGGCCATCGGCAGCATGCCGAAGACCATCGCCAGGGTCGTCATCAGGATGGGGCGCAGGCGTACCTGGCCCGCTTCCATCAGCGCGGCGAACTGGCCCAGGCCTTCGCGCTGGCGCTGGTTGGTGAAGTCCACCAGCAGGATCGCATTCTTGGTGACCAGGCCCATCAGCATGATGAAGCCGATCACGGAGAAGATGTTCAGGGTGCTGCCCGTGATCAGGAGGGCCAGCAGCACGCCGATCAGGGAGAGCGGCAGCGACACCATGATGGCGACCGGCTGCAGGAAGCTGCCGAACTGCGACGCCAGCACCAGGTAGATGAAGATCACGGCGATACCCAGCGCCATCATCGCGCCGCCCATGGTTTCGGCCATCTGCTGCGCATTGCCGGCCACGTCGAAACGCACGCCGGGCGGCAGGTCGATCGACTTGATGGCTTTCTGCACGTCGGCGTCGACGTCGCCGGCAGGACGGCCCTGCACGCCGGCATAGATGGCCACGCGGCGCTGCAAGGCCTGGCGCTTCAGCACTTGCGGGCTGGACGACGGCACGAATTCCACCACCTGGCGCAGCGGGATCATCACCGGCTTGCCGTTCGCATCGAGCTTGCTGGACGCCAGCGACAGGTCGGCCAGATCGGCCACCTTCTGCCGGCCCGACTTGGGCAGCTGCACGTTGACGTCGTAGTTCTGCCCGTCGGACGCCAGCCAGTGGCTGACCGTGTCGCCCGCCACGAACGGGCGCAGGGCGGCGCCGATCTGCTGCACCGACAATCCCAGGTCGCTGGCCAGTTCGTTATTGATCTTCACCGTGGTCGACGGATTGGCGCCTTCCTGGCTGTATTCCATGTCGGCCAGGCCCTTGATGGTGCGCATCTTGTCCATCAGGCGGTGCGCCACTTCATCGAGCTTGCCCTCGTCCGTGCCGAGGATGGCGATGAAGATGGGGCGGTTGCCGACGGACAGGGTAATTCCGGCGATCGGCGCCAGGCGTTCGCGGATCAGCCTTTCCAGTTCCTGCTGCGAGCGGCGCTTGTGCGTCTTGATGTCCGTCAGCTTCAGGTTGACTTCGGCCGCATTGCGTCCATCGGGCGTGCCGATATTGGCCACCAGGCTGTCGATTTCGGGAAATTCCTTCAGGGCCGCTTCCACCTGGCGCACCTTGGAATCCGTGTATTCGAGGCTGGAGCCGACGGGCGTCTTGAAGCGCAGGTTGACCCAGCCCTGGTCCGTCTCGGGGAACATCTCGCCGCCTATCATCGGCACGAGCATCAGGCTGCCCGCGAACAGGGCCACGGCCGTGGCCAGCGTGGTCTTGCGCCAGCGCAGGGCGATGCCGAGCACCTTGCCATACCAGACGTGCAGGCGGTCGATGCCGGTCTCGATCCAGGCCATGAAGCGGCCCAGCCATGGCGCATACTTGAAGCGGTCCTTGACGGGGTCGCGCCAGACGGACGACAGCATCGGGTCGAGCGTGAAGCTGACGAACAGCGACACCAGCACGGCGACGGCCACGGTTATGCCGAACTGCAGGAAGAAGCGGCCGATGATGCCGTCCATGAAAGCCACCGGCACGAACACGGCGACGATGGCAAACGTGGTGGCCATCACTGCCAGGCCGATTTCATTGGTACCGTCGTTGGCCGCCTTGTAGTGGCTCTTGCCCATGCCCAGGTGGCGCACGATGTTTTCGCGCACGACGATGGCGTCGTCGATCAGCAGGCCGATGCACAGCGACAGCGCCATCAGCGTCAGGAAGTTCAGGGTGAAGCCGAAGGCCTTCATGGCGATGAAGCTGGCCAGCACGGAGATCGGCAGGGTCAATCCGGTGATGATGGTCGAGCGCCACGAGTGCAGGAACAGGAAGACGATCACCATGGTCAGCACGGCGCCTTCGATGATGGTGCGCTTGACGTTATTGAGCTGGCTTTGCACGCGTTCCGATTCGTCGTCCAGCACGCGCAGGGTGATATCGGGCGGCAGCGTCTTTTGCAGGTCGGCCGCCACTTTCAGGATGCCGGTGCCCACTTCCACCACGTTGGCGTCCTGCACCTTGGTGATTTCCATGGTCACGGCCTGCTGGCCGTTCATGCGCGAGATCGACAGTTCTTCCTGCTCGCCGTCGACGACGCTGGCCACCTGGTCCAGGTAGACGGGACCGCTGGCGCGGCGCGCCACGATGATCTTGCCGAATTCGCGCGCATCCTTGATCTTGCCTTCCACGCGCACCAGCTGTTCGGCCGCGCCATGGCTGATGGAGCCGGCCGGCAAATTGGTATTCGTGGCCTGGATGGCGCGGATCACTTCATCGACGCCGATGCCCTGGGCATTGAGTTCGATCGGCTTCATGCTGATGAGGATCTGGCGCGCGCGCAGGCCGCGCAGCTTGACTTGCCCCACGCCGGCCACGCCCTGGAAGCGCTTGCTGATGATCTGCTCCGTCATGGTCGACAGCGAACGCAGGTCATGCCCGGTGGAGGTCAGCACGATGGTGGCGATGGGGCGCTCATTGTCGCCTTCGGCGCGCGCGATGAACGGGTCCTTGGCTTCCTTCGGGAAGCGCGGGCGCACCAGCGCCACCTTGTCGCGCAAGTCCTGCATGGCCTTGTCCATATTCGTCGACAGCTCGAATTCCAGGTAGACGCCGGCGCGTCCTTCCCACGAGTTGGCGCGGATGGTCTTGATGCCGCTGACGGTGTTGACGGCGTCCTCGATGGGGCGCGTGATGTCGTTTTCCACGGCTTCGGGCGAGGCGCCCGGGTAGTTCACTTCAATGGCGGCGAACGGGAACTGCACGCTGGGCATGCTTTCCACGCCTAGGCCGCGGTAGGAAAACACGCCCAGCACCACCAGCGCCACCATGACCATGGTGGCGAAGACGGGGTTCTGTATGCTGACTTTGGTCATCCACATGGCTTAATCCTTCCGCGCCAGCACGGCCGGCTGTGCGGCGGGCGCGGCGGGCGCCCCGGCAAAGGTCACGCCGTGGCCCGGTTTCACGCCATCGAGCCTGGCGACGATGACTTTCGCGCCCGGCACCAGGCCCGACGTCACTTCCGCATAGCCTTCATCCTCGTTGCGCAGGCCCAGGGTGACGGGTTGGGCGACCACCTTGTTGTTGACCAGCGCATACACGACCGGGCCCTGCTTTTCATTGCGTACGGCCGCCAGCGGCACCAGCGGCGCCACGGATGAGCGTTCGGTGACGATGCTGCCCTTGGCGAACATGCCGCCGCGCAGCGCGCCATCGCCATTGTCGACGGCGATGTAGACGAGCATGGCGCGCGAGCCGCTCTCGGTGGTGGGGTTGATGCGCGTGACCTTGCCGGCGAAGTCGCGCGCGCCGAAGCCGTCGACCTTGAAGTGCACGTCCTGGCCCAGCTTGATGCGCGGGATTTCCGCGCTGGGCACGGGCGCTTCCAGGGTCAGCTGCGCCAGGTTGACGATGGTGTAGACGGGCATGTCGGGCGAGACCTTTTCGCCGGCCTGCACGTGGCGCTTGCTGACGATGCCGGCCATGGGCGCGCGGATCACCGTGTCGGCCAGCGCGATGCGGGCGATGTCGACCATGGCGGCGTTGGATTTGACGCCGGCGCGCGCCAGGTCGACGGAATTCTGCGTCGTGTCGTAAGCCGTCTGCGAAATGTATTTCTGCTTGAGCAGGGCCTGGCTATTGTTTTCGTTCTTGGCTGCCATCGACAGGCGCGCCTGCGCTTCGTCGAGCATGGCTTGCTGTTGCGTCAGGCGGGCGCGCTGGTCGGCCGCGTCCAGGCGCACGAGAATTTGCCCGGCGGCCACGCTCTGGCCCTCCTGCAAGGTGGTTTCGTGGATCACGCCGGAAACCTTGGCCTTGATGGTGGCTTGCGTCAGCGGCGCCAGCGAACCCGACAGGGGCAAGCTCACGGCGAGCGCGCGCGCATCGATGGCGGCCACGTCGCCCTGCGCCAGTTCGTGCACGGGCGTCTTGTCCTGTTGTTTTTTCTTGCTCGCCTGCAACTCGGCCGCCTTGGCCGCTTGTTGTCTCGTTTGCATCACGGTCCAGCCGCCGCCGGCCAGGCCCAGCACGACCAGGATCAGCACGGGGGCGCGCCAGCGGCGACGACGCGGGGCTGCAAGGGGGGAGGCCGGTGGCAAAGTCTCGTTTTTCATGGTGTTTTCGTATGGAGGCGGCGCAAGGGTCGGGCGCCAGGTCTCGTTGCGGCCGGCCTGCGGCGGGCCGGGGGAATTCGGGTAGCGTATCGCCGTGGCGGCCGCAGGCAGCACGCCTGCCGCTGCGGTCGTTCACGGCGATACGCATGTTGCTACTTTATGAAGATACAAGTGCGCCCGCCATCGCCGTGCGACAGATTGCACAAAAACGGGGATGAAATGCAGAAAACGGGCGCCAGAGGCACCGGGCGCGGCGGCGGCGCCGGCAGCGGCATGCCACGATGCTTGAGCATCCTCAATGAGCCGATTCGCCGGCGCGCAAGAATGGCCATGATGGTTGTGCCACCGGACAGGCCAGGGCGCCCGCCGGTTGCGGCACGGCCGCGCAACGGGGGGCCTGATGTCTGAACGGATTGTCGGAGCCGTCCCGTCGCCGGGCCGTTTGCTGGCCGCTGCCGCACCGGACACGGGAGCGGCCGGCAAGGCGCTGGACTTGCTGTCCATCGCCGTTGCCGCCGTCGAGCAGGCGCCCGGCATGGCCGTGCGCGGCATCGACCGCGATGGCACCGTGCGCTACTGGAGCGCGGGCGCGGCGCGCCTGTATGGGGTGCCGGCCGCGCTGGCCCTGGGCCAGCCGTGGAGCAGCGTGGCCACGGCCATGCCGGAAGGCGCCGGCCAGGATGCCGATGGCCATGCCGAACTGGACGCCGTCTGGCATAGCGGCAAGGCGCGCACGGCCCGCCTGTGGCGTCTCGGTAGCAACGGGGTGGCGCCGCGCTGCATCTGTTCCACCGCGTTTCCCGTCATCGTGGCCGGGCGCGTGCGGCAAGTGGTGTGCATCGATGTCGACATCACGGCCAGCGGCCAGGATGGCGCGGGGCAGGGCGCGCTGTTGCTGATGGGGGATAATTTCCGCCAGTTGTACGACAAGTCGGCCGACGCCATCGTGCTGCTGCGCGACGAGCATATCGCCGAAGCCAACCCGGCCGCCATCGCCCTGTTTCAATGCGAGGAGCGGCCACGCCTGCTGGGACGGCGTCTCAGCGATTTCTCGCCCTTGCGCCAGCCCGATGGCGCCTTGTCGTCCCTGCGCGGCACGCAACTGGCGGCGCAGGCCCATGCCCACGGCAACTGGCGCTATGACTGGCAGTATCAAACTTGCCTTGGGGAATTGTTCTGGGGCGAAGTGCTGCTCACTTCCGTCACGCTCGACCATACCTATCTGTTCTATGCCGTGATCCGCGATATTTCTTCCCGAAAACTGGCCGAGCGGGCCCTGTACCTGTCGGCGCAGGTGGTCGAGCACGCACGGGAAGCGATCGTCGTGATGGACCCGCAGCAACGCGTTGTCAGCATGAATCCCGCGTACAGCGAGATCAGTGGCTTCAGCCTGGACGACATGCTGGGCAAGCCGTTTGCCATGCACCGCGCCGAACCGGACGAACTGGCGTTCTTTGCCCACGTGTGGGAAGAGGTCGATACGAATGGCTATTGGCAGGGCGACATCCTGGCCCAGCGCAAGGAGGGGCAGCGCTACCCGGCCTGGCTGTCGCTGACGGCCATCCGCGATACGCAGGGGCAGCTCAGCAACTACATGGCCATCCTCAGCGACATCAGCGAGCGCAAGAAAACCGAGGAGCACACGCGCCACCTGGCCGAGCACGATTTCCTCACCGACCTGCCGAACCGGGTGCTGCTGCTGGACCGGCTGTCGCTGGCGCTGGCGGCCGCGCGGCGCAAGCTGAGCATGCTGGCCATCCTGTACCTGGACCTCGACCACTTCAAGCACATCAACGACAGCATGGGCCATCACGTGGGCGACCTGCTGCTCAAGGAGGTGGCGCGGCGCCTCGTGCGCTGCGTGCGCGGCGTCGACACGGTCAGCCGCCATGGCGGCGACGAATTCGTCATCATCCTGGCCGAGGTGGGCGGCATCGACCAGGCGGCGCACGTGGCGGCCAGCCTGCTGCAAGCCGTGACCCAGGTCTACCAGTTGGGCGAGTATGAGTTGCAGGTGTCGGTGTCGATCGGCGTGGCCATCTTTCCCAGCGATGGCGACAGCATCGACACGCTGGTGCACAACGCCGACATCGCCATGTACCACGCCAAGGAAAGCGGACGCAATAATTTCCAGTTTTTCAATGCGGAAATGAATGCGCAAATCCTCGAGCGGGCCAGCCTCGAACAGGGCTTGCGCGCGGCGCTGGGCAGCGACGAGTTTGCGCTGGAATTCCAGCCCGCCCTCGATGTCGCCAGCGGCCAGATCGTGGGGGCGGAAGCCCTGTTGCGCTGGCACCACCCGCAGCTGGGCGTGCTGCCGCCCGAGCGCTTCCTCGCCGTGGCCGAGGAATGCGGCTTGATGGTGTCGATCGGCAACTGGGTGCTGCGCCACGCCTGCCTGCGCGCGCGCGCCTGGCACGACGCGGGCCAGGCGTGGCGCGTCTCCGTGAATCTGTCGGCGGCGCAATGCCTGCACAATAATTTAGTGCACAGCGTACAGGAAGCGCTGGCGGCGTCGGGCTTGCCGGCCGCCTGGCTGGAACTGGAAGTGACGGAGTCGCTGCTGATGAAGGGCGGCGCGCGCCTGGCCGGCGTGCTGGCGCAGCTGCGCGCGCTGGGCGTGCGGCTGGCCATCGACGACTTCGGCACCGGCTATTCGCGCCTGGCCAATCTGCGCCATTACCCGGTGGACAAGCTGAAGATCGATCCCTCGTTCCTGCCCGGCGCGGACGGCGCGGCTGGCGAGTCCGATACCGCCGTGGCCGCCACCATCATCGCCATGGCGCGCGAACTGCAGCTGACGGTGATCGCGGAAGGCGTGGAAACGGCGCAGCAGCTGGCCTACCTGCAGGCGCAGGGCTGCCAGCAGTACCAGGGACGCCATGCCGGCGCGCAAGTCGAGGGCAGCGCGCTGGCGGCGCTGTTGCATTAGTTATGGCATCAGTGAATGTTTCCCAGCAGCTTGATGCGCGCCACGACCTGGCCATGGTCGGACGCGGGCGGCAAGCCCAGCAGCAAATGGTCGTTCAGGTAGATCACGTCGAGCACGGCGCCGATGGCGCGCGGCGAGGCGGGGTGGAAGTGTTCGGAAACGAGGATGTGGTCGATCGTCATGTAGGCGCTGTCGTGGATATTCGTGTAGCCCACGTGGCGCAGGTAATCCTGGCGCAGCTGGATGGCGTTGCAGTCGTACAGGCGCGCGCGCATCTCGGGCAGGTGGCCGGCCGCTTCGCACGGCGCGCCGGCACCCATGACGATGGCCGTGGTGACGGCATTGGCGATGTCGTTGAAGTCGCCCAGCACGATACGCGGACGGCCGCTTTGGCCCAGTTCGCTCACCAGCACGCGCAGGGCCACGGCTTCCGCGCCGCGCCGCTGCAGCGAACGCAGGTTGGCCAGCGCATACGCCAGCGCGTCGCCGGCGTCGTCGGGGCGGTAGTCGGGCCGGCGCGATTTCAGATGCACGACGACCACGTCGGTCAGTTGTCCGCCAGGCAAGACGAGCTGCACATGCAGGGGCGCGCGGGCAAAGCGGCACGGGTCCGCATCCGCGCCCTGGCCATCGGCCGGTAAGGTGATGCCGGCGGGAAAGTTCGCATAGGCAACACCGGGGCCGGCCAGCGGCAGCCGCGAGACGAGCGCCACCGTGGGCAGCATGCGGCCGCTGGCATCCACCGCATCGTAGCCGGCCAGCACCGCTTCGCGGTAGTGGCGCGTGCGCGACAGCACGTCGCGCAGGGCCGCCTGCGAGAAGATTTCCTGGAAACCGATCACGTCGGCATCGAGCAGGTCGATCTGCCGCGCCGTCCACTGCGCCTTGGCCTCGTATTGGGCCGGGCTCAACGGTTCCAGGTTGTCATACAATTTCTCCCCGGCAGGGGCAAGGTTGCAGACATTGAATGTGGCAAAGCGGATTTCTTCCTGCATAATTAGCACTCCTCACTGAACGATCAGCGTATCACGCATGGCTAAAAAAGAGCATATTTCCGAAACCCAGGCGACGCAGATGCTGCGCAAGCATCAGGTTTCCTTCGATGAACACCCGTATCCGTACGAAGAGCACGGCGGCACCAGCGTCTCGGCGCGCGAGCTGAACGTGCCCGAGCATGCGGTGATCAAGACCCTCGTGATGCAGGACGAGGCGGCGCGGCCGATGATCGTGCTCATGCATGGCGATTGCAAGGTGTCGACCAAGAACCTGGCGCGTGGCATCGGCTGCAAGTCCGTCGAGCCGTGCAAGCCCGAAGTGGCGCAGCGCCATTCCGGTTACCTGATCGGCGGCACCTCGCCGTTCGGCACCAGGAAGGCCATGCCCGTGTACGTGGAGCAATCCATCCTGGCGCTCGAGCGTATCTATATCAATGGCGGGCGGCGCGGTTTCCTCGTCTCGCTGGCGCCGCAGGTATTGCTCGACTTGCTCCAGGCCAAGCCGGTGCAGTGCGCCCTGGCAGACTAAGAGCCTATCCCAGCAGATGAATACCTCCCCTGCTGCCGCCCCTCAGAAGCGGGGACTGCGTTGATCGTCGTCGCGTGGCTCGCCACGCGTCCTCCTCACGCCTGGTCCGCGCTCCTGATACGCTGCCAGCAGAAGACGCTCGCTACGGGATAGACTCCAAGAAAACCGGGCGCCGCCCTGTCCTTGGGCTGGGCGCTGGTGTATATTCTGCTGCGCCAGCCTTATGCTGCTGTGAAAAATACAACAAAGGGAAGAAATGAATCCAGTAATCACAACCGTGGCAATGACAGTGGCCGCTTACTTGCTCGGCTCGATATCGTTTGCCGTGGTGATGAGCAAGGTCTACGGCATTGCCGATCCGCGCACCTATGGCTCGAAGAATCCGGGCGCCACCAACGTGCTGCGCAGCGGCAACAAGGGCGCCGCCGTCATGACCTTGCTGGGCGATGGCGCCAAGGGCTGGCTGGCCGTCTTCCTGGCCGACCATTTTGCCGGTGCGCTGGGCGTGGGCGACACGGCCGTGGCACTGGTGGCCATCGCCGTCTTCCTCGGCCACCTGTGGCCCGTCTTCTTCCGTTTCGTCGGCGGCAAGGGCGTGGCCACGGCCCTCGGCGTGTTGCTGGGCATTCATCCATGGCTGGGCCTGGCCACCCTGGCCACCTGGCTGATCATCGCCTATGCCTTCCGCTATTCCTCGCTGGCGGCGCTGGTGGCGGCCCTGTTCGCGCCGTTCTACTACGGCTTGCTGTTCGGCGTCGATCCCATCCTGCTGGCCGTCGTCATCATGAGCGTGCTGCTGGCCTACCGCCACAGCCAGAATATTGCCAACTTGCTCGCTGGCAAGGAAAGCAAGATCGGCGGCAAGAAGGACGCGGCCAAGGCCGCTGGCAAGAAGAAGTAAGCGCTTGATTTCCGGCGGCCCGCACGCATATGCTGTGCTTGCGGCGCCGCGCGGTGCGGCCGCCACCGACTCGCGCAAAGGCTGCCCACCATGAGTTCCACCTCCGCCACACCCACTCCCATCCGTATCGACTTCGTCTCCGACGTCTCCTGTCCCTGGTGCGTGATCGGCCTGAAATCGCTGGAGCAAGCCTTGGGCAATCTGCAGGACAGCGTCCAGGCCGAGATCCATTTCCAGCCCTTCGAGCTGAATGCCAGCATGCCGGCCGAAGGCGAGGATATCGGCGAACACATCGCCCGCAAATACGGTTCCACCGAAGAACAGATGGCGCAATCGCGCGAAGCCATCCGCGCGCGCGGCGAGCAACTGGGCTTTACCTTTGCCATGGACAAGCGCGGCCGCATCTACAACACCTTCGATGCGCACCGCCTGCTGCACTGGGCCGCACTGCAAGGGCGCCAGAAGGAACTCAAGATGGCGCTGTTCGATGCATATTTCACGCAGGGCCAGAATCCGTCCTCGCACGCGGTGCTGCTGACAGTGGCCGGCGACGCGGGACTGGACATGGCGAAAGCGGCCGAGGTGCTGGCATCGAACGCCTACGCGGACGAGGTACGCGCGCAGGAACAGTTCTATCAGCAAAACGGCATCAACTCCGTGCCGGCCGTCATCATCAACGAGCGCCACCTGATTTCCGGCGGCCAGCCGCCCGAAGTGTTCGAGCAAGCCTTGCGCCAGATCATCGCCAGCGCCTGATCCGGAGGCCAATGGCGCGCGCCATGGCGGTCAATTTCGGCTACACTCCGCTGAGAAGGGGGATAGTCAAATGCCAACAGCCAGCTGGAATGGCGCCGTCATCGCGCAAACTGCCGATGCGCAGGTGCAAGTCGTTGAAAACAATGTGTATTTTCCCTTGTCGTCGGTGAGGCAGGACTACCTGCGCCCGAGCAGCCATACGACGGTCTGCCCGTGGAAGGGCACGGCCAGCTATTACGACGTCGTCGTCGATGGTGCCGTCAATGCCAACGCGGCCTGGTACTACCCCCAGCCCAAGGATGCCGCCCGGCAGATTGCCGGCCACGTGGCCTTCTGGCGCGGCATAAGCGTCGAGCGCTGACCCTTCCCTCCCCATACTGAACCCCCACCAGAAAGCAGACGATGGATTTACGCCTCGCCGTGTACCAGCTCGCCTCGGGCCATGCGCTCGATGCCCAACAAACCCGGCAGTTGCAGGACGTGGCCGGTTTCCAGCGCGAACCCGCGCGCCTGGCGTACTGGCTGCCGCGCGGCGTGGCCGTGCTGGGCGCCGCGCTGCTGGGCATGGGCCTGATCTTCTGGGTCGCCGCCAACTGGGAAGAGCTGGGCAGGACGGGCCGCTTTGCCCTGCTGCAAGGCGTGTTTGCCGCCGCCTGCGTGGCCGCGTTTGCCGTGCCGAAGGCGCGCGTGCCGCTGCTGCTGGTGGCCATGCTGGCCATCGGCGGCCTGTTCGCCTACTTTGGCCAGACCTACCAGACGGGCGCCGATCCGTGGCAACTGTTTGCCGTGTGGGCCGCGCTGGCGCTGCCGCTGTGCCTGGTGGCGCGCAGCGACGTGCTGTGGACGCCGTGGATGCTGATCGTGTCGACGGGGGCGGCCCTGTGGATACAGGCGCATACGCGCCACAGCTGGAGCGTCGAGTCGGCCGACCTGCCGGTCTTTGCCGGCGGCTGGCTGGCCGTGCTGCTGGCCTGCGCCTTCGTTTCGCCCCTGCTGGCGCGCTGGACGGGCGCCGCTTCCTGGGCCCTGCGCCTGGGCCTGGTGCTGCTCACCATCCTCATCACGGGCTCGGCCGTCACTGCCCTGTTCGGCAACACCATCGAGTCGCCGTACTGGGCAGGGCTGGGCTTGCTGGCCGTCGCCGCCATCCTGTTGTCGATGAGTAAATTTTCCGACGTGTTCGGCCTCAGCGCCGTCACGCTCGGCATCAACACCCTGCTGGTGGGCGGCCTCGCGCACTGGCTGTTCAACGGCAATGGCGGCGAAGTGGGTAGCCTGGTCATCCTGGGCCTGGTGGCCGCCGTCATGCTGGCGCTGAGCGTGCAAGGCATCCTGTGGCGCGCGCGCAAGGAGGCGGCATGAGCAGCCTGAACAGCAAGCGCGCCGATGCGCTCGATACCCTGATCGCCGACGCCACGCGCGCCGGCCTGTTGCCGCCCGGCGCCACGCGTCCCGTGCAGGACGTGCGGCCGTGGCCGCTGGTGCTGATGACGGCGTTCGGCGCCTGGCTGGCCGCCATCCCCCTGATCGCGGCGCTCGGCGTGGGCCTGGAAAGCGTGGTGCGCCACGGTCCCGGCGCGTATGTCGTGGCCGCCATCGTGCTGGTGGTGGCCGTGCTGCTGATCCGCACGCGCGGCGTGGCCCTGTTTGTCGAGCAGCTGGCCGTGCCGTGCCTGCTGGTGGGCGGCGGCTTGCTCGGCTATGCGCTGTTCCGCGACTATTCGACGCAGACGGCGTCCTTGCTGCTGTGTCTGGCTTGCCTGCTGGTGGCCGCCGCCCTGCCGCGCGACTGGCTGCGCGTGCTGCTGGGCGTGGTCGCCTGCGGCTTGCTGGGGCTGGGCGTCGTCGACAGTCAGCGCGACTGGATTTTCGAGAATGACCCGACGCAGCTGTATCTGGCCTGGATGCTGGCCCTGGCACTATGGCTGGGCGTGCACTGGCTGCAGAAACAGGCGTTCAATGATGGCCGCGGCGCGCCCATCGCCGCCTTCCTGGAGTCGCTGTCGACGGGGTGGGTATTGGCAATCTTGCTGGGCCTGGTCTTCTGGTCCGGTATGACCTTCATGCTGGGCGGTGCCTTGGGCAGCGGCTTTGCCGGCGACGTGGCGCGCGAAGTGGGCAGCCACCAGGCCGGCGCCTGGTATGCGCGGGTCTTGAACGGCGTCTCGCTCGTGCTGGCCATGGCGGCGGCCGCGTGGATGGGCTGGCGCTGGCCGGCGCTGCGCCAGTTGCCGGCCATCGGCGTGGCGCTGGTGCTGATCGTGCTGGCGTGGTTCATGCCGGCCCTGGGACCCGTCTTGCTGATCCTCGCGTATTGCCTGGCCAGCGGGCGCACGCGCGTGGCCGTGGCGGCGGGCTTGGCGGCCGCGTGGGTCATCGGCAGTTTTTATTACCAGCTGGCCTGGCCGCTGGCCAGCAAGGCGGCGCTGCTGGCCATGGCCGGCGCCATCCTGTGCGCGCTGTCGTGGCTGGCCACGCGCGGCAAGGTGCTGCACCTGGTGGAAAGCAAGCCGGCGGCCGTCGTCGCCAAAGGCCGCGCCGTGCGCCTGGGCACCTTGGCGGGGCTGTTGCTGGTGCTGCTGGTGGTCAATGGCGGCATCTGGCAAAAAGAGCAGCTGATTGCCAAGGGAGACGCCATTTTCGTGGCGCTGGAACCGGTCGACCCCCGCTCGCTGATGCAGGGCGACTACATGCGCCTCAATTTCGTCAACCTCGGTGTCCTTTCCACGCTGGCCAGCGTGGAAAGGACGCCGGGGCGACCGCTCGTGGTGGCCCGGCGCGATGCACGCGGCGTGGCCGAACTGCTGCGTCCCTACACCCAGGAGGCGCTGGCGCCCGATGAATTCCTGCTCGAACTGACGCCGAAAGGCGGGCGCTGGGTGCTGGTCAGCGATGCCTGGTTCTTCAAGGAAGGCGAGGCGGCGCGCTGGGAAAAGGCCCGTTTTGGCGAGTTCCGCGTCATGCCCGATGGCCGTGCCTTGCTGGTCGGCATGCGCGGGCCGGAGCTGGAAAAGCTGTAGCGCAAGCGCACGCCGGGGCGGGCGTCCTGTAAAATTGCCCGATGGATAATATTACGCATTCGGTCATCGGCCTCGGGGTCGGCGAACTGGTACACCGCAGCCTGCCGCCTGAGCCGCAGGCCCCCGCACAGCGCACCCGGCGCGCGCTGTTTCTCTTTACGGCCTGGTTTGCCAGCAATGCGCCGGACCTGGACCTGGTGCTCACCAGATTGCTGCCGCGCCCGTTCGGCTACATGTTGCACCACCGGGGGCATACGCATACCTTGCTGCTGGCCTTGCCGCAGGCGCTGTTGCTGCTTGCCCTGCTGTGGCTGCTGTGGCCCGGCGCGCGCCGCCTGCTGAAGGACAGCGTGCCCGCGCGCGTGGGCCTGGCCGCCTGCCTGTTGCTGGGTTTTTGCCTGCACATGGGCATGGACTTCCTCAATTCCTACGGCTTGCACCCGTTTTACCCGTTCGACAGCCGCTGGCTGTATGGCGACATGGTCTTCATTGTCGAGCCCATGTTCTGGGTCTTGCTGGGCGTGCCCGTGATCATGTCCTTGCACTACGGCATCGTCAAAAGCGTGCTGCTGGCGGGGCTGACGGCGGCCCTGTGCTTCTTCACCCATAAAACCTATCTGGCACCCGCCTCGCTGGCCGTCTTGCTGGGGCTGGGCGTGATCCTGGCCGTGCTGCAGGCGCGCGCCGGCGAGCGCGGGCGCGGCCCTCTGCTGCTGGCGTTCGCGCTGGCCGCCACCTTCATCGGCACGCAGGGCGTGGCCTCGGCCATCGGCCGCGCCCGCGTCGAGGCGGCCGTGCAGCGGCTGGACCCGGGCACGCGCGTGTGGGATGTGGCGATGACGGCCTTCCCCAGCAACCCGCTGTGCTGGATCTATGTTTCACTCGACAGCAAGACGGACGTGTACACCTTGCGGCGCGGCACGTTGAGCCTGTTGCCCGCCTCGCTGGCGCCCGCCGCCTGCCCGGCCGGCCTGGTCGAGACGGGCAAACGGGGCCAGCAGCTGGCGCCCGGCATCGCCGTGGCGGCGCAGGCGACGGGCAGCCTGGCCGCCTTGCGCGCCTTGCAGGAGGAAAATTGCTATGTCGATGCCTGGTTCCGCTTTGCCCGCATGCCCAGGTTGAATGCGGACAAGCTGACGGACGTGCGCTTCAATCCCGGCATGCTGCCCAATTTCACCACGGTCGAGCTGCAGCAGTTCCGTGGCCGGCCATGTCCCGCCTACGTGCCGGGCTGGGACCGCCCGCGCGCCGACATGCTGGAGACGCCGAAAGCGGCGCGCCGATAGTGGATATGTTGCCTTATGGCAAAAAATATCGCGTGCATGCATTCCCTGCCGTGGCGGTGCATGCGACAATTATCAATTCAGCATGCATGTCATTGTTAGGATTATTTTGGAAGAGCAGCACGCACTACCGTATTTACGAGAAACCCTGCTGTTTCTCGCCCTGGCCGGGATTTTTATTCCGTTATTGCAACGCCTGAAAGTCAACCAGGTGCTCGGTTTCCTGGCCGTCGGCGCCCTGTTCGGCCCGTTCGGCTTCGGCCTGTGGGCGGGCGAGTTCACGTGGCTGACGTATTTTTCGTTCGTCCGCGCCGAACAGGTGAGCGGCCTGGCCGAGCTGGGCGTGATGTTCCTGATGTTCATGATCGGCCTCGAGCTGTCGACGGAGCGGCTGTGGGCGCTGCGGCGCTGGGTGTTTGGCGCGGGCGTGGGGCAGGTGGCCGTCAGCGCCTGCCTGATCGGCGGCGTCGCGTATTATTTCGGCCTGTCGCTGGAAGCGTCCATCGTGCTGGGCCTGGTGCTGTCGCTGTCGTCGACGGCCGTCGTGATGCAGTTGCTCACGGACCAGCGCTCCCTGCAGACGCCGGCCGGCCAGGCGGGCTTTTCCATCCTGATGTTCCAGGATTTGATGGTGGTGCCGCTGTTCATCCTCATCGACGTGTTCGCCAGCGGGCGCAGCGACGACCTGGCGTACCTGCTCAGCTTTGCGGCCGTGAAATCGGCCGGCGCCATCCTGTTGATCTACCTGCTCGGACGCCGGGTGATTCGCCCGCTGTTCCAGTTTTTCGTCAAGAAACGCCAGCCCGACGTCTTCATGGCCTTGACCTTGCTCAGTACGCTGGGCATCGCGGGCCTGACCTACCTGGCGGGCCTGTCGATGGCGCTGGGCGCCCTGCTGGCCGGCCTGCTGCTGGCGGAAACGGAATTCCGCCATGAGGTGGAAGTGACGATCGAGCCGTTCAAGGGCTTGTTGATGGGCCTGTTCTTCATGTCGGTGGGCATGCAGATCGACGTGCGCGAAATCCTCAAGTCGCCGATCTTGATTCCCTTGGCCGTGCTCAGCCTGTTTTTCCTGAAGACCCTCGTCATCGGCGTGATTTTCCGCCTGGGCGGCTTTCACTGGGGGCGCGCCGTGGAAACGGGCGTGCTGCTGGGGCAGGGCGGCGAGTTCGCCTTCATCGTCGTCGCGTATGCGCTCGGTACCAAGCTGATCGGACCGCAGGTGGCGCAGTTCGTCATGCTGGTGGTGGGCCTGAGCCTGTTCGCGACGCCGGCCCTGGCGAAGGCGGCGCGCGCGTTCGGCAACTGGTGGGAAAAGCGCCACCACCACCAGCTGGCCGACCTGGCGCAAGGGGCGCTGCCGCCGCAGGGCAGCACCGTCATCATCGCCGGTTTCGGCAGGGTGGGGCAGCTGCTGGCCAAGGTGCTGACGGAGCAGGATATCGCCTATGTCGCCATCGAAAACGATGCGCGGCTGGTGACGACCCTGCATCCGCGCGGCTTTCCCGTGTATTTCGGCGATGCGTCGCGCGCGGAATTGCTGCAAAAGGTGAATGCGGACCGGGCCGCGGCCGTCGTGCTGACCATGGACCATGCGGCGTCCGTGCTGCATGCCGTCAAGTCGATCCGCCGCGAGTATCCGCTGCTGCCCGTGTATGCGCGCGCCCGCGACGAAGCCCATGCGGTGGCCCTGATGCATGCGGGCGCCACGCTCGTCGTGCCCGAGGCGCTGGAAGCGGCGCTGCAGCTGACGGCCACCGTGCTGCACACGGCGGGCTTGAGCGAAGCGCGCGCGGCGGACATCGTGCAGGCCGAGCGCGAGCGGCGCAATGCCGTGTTGCTGGCGAAGAAGCTGTCGTAATGAAACCTGTAGCGCAAGCGTGCGTGTCGCCGTGCTTTGTAAATTATCTATACAATAATAGTATATGAGCATACTACCGACATGAAAGCCGCGCCCAGGAGCGGAGCGGCACCGTTGACGCCGCAGCAAGTTGCCGCGCAGGAAACGCAGCAGAAATACGGCAAGCCCGAGCGGGGCTGGCGCGAGAAGGTGTACACCGTCATCTTCGAGGCGGAAACGCGCACGGGCCGCGCCTTCGACCTGCTGCTGATCGGCGCCATCCTGATGAGCGTGACGGTGGTCGTGCTCAGCAGTGTCGCTTCCGTGGCCGAGCGCTACGGCACCTGGCTGACGGCGTTCGAATGGTTTTTCACCTTTTTATTTACGGCCGAATATTTCGCCCGCCTGTCGTGCCTGCAGCATCCGGTGCGCTATGCCAAGAGTTTCTTCGGCATTATCGACTTGCTGGCCATCGTGCCGACCTACATCGGCTTGCTGCTGCCGGGCGCGCACGTGCTGATCGACGTGCGCATCCTGCGCCTGCTGCGCATGTTCCGTATCCTCAAGCTCACTTCCTATGTGCATGAATATACGGTGCTGGGGCGCGCCCTGCTGGCCAGCCGGCGCAAGATCCTCATCTTCCTGTCGTTCGTGATGATGGTGGTATTTCTGCTGGGCACTGTGATGTATGTCGTGGAAGGGCCAGATAACGGTTTCAGCAGTATCCCGACGTCGATATACTGGGCCATCAGCACCATGACCACCGTGGGCTTCGGCGATATCACGCCGAAGACCGACATCGGGCGCACCATCGCCTCGTTGATGATGCTGCTGGGCTGGGGCATCCTGGCAGTGCCTACCGGCATTATCAGCGCCGAAATGACGGTACAGCGCAGCTCCAAGCTGGTCACCACGCGTACCTGCCCCACGTGCCTGAAGGAAGGACTCGATGACGACGCCAATTTCTGCAAGAACTGCGGCGTCGATTTGCCGCCATTGATACTCGATTAAGCTCGCTAACCCTATTCACTTTACTTTTTTAAGGCTGACATGATTCCAGTTCGCCTGATCGCGACGGGCAAAGCCGTCCCGTCGCATAGCGTGACTTCCGATAGCCTGGACTTGAAACTGGGCCACCCGCCCGGCTATACCCTGCGCAAGAGCGGCGTGCTGTCGCGCTTTGTGGCCGCGCCCGATGAATCGCAAAGCCAGCTGGGCGCCGCCGCCCTGCTCGACGCGCTGAAGAACGCCAGCCTGCGCCCGGCCGACATCGACTTGCTGATCTGCGCCTGCGGCGTGCCCGAGCAGGCATTGCCGAACACGGCCTGCTTCATCGCGGAACATGCCGGCTTGCCGCCAGGCACGCAAAGCTTCGACGTCAACGCCAGCTGCCTCAGTTTCATGGCCGCCTTCCGCGTGGCCGCGTCCATGCTGGCCGGCGGCGCCTACCGGCGCATCGCCATCGTCTCGTCCGACCTGGCGTCGCGCGGCGTCGACTGGAGCGAGCCGGAAGCGTCGATGATCTTTGGCGACGGCGCGGCGGCCGTCATCGTCGAACGGGGCGACGGCAGCGCCGGCATCCGCGCCTACAAGATGGGCACGTATCCGGAAGGGCGGCGCTACTGCGAAATCCGCGGCGGCGGTACCGAGCGCAATCCGCGCAACGGCTGCGAGCCGGGCGACTACCTGTTCCGCATGGATGGCAAGGCCGTGTTCCGCCTGGCCGTCAAGGTGATGCCGGATTTCCTGACGGCATTAATGGCCGAGTCGGGCGCGGGACTGGAACGGGTCGACGTGGTCGTGCCGCACCAGGCCAGCCCGCTGGGACTCGCGCATGCGGCGCGCATCCTCGACGTTCCCGATGCTAAAATCATCAAGATCTTTGAAACGCATGGCAACCAGGTTGCCGCATCGCTGCCCACGGCCCTGCACGAGGCGGTGATGACGGGGCGGGCCGTGGCAGGCCAGCGTTTGCTGATGATGGGCACGGCCGCCGGCCTGACCATTGGCGGCATGATCGTCGATTTATAAGGGTGGCGCGATGAGGCGGATTCTGGTCACGGGGGCGACGGGCGGCTTGGGGCGCAATGCCGTGCGCACCTTGCTGGCGCAGGGCGTGGAAGTGCGCGCCACCGGCCGCAACGTGGCCGTGGGGCGCGAACTGGAACGCATGGGCGCGCAATTCGTGGCACTGGACCTGGCGCAGGCCACGCCGCGCCAGGTCGATGAACTGGTGCGCGGCATGGACACCGTCTGGCACTGCGCCGCGCTGTCCTCGCCGTGGGGCGCCGAGCGCGATTTCATCGCCGCCAACGTGACGGCCACGGGCCAGCTGCTGCGCGCGGCCGCCAGCCTGCACGTGGCGCGTTTCGTGCACATCTCCACGCCGGCCATCTATTTCGATTACCGCAACCGCTACGAGGTGCCGGAAACCTTCCGTCCCGATGCCTTTGTCAACGCCTATGCGCGCAGCAAGGCGATGGCGGAAAAGCTGGTGCAGGATTGCGTCGACCGCCATCGCGGCATGACCTGCGTGATCCTGCGCCCGCGCGCCATCTTCGGCCCGCACGACCAGGTGCTGATCCCGCGCCTGGCGCGCGTGCTGCGGGAGCGCGGCGGCAAGCTGCCGCTGCCCAACGGCGGCGCGGCCACCATCGACGTCACCTATGTCGACAATGTCGTCCATGCGATGTGGCTGGCCACCGTGCACAAGACCATCGCGTCGGGCGCCGCCTTCAACATCACGAATGGCGAGCCGGCGCGCCTGTGCGACATCCTGCACAGCCTGTTCCGCGATCAACTGCAGCAGCCGTTCCAGATCGTCAGCATGCCGTACCGCGTGCTGGCACTGCTGGCTCGCCTGATGCAGTTCGCCTCGCGTTTTACGCGCCGCGAACCGGCCCTCACGCCCTACAGCATCGGCGCGCTCAGTTTCGACATGACGCTCGATAATGCCAAGGCGCGCAAGGTGCTCGGTTATCGTCCCATCGTCAGCCTGCAGGAAGGCATCGCCCTGACGGCGCAGTGGATGCGCCAGGAAGCGGCGGCGCACAAGGTGGGCAAGGAGCGCAATGGCTAGCATCACCGCGTTTCGCGTCGGCCACTGCACGCACCCCTCGTGCATGGTCTTGAAAGGCAGCGGGCTGGCCAGCCGCTGCTTCCCTTCGCGCGCCTACCTGATCGAGACACGCACGGGCCTGTACCTGTGGGATACGGGCTATGCCGAACACTTCCGCGCCGCCACGTCGAAAGGCGTGTACCGGCTGTACGCGTGGGTGACGCCGATTTCCTTCGACGCGCACGAATCCCTGCAAGGCCAGCTGCGCGCGCATGGCGTATCGCCTGGCGACATCCACACCTTGCTGCTGTCGCACTTCCACGCCGACCATATCGCCGGCCTGCGCGACTTTCCCGGCGCGCGGCTGATGGCCTCCAAAACAGGCTGGGACGCCGTGCGCGGCCTGTCCGGCGTGGCCGCCGTGCGCCAGGCCTTCGTGCCCGAGCTGCTGCCAGACGATATTGCCGACCGCCTGGCTTTCGTCGAAAGCGTGCCCGAGACGGCCTTGCCGGCCGCCCTGCTGCCATTCACGCACGGGCGCGACGTCAGCGGCACGGGCGAAATCTACATCGTCGACCTGCCCGGCCACGCCATCGGCCATCTTGGCGCCTTCGTGCTGCAGGATGGGGGCTGGACCCTGCTGGCGTCGGACGCGGCCTGGGTGCCGGAAAGCTTCCAGCAGCTGCGCGGGCCGTCCGAACTGTCGTTCCTCATCCAGCACAAGCGCGCGCCGTACTACGCCACCCTGAACCGCCTGCACCAGCTGCACCAGTCGGGCCAGGCGCAGATCCGCATCACGCACGAAGACACGGTCGACTATATCGCTGTGGCGGGCCGCCCGTGAAGCGTATTGTCTGGCTGCTGCTGTCGTACTGGCGCACGCGCCGCCTGCGTTTCGCCGGCCGCGCGCAGCTCGACGCCTACCAGCAGCGGCAACTGGCGCGTTTCATCGACGTGCTGTGCGCGCGCAGCCGCTACTTTGCGCCGTATCGCCACCTGCCGCTGGCGCAGTGGCCGACGATGAACAAGGCGCTGATGCTCGAGCATTTCGACGCCATGAACACAGAAGGCATCACCCTGGCGCAGGCGATGGAAGCCGCCATGGCGGCCGAGCATAGCCGCGACTTCACGCCGGCCGTGGGCGACATCACCGTGGGCCTGTCGTCCGGCACCTCGTCGCGGCGCGCCGTGTTTACCGTCAGTCCCCGCGAAAAGGCGCAATGGGCGGGCGTGATGCTGGCCAAGGCACTGCCCGACGGCCTGTTTTCCGGCGAACGGGTGGCGCTGTTCCTGCGCGCGAACAGCAATCTGTACACGGCCGTGCGCTCGCCGTGGCTGACCTTTGCCTTCTACGATTTGTTCGAACCGTTCGACAGCCTGTGCGCGCGGCTTGCGCAATATCAACCTTCCGTCATCGTCGCGCCGGCCCAGGTGCTGCGCCAGCTGGCCCTGCGCGTCATCGACGGCAGCCTGGCGCTGGCGCCGAAAAAAGTCATCTCGGTCGCCGAGGTGCTCGAAGCGCAGGACCGCGCGCTGATCGTGCAGGCGTTTGGCGCCGTGCATGAAATCTACCAGGCCACCGAAGGTTTCCTCGCCAGCAGCTGCGAGCACGGCGTGCTGCACCTGAACGAGGAATACGTGCACATCGAGCCGCAGTGGCTCGATGCCGAAGCAGGCGAACAGCAGCGCCGCTTCGTGCCCGTGATCACGGACTTTACGCGCATGACGCAGCCCATCGTGCGCTACCGCCTGGACGACATCCTGATCGCGCGCGCGACGCCATGCCCGTGCGGCAGGGCCACGCGCGCCATCGATGGCATCGAGGGGCGCTGCGACGACTTGCTGGCGCTGCCGTCGGCGCGCGGCGGCGCACCCGTCGCCGTCTTTGCCGATGTATTGACGCGGGCCTTTGCGCAAGCCTTGCCGCCCGATGCCGATTACCGCCTGGTACAGCACGGCGAAGCGGCCCTGCAACTGCATGCGGCACTGGACGCCGCCGGCCTGGCCGCGCTGCGCGCGCACCTGGCGGCGGTGCTGCGCGGCCTGGGCGTGGCCACCGACCGCCTGGCCTGGACGGTGAGCGGTGAACTGCCTCCCTTTGACCCCACCATGAAACGGCGCCGCATCCGGCGCCTTGCCACCGCATGAACCATTCTTCCATGACCTTGACTTCCCGCCTGCTGCATTTGCTGGCCGGCTGGGGCAGCGTCGGCCTCGTGTATTTTTCCAGCGACCTGCTGCAGGGGCAGGGGATGCTGCTGCCCGAAACGGCCATTGACCGCGCCATTGCCTACAACGACGCCGCCATCTGGCTGTACCTGTCCTTCTTCATCCTGATCCCCTACGCCTACCTGGCGGCCGAGGCGGCCCGCGTGCGCTGGCTGGCGCGCGCCATGGCGCTTTCCGCCATCATGTGCGGCGCGGTGTTCCTGCTGTATCCGACCACGCTCGCATACCCGCCCGTGGGCGAGGGCAGCGCGTTGAGCACGCAGGCGCTGCGCCTGCTGCAGTCGTTTGACTCCGCGCAAAACTGCCTGCCGTCGCTGCATGGCGCCCTGACCCTGCTGTGCGTGTGGGCCTTGTGCGACCGGCGCCACCTGTTCCGCTCCGCGCTGGCCGTGGTGCTGGGCGTGGCCATCTGCTACGCCATCATCGCGCTGCGCCGGCACGTCAGCATCGACCTGGCCGCCGGCCTGGCCGTGGGCATCGCCGGCGGCATGCTGGCCAAAATGCAGGTATCCTTGGCTGCTCGCCGCGCCGTTTCCATCAAAACCGCACCATGATGAATCCCTTTGCCCTCTCCTTTCTTGTCATGCTGGCCTTCGTGCTGGCCGAACTGCTGATACTCAAATGGGTGCGCAAGACCCCCGTGCCGTGGAAGGACGTGATCTTCAACCTCAATTCCGGTCACATTTTGATGTGGGTGTTCCGCGGCGTGGAAGTGGCGGCGTTCGCCCTGCTGCTGCGCCATGCGAACCTGCACATCGTCGACCAGTGGCCCGTGGCAGTGCAATGGATCTTCGCTTTTTTTGCCTGGGACCTGTGCTTTTACTGGATGCACCGCCTGCACCATAAAATCCCGCTTCTGTGGGCCGTGCACGTGGTGCACCACCAGGGCGAGCATTTCAACCTGTCGCTGGGCGTGCGCAATTCCTGGTATTCGTCGCTGACGAATTTCCCCTTCATCGCCATCCTGGCCGTGCTGGGCGTGCCGCTGGAAATCTTCCTCGTCGTCTCGTCCCTGCATTACACGGTGCAGTTCTACAACCACAATGCGCTGGTGAACAAGTCCGGCATCCTGGACAAATTCATGGTCACGCCCTCGCACCACCGCGTGCACCACGGCACGGACAAGCGCTACATCAACCGCAATTTCGGCGGCACCCTGCTGCTGTGGGACAGGCTGTTCGGCAGCTTCCAGCCGGAACTCGAGGGCGTGGAGATGCGCTATGGCGTGAAGGGCATGACGCCCACGCACAACCCGCTGCTGGCCAGCAATGGCAAGCTGTTTTCCTGGCTGCGCGCGCGCTTTCCCCACTGGCAGTCGCGCGGCGCTTTCCACGTGCCCGAGCTGTTCATCGGCGTCGGCGGCGTGATCCTGTTTGGCCTGGTGATCTATTACGTCAACCACGAGGCGGCGCTGGCCGGCGCGCAGCAGGCCATCCTGTTCGCGCTGATCTTCGGCGGCACGCTGGCCCTGGGCGGCCTGTCGGACGCGCGCCGCTGGGGCGCCATCGCCTGGGTGGCCATCGCCGTGGCCATGCCGCTGCTGTTCCTCGGCTGGTATGGCGCGCGCGATGTGTGGGGCATGGTGTTCCTGGCCGCGCTGCTGGCGCATGGCCTCGACGGCGCGCGCCGCCTGTGGTGGCCGGCAGCGGCGGAGACGCGCGCGTGACGGCTACCTTGCCGCCGCTGCGCTTCAAGCCCGCGCGCGACTCCGCCTTCCGCCGCGAACTGCGCGCCCGCGCCGACGCCTACCTTGCCAGCGAGGGGCGGCACCGCTTCGGCGACCTGCGCATGCACGCGAAAGCGATCTTCCTGGCCGCGTTGACGGTGAGTTTGTATGTGCTGGCGCTGAGCGGCGGCAGCACAGGGACGTTTGTCGCCAGCTATGTGGCATGCCTGGTGGCGGCCATGGCGCTGGCCATGAATACCCTGCACGATGCGGCCCACAGCGCCGTCTTCCGCCGGGGATTCCTGAACCGCGTGCTGATCCGCCTGGTGGGCTTGCCCGTGGGCGTGGACACGGATTTCTGGACCATCCGCCACGTGCACTTCCATCACACGTATGCCAACGTGGAAGGCTATGACCTCGACACGGAACCGAACCCCTTCCTGCGCCAGACGCCGTACCAGCGCTGGTCGCCGCAGTACCGCTATCAATACCTGTACTGGCCCGTGGTGGCGGCCCTGTCGCTGCCATATTTGAACTGGTATGGCGACTGGCTGGACCGCTTCGGCAAGACGCCCGTGGCCGCGCACAGCCGTCTGCAGGGCTGGCGCGGCTGGCTCTCCTTCCTGGGCTGGAAGCTGGGCCACGTGGCGCTGGTGCTGGCGCTGCCCATGTGGCTGCTGCAGCCGCACGGCATCGGCTGGGGCGTGGTGCTGGGCGCGTACCTGCTGGGGCAGATGATCGCTTCGTGCGCGCTGGTGGCGCTGATCCTCGGCACGCACTGGGCCGAAGTGGAATTCTTCCAGCCGGGCCCCGACGGCACCCTGCCGCACGACTGGTACCAGCACACGTTTTATACGGCGTGCGACTGGACGCCCCGGCCGCGCGCGCTGCGCTGGCTCGGCGACTGGCTCGGCGGCCTGAATTTGCACCTGACGCATCATCTGTTCCCCACCTGGCACCACCGCCACTACCCGGCGCTGGCGCGCATCCTCGCCGAACTGGCGCCGCGTCACGGCCTCGCGTACCGCGAGCTCGGCTACCGCCAGCTGCACGCCTCGCAGCAGGCGTTCCTGCGCGCCATGGGCCGGCCGCCCGCCAGCCGGGACGTGTAACGAATCGCCCTTGACTCGGTTTCCGTTCCGTCTTACATTTCTGTAACGACAGAAATAAGAGAAAATTATGGAACTAAGTCCAACCACGCAAAAGTATATTTTGCACTGGGGCGAGATGGGCACGCGCTGGGGCGTCAACCGGACGGTGGCGCAAATCCACGCGCTGCTGTTCCTGGCGAATGAGCCGCTGACGGCGGAAGACATCGCGGCCAGCCTGAACGTGGCCCGTTCGAACGTCAGCAACAGCCTGAAGGAATTGCAAAGCTGGGGTCTGGTCCGCATCGCGCACGTGATGGGGGACCGGCGCGACCATTTTCTCGCCCTGCAGGATGTGTGGGAAATCTTCAGGGTCATCATGGAAGAGCGCAAGCGGCGCGAGATCGACCCTACCCTGACGGTGCTGCGCGAATGCGCGATCGAGGGCGAGCATGATGCGGCGATACCGCCGGCGACGCTCGAACGCATGGGTGAAGTGCTGGCCTTCCTGGAAATGCTCAGCAGCACCTACAGCGAGTATAAAAACCTGCCGCCGGCGACCCTGCAGCGCATGCTGTCGATGGGCGGCAAGGTGGCCAAGTTCCTCAGCCCGGAAGACAAACCGGGCAAGCGTGGAAAATCATGAGCGGCCCGTCCGAAGGAGAGCTGTTCCGGAAGGTGATGGGCGCGCAGTGGCTCACGCTGCACCCGGACATCCGCCGCCGCTTCGAGAAAAATCCCGCGCCGGGCCAGCCCTTGTACTACCGCGGCGAACTCAGCGAGCTCACCAGCTCGCGCCTGGGCAAGCTTCTGGGATGGCTGACGCGGCCCTTCATCGACGGCGCCCTGATCCCGTATGACGATCACGACTTCCCCGTCGATATCGAAGTCTATTCGCGCCCCGGCTGCCCGTTCATCTTCAAGCAGCGCACCTACCGCCTGCACGGCCGCGCGCCGATCCGCTTCACATCCTACATGGCTGAAAGCGCCAAAGGCGACGTGCTCGAGTACGTGGGCATGGGCCTGGGCATGAAGCTGCTGCTGCACGTCGAGGACGGCAACCTGCATTTCACCAGCGACGGCTATTTCTGGGACCTGTTCGGCTGGCGCCTGCCGCTGCCGGGCGTGCTCACGCCCGGCAAGACGTATCTGTGCCACCGCAACGACACGCCGCAGCAATTCAATATCCGCATCGAGATTCGCCACGCGCTGTTCGGCACCACGTTTACCCAGGTGGGCGTGTTCCGCGAATCCAGCGCGCCCGCCTCACACAAGGAGACACCATGAATACGCATCTGCTGGCCCTGCAACTGATGGCGGCGCAAGGCTGCCTGGGGGCCTTCGACACCATCTACCACCATGAAATCACGGAGGCGCTGCCGCAAAAGGCGTCCGCAAGGCTGGAACTGACCATCCATGCGACGCGCGCCCTGATCTACAGCCTGCTGTTCGTGGGCCTGGCGGCCTGGGAATGGCATGGCGCCTGGGCCTGGGTGCTGGTCATCGTGTTTGGCGTGGAAATCGTGCTGACCCTGTGGGATTTCGTCGTCGAAGACCAGACCCGCCTCTTGCCCGCCACGGAGCGGGTCACGCACACGGTGCTGGCGATTAACGCGGGCGCCTTCATCGCGCTGCTGGCCCTGAACAGCAGCGCGTGGGCCAGCTTGCCCACGGCCCTCGTGTGGCAGCCGTACGGCTGGCTCAGCGTCTTCCTCGCCCTGTGCGGCGTCGGCGTGGGCCTGTCCGGCCTGCGCGACGCATACGCCGTCTGGCAGCTGGGCCGGCGCAAGGCGCAGGAGACGGCGGAACAGGAGGAGCCCCTGAGCTTTGCCGCCGCGCCGCAGGCCGTGCTGGTGACGGGCGCCACGGGATTCATCGGCCAGCAGCTGGTGGCCGCCCTGCTGGCCGATGGCCAGGCCGTGACGGTGCTGACGCGCCAGCCGAAGCAGGCTGCGTGGGCCTTCGATGGCCGGGTGCGCTGCATCCGCACGCTGGACGAGCTGTCGGACGCGCAGCGCATCGACATGGTGGTCAACCTGGCCGGCGCGCGCATCGTCGGGCGGCGCTGGACGGAGGCGCGCAAGGCGGTGCTGCGCCGCAGCCGCGTGGCGCTGACGCAGGAGCTGGTGGCGTGGATCGCCCGCGCGCAGCACAAGCCGCGCGTGCTGCTGTCGGCGTCGGCCATCGGCTATTACGGCGTGCAGGCGCAGGGTGATGGTGCCGAGCTCGATGAAGGCAGCGCGCCGCAAGCGATCTTCATGTCGCAGCTGTGTCAGGAGTGGGAAGCGGCCGCGCGCCAGGCGGAGAAATTTGGCGTGCAGGTAGGCTGCATGCGCTTTGGCCTCGTCTTCGGCCACCAGGGTTCGCTGCCGCAGATGCTGCTGCCGATCCGCTTCGGCGTGGGCGGCCCGCTCGGCAGCGGCAGGCAGTGGATCTCGTGGGTGCATGTGCGCGACGTGGTGCGCGCCATCGCCCACCTGTCGCGCCGCAGCGAACAAGGCGCGGTGAGCGGCGCCTACAACGTTTGCGCGCCCGAGACCATCGAGCAGCGCCGTTTCGCCGCAGTGGCGGGCGCCGTGCTGCACCGCCCCAGCGTCATGCCGACGCCGGCGTGGCTGATGCGCGCGTTGCTGGGCGAGCAGGCCGACTTGCTGGTCGAAGGCCAAAGGGTCGCCCCGCGCCGCCTGGCGGAGGACGGCTTTGCCTTCCGCTACCCCACCGTGGAAGGCGCGCTGCGCAGCCTGTAGCGGCGCAATCAGTTGGCGTAAAATCGGGGCATTGGAGGAACTATGCCCCGCTTCAGCCATACGATAGACAGCCATGCCTATGCCTTCGCCAGCCTGAAGGAGTTGCTGGCGAAGGCCACGCCGCCGCGTTCGGGCGATGTGCTGGCGGGCGTGGCGGCCGCCAGCGCGCGCGAACGGGTGGCGGCGCAGCTGGCGCTGGCGGACGTGCCCTTATTGACCTTCCTCAATGAAGCGCTGGTGCCGTATGAAGACGATGAAGTCACGCGCCTGATCATCGACAGCCATGACCGTGCCGCCTTTGCGCCGATTGCCCATTTGTGCGTGGGCGACTTCCGCGACTGGCTGCTGGACGACGCGACGGATACGGCGCTGCTGTCGCAGGTAGCCGCCGGCATCACGCCCGAGATGGCGGCCGCCGTCTCAAAAATCATGCGCCTGCAGGACCTGGTGCTGGTGGCCCGCAAGTGCCGGGTTGTCACCGCCTTTCGCAATACCCTGGGCCTGGCGGGCCGCCTGTCCACGCGGCTGCAGCCCAACCACCCGACGGACGATGCCACGGGCATCGCCGCGTCGATGCTCGATGGCCTGCTGCTTGGCAGCGGCGACGCCGTGATCGGCATCAATCCCGCCACCGACAATGTGGCGCAAGTGGTGTCGCTGCTGCAGCTGCTCGACGCCGTCATCGACCAGTACCAGATCCCCACGCAGTCGTGCGTGCTCACGCATGTCACCAACACCCTCGAGGCGATACGCCGCGGCGCGCCCATCGACCTGGTATTCCAGTCGGTGGCGGGCACGCAGGCGGCCAACCGCAGTTTCGGCATCGACCTGGCGCTGCTGGCCGAGGGCCGGGCGGCTGCCCTGTCGCTGGGACGCGGCACCGTGGGCCAGCACGTCATGTATTTTGAGACGGGGCAGGGCAGCGCCCTGTCGGCCGGCGCCCACCACGGCATGGACCAGCAGACCTGCGAGGCGCGCGCGTATGCGGTGGCGCGCGCGTTCCAGCCGCTGCTGGTCAATTCCGTGGTGGGCTTCATTGGCCCCGAATACCTGTACGACGGCAAGCAGATCCTGCGCGCGGGGCTGGAAGATCATTTCTGCGCCAAGCTTCTGGGACTGCCCATGGGCTGCGACGTGTGCTACACCAACCACGCGCAAGCGGACCAGGACGACATGGACGCCTTGCTGACCATGCTGGGCGTGGCCGGCTGCAATTTCATCATGGGCGTGCCGGGCGCGGACGACATCATGCTCGGCTACCAGAGCACCTCGTTCCACGACGCCCTGTATGCGCGCCGCGTGCTGGGCCTGCGGCCTGCGCCCGAATTCGAGGCCTGGCTGGCGCGCATGCGGATCACGGATGCGCGGGGAAATCTGAGCGCGGCGCTGCCGTCTGCTTTCCAGGCGGCCCTGCTGCGCCTGGACGACTAGGAGGAAGCATGGATGAAACCAGGCCTTGGCAAGCGCTGCGCGCGCATACGGCGGCGCGCATCGCACTGGGGCGCCGCGGCGTGAGCGTGCCGACCGGCGCGCAGCTGGCGTTTCAGCTGGCCCACGCGCAGGCGCGCGACGCCGTGCACCTGGAACTCGATGGCGATGCGCTGGCGCGCGCGCTGCTGGAGCAGGGCCTGTCCAGCGTGCAGCTGCACAGCGCGGCCGCCACGCGCGCCGTCTACCTGCAACGTCCCGACCTGGGACGCCGGCTCGACGACGTTTCACGCGCGCGGCTGGCCGCCTGTGCCACGGGAGTCGACCTGGCGCTGGTGGCGGCCGATGGCCTGTCGGCGCTGGCCGTGCAGCGCCACGCGGCGCCGTTCCTGGCCGCCTTGTGCGAACGGCTGGCGCTGGAGGCGTGGACACTGTCGCCGCTGCACATCGTGGCGCAGGGGCGGGTGGCCGTCGGCGATGAAATAGGGGAGTTGCTGCAGGCGCGTGCCGTGCTGGTGCTGATCGGCGAACGGCCTGGCCTCAGTTCTCCGGACAGCCTGGGCCTGTACCTGACGTGGGCGCCGAATGTGGGCTTGCTGGACGAGCGCCGCAACTGCATCTCGAACGTGCGGCCGCAAGGGCTGGCGTATGCGCAGGCCGCGTACCGCTTGCATTATTTGCTGTCGCAGGCATTTGCCAGGCAGCTGTCGGGCGTGGCATTGAAGGATGAAACGGTGGCGGAGGGCGCGGCCCTGGCGGGCACGCGCAATTTCCTGCTGAAGTGAGCGGCGGGGTCAGATCTCGCGGATCTCGTCCAGCGGCCAGCGCGGGCGTACATTGAACGAGTAATCGTGCTTGGCGGCGTCGGGATTGATCTGCAGGCGCATGGCGCCGGCAAAGGCGATCATGGCGCCGTTATCGGTACAGAATTCCAGCTCCGGGTAATACACCTTGAAGCGCTTCTTGGCGGCGGCCGCGTTGAGCGAGGCGCGCAGCTGCGCGTTGGCGCCCACGCCGCCGGCGATCACCAGGCGCTTCAAGCCCGTGTGCTTGAGGGCCGACACGCATTTGGCCGTCAGCACCTCGACGATTGCATCGACGAAGCCGCGCGCGATATTCGCCTTGTCCTGTTCGCAGATGTTGGCGATGACCTTTTCTTCATGGTTCTTGACCACGGTCAGTACGGCCGTTTTCAGGCCGGAGAAGCTGAAATTGAAATCCTTCGAGTGCATCATCGGGCGCGGCAGCTTGTAGGCCAGCGGGTCGCCGAATTCGGCCAGGCGCGAAATGGCGGGACCGCCCGGATAACCGAGGCCCAGCAGCTTGGCCGACTTGTCGAACGCCTCGCCGGCCGCATCGTCGAGCGTTTCGCCCAGCATCGTGTACTGACCCACGCCATCGACGCGCATCAGCTGCGTGTGGCCGCCCGAGACCAGCAGTGCGATGAACGGGAATTGCGGCGGTTCCGACGCCAGCAGCGGCGACAGCAGATGGCCTTCCAGGTGGTGGATGCCGAGCACCGGCTTGTTGATGGCCAGGCCCAGGCTGCAGGCGACGGACGAGCCGACCAGCAGCGCGCCGGCCAGGCCCGGGCCCTGTGTGTAGGCGATGGCGTCGATCTCGGGCAGGGTGACGCCGGCCTTGGTCAGCGTCTCTTCCAGCAGCGGGATGGCGCGGCGGATATGGTCGCGCGATGCCAGTTCCGGCACCACGCCGCCATACTGCTCGTGCATGGCTACTTGCGAGTAGAGGGCGTGCGACAGCAGGCCGCGTTGCGTGTCGTACAAGGCCAGGCCGGTTTCGTCACAGGAGGATTCGACGCCAAGAACAATCATGAAGGTGCTAAATAGGGGGAGTAATCCGCCATTGTAAAGGAAAGCCGGGCATTCCACCGTGCGGCCGGCGCACCATTTCGGCGGCAGTGTGCACTTGCGCAGTGCGGCGCGCGCCGGTTTTGACGGGGATATCGGCCACCCTGCGCCCTGGCCGGCACTGGCACCGCTCTTGCTTAGGCAAGCTGGTACATTTTTCGCGGGAGCTGACAATGCCAGAACAATGGAAAATGATTTGCCGCCTGAAGGACTTGCCTTTGGCGGGCGCGCGCATGGTGCAGCGGGGGCTGGCGTGGCAGGATTTGCCGGGCGTGGCGCTGTTCCGCGCGGCTGACGACACGGTGTATGCCTTGCTCGACATGGTGCCTGGCCTGGGCGGGCCGCTGGCGCACGGGGTGCTGATGGAGAAAAACCTGCTGGGACCGAAAAACAGCTGGATCATCGAGCTCGATTCGGGCCGCCTGGTGGCGCCCGTGCAGGGCATGGCGCGCCTGTACGCCGTGCGCATCATGGACGGGCGCATCTACCTGGACCTCAATGAGCTGAATATCCCGGCCAGCAAGGCCGAACAGGCGCTGGCGGGTTCGTTCGCCGTGCTGCCGCATGTGCAGATGGCTTGATATGCCTCTTGGCGGTGTCGGCTTACGCATTGACGCGCCCGTCGGGTAGGTCGGATTAGGCCCACAGGGCCGTAATCCGACAACATTGTTGGCCGTAGTATTTTATGCCGGGCGATTGACGAGGTGCGCATGCGCGTCGCGCAGCATGGTGGCCGTCGTGTCCCAGTCGATGCAGCCGTCGGTGACGGAGCAGCCATAGGTCAGTTGCGACAGGTCTTGCGGGATCTTCTGGTTGCCGCCGACGATGTTCGATTCGATCATCACGCCCACCAGCGAGCGGTTGCCCTGGCGGATCTGGTTGACGACGTCGGCCATTACCAGCGGTTGCAGTTCCGGCTTCTTGTAGCTGTTCGCGTGCGAGCAGTCGACCACCAGGTTGGCCGGCAGCTTGGCCTTGGCCAAGGCCTGTTCGGCGATGGCGATCGACACCGAATCGTAGTTCGGGCGGCCGTCGCCGCCGCGCAGCACCACGTGGCCATACGCGTTGCCGCGCGTGCGCACGATGGCCACATTGCCTTCGCCGTTAATGCCGAGGAAGGAGTGCGGGTGCGCCGACGACAGGATGGCGTTGACGGCGATGCTGATGTCGCCATCGGTGCCGTTCTTGAAACCGACGGGTGTCGACAGGCCGGACGACATTTCGCGGTGCGTCTGCGATTCCGTGGTGCGCGCGCCGATGGCGGTCCAGGCGATCAGGTCGCCCAGGTATTGCGGCGAGATCGGGTCCAGCGCCTCGGTGGCGGTGGGCAGGCCCAGTTCGCACACGTCGAGCAGGAACTGGCGCGCCTTTTCCATGCCTTCGTTGACCTTGAACGAGTCGTCCATGTACGGGTCGTTGATATAGCCCTTCCAGCCCGTGGTGGTACGCGGCTTTTCGAAATACACGCGCATCACCAGCAGCATCGTGTCCTTGACTTCCTCTTGCAGCGCCTTCAGGCGGCGCGCGTAATCGAGGCCGGCGACCGGGTCGTGGATGGAGCAGGGACCGACGACGACGAACAGGCGCTGGTCCTTGCGGTCGATGATGTTGCGCAGCGCTTCGCGGCCGCGGCTGACGGTGTCGAAGGCGCTTTCCGACAGCGGCAGCTTGGCGTGCAGTTCGGCCGGTGTCGGCATGGGCGCGAAGGAGGTGACGTTGATATTTTCGATGTCTGGCGTATTCATGATTCTGGCTAGGCTTTCGCTATTGCGTTCTTTAAGAGGCAATAGTGTAGCGGAAATGCGGCCTGGCGGCGGGGATGGGGCTAAAACGGGAATGGCTCAGTTGTTTTTATGACAGGGCCGGCACGCCGTCGGCCCTGCCTGGCCCGGGCGTTTACTGGCCGCCGGCCTGGCTGGCGGCAAAGGTGTAGCGGGCGATGCGCTGGTAATTGCCGGCCAGCTCGGGCGGCTTGGGCAGGCCGGGATGGCGCCGCACATGGGCGAGGATGGCGCTTTCATGCTGGCGTATCTGCGCGTCCAGGCAGGCGATCTGCTGGCGCACGAGGGCGTGCAGCGCATGCTGGCCGGCTTGCAGGTGCGCATCGAGGCGCGCCGATTCCTGCTTGCGCACGGCGACGATGGCATGCAGGCGGCGCAGCCACAGGCGCAGTTCCACGTAGGCGGGCGAAGGCGGCGTCCACAGCGCCGGGCGCGTATCGGCGCAATAGCGGGCCAGCACGGCGGCGCCGCCCGCCGCATTGCCGGGCAAGCCATGGCCGCGCACATATGCTTCCAGCTGGGCAGGCTGGGCATCGCAGACCAGCATGCCCATGCCTGCCAGCACGCGGGCCGGGACCTCGCTGTACGGCGCATCGAGGCGCATGCAGACGCGCAAGCCCATGGCGTTCACGTCGTTCTTTTGCAGCCAGCTGCGCAGCCAGCGGTAGCCGGCCAGGTCGTTTTCCAGCACCTTGCACAGCGTTTCACCGCCCGAGATCAGCACGGCCTTGAGCAGCAGCTTGCTCGTTTCGATGCCGGCAAAGGCCGTTTCCTGTTTGATCGCGTGTTCCATGATGATTCCTCCCGTGCATGCTTATACGCAGCGCGCGCGCGGGCGGATTCATTGCCGATGAAAATTCTTGGGGGAAATATTTATCGCTGGACTGTTGCATCTGCGCATAGTTGGCCGCGCAGGCTGGCAGCATGGCGAGCAATCCGTGTAAGCTGGCGCCATGACTACTGTTTCCATACCCCATACCGACGTGGCCGGCGAGCCATTTCCCGCTGCACGTTTCATCAAGGAAATAGGGCGCGGCAAGAACGGCGCGCGCAGCATGACGCGCATGGATGCCCGCGCCCTGTACCGCGCCATGCTCGAGGGCCGCGTCTCGGACCTGGAGCTGGGCGGCATTCTGCTGTCGATGCGCATCAAGGGCGAGTCCGTGGACGAGATCGCCGGTTTCCTCGATGCGGGCGAAGCTTCGTTCGCGCCGCTGGCCGCGCCGGCCGGCGAGTTCGCCCCGATCGTCATTCCCAGCTACAACGGCGCGCGCAAGATGGCCAACCTGACGGCCCTGCTGGCGCTGCTGCTGGCGCGCGCCGGGGCACCCGTGCTCGTGCACGGCGTCACCAGCGACCCGGGCCGCATCACGACGGCCGAGGTGCTGGCCGACCTGGGCGTGCCCGCCTCGGCCGACCATGCGCAAGCCGAGGCCGCCATGGCGCGCGGCGACGTGGCTTTCCTGCCCATCGCGGCCCTGGCGCCGCGCATGGCGTATCTGCTGTCGCTGCGGCGCGTGCTGGGCGTGCGCAATTCCACGCACACGCTCGTGAAAATCATGCAGCCGTTTGCCGGGCCGGCCTTGCGCCTGGTGTCGTACACGCATCCGGAATACCTGGAAATGCTAGGCGAATATTTCCTCACGGCCTCTCCGCCCGGGCGCGGCGACGCTTTCCTGATGCGCGGCACGGAAGGCGAGACGGTGGCCAACGCCAACAAGGCGCAGCAGATCGATTGGTTCCACGACGGCGAGCGCACGGTGCTGGTGGAAAAACAGTTGCTGGTAGAGCAATTGCCGCATTTGCCGGCCGAGCGCGATGCAGCCACGACTGCCGAGTGGATCGCCGCCGTGCTGCGCGGCGACGTGCCCGTGCCGCCATCGATTGCCGAGCAGGTCGCGCAATGCCTGATGGCGTCGCGGCAGATTGCAGCACGGCCGCGCTAGCCGCGTCGCCGCAGTTTACAATGGCGTCTTTGTAATCAGCGGTGACCGGAATTCTTATGGCAAAACAATTTGATGTGGCAGTGATCGGCGCGGGCGCGGCCGGCATGATGTGTGCGGCCGTGGCCGCCCAGCAGGGCAAGCGCGTGGTGTTGATCGATCATGCGGCCAAGCTGGCCGAAAAGATCCGCATCTCGGGTGGTGGGCGTTGTAACTTCACCAATATCAATGCGGCGCCGCAGAACTTCCTTTCGGAAAATCCGCATTTCTGCAAGAGCGCGCTGTCGCGCTACATGCCGCAGGATTTCCTCGCGCTGGTGAAAAAATACCGCATCGGCTACCACGAGAAGCACAAGGGCCAGTTGTTTTGCAATGACTCGGCCGAGCAGATCATCGACATGCTCAAGGACGAGTGCGCCGCTGGCGGCGTGCATTGGCGCATGCCGTGCAAGATCGACGATGTTGTTCAGCAAGATGACGGCGGCTTTGTGCTGCAGACGGACAGCGGCGACATCGAGACGGCCAGCATCGTCATCGCCACGGGCGGCCTGTCGATCCCGAAGATCGGCGCCACCGACTTCGCCTACCGCATCGCCAGCCAGTTCAAGCTGCAGATGGTCGAACCGCGTCCGGCGCTGGTGCCGCTGACGTTCGACCCGGCCAGCTGGGCGCCGTTCGCGGAACTGTCCGGCATCGCGCTGGAAGTGGACGTGGAGACGGGCAGCCTGAAGGGCCGCAAGGCGACGGGCGCGCGTTTCCGCGAAGACTTGCTGTTTACGCATCGCGGCCTGTCGGGGCCGGCGATCCTGCAAATTTCCAGCTACTGGCTGCCGGGCACGCCCATCGTCATCAATTTGCTGCCGGACGTGGACGTGGCGCAGACCTTGATCGAAGGCAAGGGCACCCTGAAGAAGCAGCTGGGCAATATCGTCGCGCAATGGCTGCCGCAACGCCTGGCCGACTGCTTGCTGGCCGTCAACGGCCTGGCGCCCGATGCGCGCATCGCCGACATGCCGGACGCGCAGTTGCGCAAGCTGGGGCAGGCCATCAATGCCTGGTCCATCGTGCCGAACGGTTCCGAAGGCTACCGCAAGGCCGAAGTGACGCGCGGCGGCATCGATACGCGCGAACTGTCGCAGCAAACCATGATGGCGAACAAGGTGCCGGGCCTGTACTTCATCGGTGAATCGGTGGACGTGACGGGCTGGCTGGGCGGCTACAACTTCCAGTGGGCCTGGGCTTCGGGCGTGGCGGCAGGAATTGCCTTGCAGTAACAATCAGTTGTTATTTCACGGCGGCAGGTGATTATTGGTGACAATGTTCTTGACTTCGATCAAGTGATGTTGAATACTTGGCATGTAAATTGATTTTTAAACATTTTTCATGCCTGAGTGTAATGTCAGGCATCCCTGACCATCGCCCTGGAGTCGCCATGAAACATCTGATCGCCGCCGTCGCAGCAACCCTGCTCAGTAGCGCCGCCCTTGCCAGCCCCCCCGTGCTGAGCAATGGTGGTTTTGAAAACAATACCGTCGGTGGCGGCTACGTATATGGCAATGTGGCGCCGGGCTGGAGCTTCACGGGCGGCGCCGGCGTGTCGGCCAGCTACACGGCGTGGAATGGCGTGGCGCAGGAGGGCAATGCCTTTGCCTTCCTGCAAAATACGGCATCGATCTCGCAAAGCTTCGTCAGTTCGGGCGCGGCCGACTACACGTTCGCCTTCAACCTGGCGCTGCGGCCCGGCTACGACCAGGGCCAGGCCGTGACGGTCAGCCTCGATGGCAGCCTGCTGGGCCAGTATGCGGTGACGAACACGGGCTGGACCAGCTTCAATGTGAACGCGCTCAACATCGGCGCCGGCAGCCATACCCTGAGCTTTGCCGGCATCAACCCGAACAATGCCTACGATACTTCGGCCTTCCTCGATGGCGTCAGCATGAACGTCAGCGCCGTGCCGGAACCGGGCACCTACGCCATGCTGCTGGCGGGCCTGGGATTGCTGGGCTTCATGGCGCGCCGCCGCAAGACATCCGTTTGAGGTAAACTGCTGCCCGGATGCGTGGTTTACACCACAGCCGGGCAGCAATCTCAGGCTGCATGCCGCACGCAAGTGGGGGAGGGGCTTCCCTTTCCGAATAAAAGCTGCTACTATCTATCTCTTCCTATACACCACCTCAACGGTTTGAATTTTACATGACCACTATTCGCCTTAAAGAAAACGAGCCGTTCGAAGTCGCAATGCGTCGCTTCAAACGCACCATCGAAAAAACTGGTCTGCTGACCGAATTGCGCGCTCGCGAATTCTACGAAAAGCCAACAGCTGAGCGCAAGCGCAAGCTGGCAGCTGCTGTCAAGCGTCATTACAAACGCATCCGCAGCCAACAACTGCCGAAAAAATTATTCTAAGACTGTTCAGTCAGAACCAACCCGGGTAGCACGGCGCATTGTTCGCCACGGGTTTTGTTTTGATTCGCCTGGGGTTATACTTCAGATGAGTCGCATTCCCGCTCCGGTTCGCCGCAGCGGGTTTTCGCTTTTCTGGCCCCGTCGCGCGCACGAGCATCGCCCCCACACTGACCAACGAGGATTGCCATGAGCTTGAAAGAACAAATTACCGAAGACATGAAAAACGCCATGCGCGCCAAGGAGGCGGGCAAGCTGGGCACGATTCGCCTGTTGCTGGCGGAAATCAAGCGCAAGGAAGTCGACGAGCGCATCGAACTGACGGATGCGCACGTGACGGCCATCGTGGAAAAGATGATCAAGCAGCGCAAGGATTCGATCACCCAGTTCGAAGCGGGTGGCCGCGCCGACCTGGCCGATATCGAGAAAGCCGAACTGGTGCACCTGACCGGCTACATGCCTGCCGGCCTGTCGGACGAGGAAGTGGCGGCCGAAGTGGCTGCCGCCGTGGCCGCCTCGGGCGCCGCCGGTCCGCAGGACATGGGCAAGGTGATGGCCATCGTCAAGCCGAAGCTCGCTGGCCGCGCCGACATGACCGTCGTCTCGGCGCTGGTCAAGAAGGCCCTGACGCCAGCCGCCTAAGCGTCATATAGCAGCAAGCGTAGTACAAGGCTGCCAGCGCCCACGCTGGCAGCCGTTCAACAGCCCACACGTTGACCTGGCTCAACCTCCGGCCACGTGCGGTAGTATAGTCTGACCTATAACAAGACCCGCCCTAGCCAGTGATACCTCAATCCTTCATTTCCGATTTGCTCAACCGCGTCGATATCGTCGATGTCGTGGGGCGCTATGTGCAACTGAAAAAAGGTGGCGCCAATTTCATGGGCCTGTGCCCGTTCCACAGTGAAAAGTCGCCCAGCTTTACCGTCAGTCCCACCAAGCAGTTCTATCATTGCTTCGGCTGTGGCGCGCATGGCACCTCGATCGGCTTCCTGATCGAGTACTCGGGCATGGGCTTCGTCGACGCCGTCAAGGACCTGGCGCAGAACGTGGGCATGGTGGTGCCGGAGGCGGACGACAAGATTCCGCCGGCACAGCGCGCGCAGATCCAGGCGCAGAGCCTGGCCCTGTCCGATGCCATGACGCAGGCGTGCGATTACTACCGCGGGCAATTGCGCCATGCGCCGGAAGCCATCGCCTACCTGAAGAACCGGGGCTTGACGGGCGAAGTGGCCGCTCGCTTCGGCATGGGCTTCGCGCCGGGCGGCTGGGACAACCTGCGTTCCGTCTTCCCCGACTACGACGTGGTGGCCCTGGCCGAAGCGGGCCTGGTGATCGACAAGGTCGATGAAGAGGGGAATAACCGCAAGCGCTATGACCGTTTCCGCGAACGCATCATGTTTCCGATCCGCAACACCAAGGGGCAAGTCATTGCCTTTGGCGGCCGCGTGCTCGACCATGGTGAACCGAAATACCTGAACTCGCCGGAAACCCCCTTGTTTTCCAAGGGATTCGAACTCTATGGACTGTTCGAGGCGCGCCAGGCCATCCGCGATGCCGGCTATGTGCTGGTGACGGAAGGCTATATGGACGTGGTGGCACTGGCGCAAATGGGTTTCCCGCAAGCGGTGGCGACCCTGGGCACGGCGTGCACGCCCACCCACGTGCAAAAACTGCTGCGCCAGACCGACAGCGTGATCTTCAGTTTCGATGGCGACAAGGCCGGCCGCCGCGCCGCGCGCCGCGCGCTGGAAGCGAGCCTGGCCCACGTGTCGGACAACAAGACGATCAAGTTCCTGTTCTTGCCGTCCGAACATGATCCGGACAGCTACATCCGCGAATTTGGCACCGTAGGCTTCGAGCAGCAAGTGCATGAAGCCATGCCGCTGTCGCAATTCCTGCTCAAGGAAGTGTCGGGCGAGCATGACCTGTCGGAGCCGGAAGGGCGCGCGCGCGTGCAGTTCGACGCCAAGCCGCTGCTGCAGCTGATGGCTCCGTCATCGTTGCGGCTGCAGATCGTGCGCGGCCTGGCGCAGCTGACGCAGTCCACGCCGGCCGAAATCGAAGGCTTGTTCGAGCTGGCGAAACCTGTTGCCCTGGCGCATCGCGCGCCGCCGAAATCGGGCCGTCCCGTGCCGGTCGGGCTGGAATTGAAGATCATGCGCATGCTGGTGGCGCATCCGCCGCTGACCCTGCGCGTCGATGAGGCGGCGCTGGCCGCCTTCCAGCACCTGGGGCCCGATGCGGCGCACAGCCTGGGGCAGCTGGTGGCCGTGGGCCAGGCGCTCGGCGAGCACGGCAGTTTTGCCGCGCTGGCGCAGCAGTTGAAGGAGCTGGGCAGCGAATACGACGAGATCATCGGCGAGATCGCGGCCGGCACGGAATCCGATTACGACAGCGAATTGTCGTGGCTGGTCAGCACCATACGCGAGATCAAATTGAATGCCTTGAAGGCGGAATTGCAGCAATTGTTTGCCTCGGGTTTGCCATCCGAGAAAATTGGTGTACGCTACCGCGAAATCATGCAGGAGCAGGGGGTGCTGGAGCGCGAACGCGATGCCGAGTTGGTGAATCGCTAATCTTGCCCTGAGGGTATGGCGCGCACTGGAAAAACATTTTTCGCGTGCTATAATTAAATGCTAAGTATTGTGTGCTTTGGCAAGCTAGTTCTGTTTCGTAAATAGTATTTGTTTTCAGTAAGTTAGGCTCTTGATCGGCGCGGAAGATCGTGTCGGCAGCCAGGGCCAACTGGCGTTTTCGGCGTTGCAGGCAAGGCTTGCAGACGCTGGCAAGCCGCGCCAGGCTCTCGCTCCCAACGCGGTCGGATGCAGAATTTTCTGCCGAACACGGCTGGCGACAGTCGGTGGACAGGAAGTGCTGCGTATCCCGCGGATCGTGGCCGATGAGGTGTAAGTAACGTAACAGTGTCGAATTTGCGTAGTCGGCAGGTTCGAAGATGGTGGTTCCCGCAGGTAGACAGGGAACTGGCAGCAAACTTTATCCTAATCCACCGTAAAGCAAGTCGTTGTGTAATCGAAAGCGCCTGTGCCAATCAAGAAACCCGAATCCAAAGCGGCTGTAAAGCCCACTAAAGTTACCACGAAAGCCGAAAAGGCGCTCGACCGGCCAGAAGCGCGCGTGACCAGCGCGCCCGTGGTCAGCCAGACCACCGACGCCGCCACGCTGGCCGCGATCGATACGTCCGGATATGTCTTGCCGTCGGTAAAAGTGCCAGGCCGCCGCGGCCGCAAGCCTAAAGAATTCCAGCCAGAAAATGATGAAGTCGCCGCGCTGAATGCCGTCGAGCGGGCCGAACTGAAGGCTGTCGACAAGGCCAAGGCCAAGGATCGCAAGGCGAAGGAGCGCGCGCTGCTGAAGGACGCCTTCTCGTCCGACACGGAAGCGAGCGAGGAAGAACTCGAGCGCCGGCGCCAGAAACTCAAGACCCTGATCAAGTTCGGCAAGGAACGCGGTTTCCTCACCTACGCCGAAATCAACGATCACCTGCCCGAAAATATCGTCGATCCGGAAGCCATCGAAGGCATCATCGGCACCTTCAACGACATGGGCATCGCCGTCTACGAGCACGCGCCCGATGCGGAAACGTTGTTGCTGTCGGATAACGTTGCCGTTGTCACCAGCGACGACGAGGCGGAAGCTGCCGCCGAGGCCGCATTGTCGACCGTCGATTCCGATTTCGGCCGCACCACCGATCCCGTGCGCATGTATATGCGCGAGATGGGCTCGGTCGAGCTGCTGACGCGCGAAGGCGAGATCGAGATCGCCAAGCGCATCGAAGATGGCTTGAAGGACATGATCCAGGCCATCTCGGCTTGCCCCGTGACGATCGCCGAAATCATCGCCGCCGCCGACCGCATCGCCAACGAAGAGATCAAGATCGACGAAATCGTCGATGGCCTCGTCGATGAAAACGAGCCGGTCGCCGCTGCCCCTGTCGTGTCCGCTCCCGTCGAGGAAGACGAGGAAGAGGGCGAGGCGGAAGAAGAGGAAGGGGAAGAAGAGGAAGAAGCGAGCGCGTCAGGCGCCGCCGGCTTCTCCGCCGAACAACTGGAAACGCTGAAACGCACGGCACTGGAGAAATTCGCCGTCATTTCTCAGCAATTCGACAAGATGCGCCGCGCCTTCGAAAAGGAAGGCTACAACTCGAAACCGTACGCCAAGGCGCAGGAAGCCATTTCGCAAGAGTTGCTGGGCATCCGCTTCACGGCCAAGGTGGTGGAAAAGCTGTGCGACACCCTGCGCGGCCAGGTCGACGAAGTGCGCCATATCGAGAAGCAGATCCTCGACGTGGCCGTGAACCGCTGCGGCATGCCGCGCGCCCACTTCATCAAGGTCTTCCCCGGCAATGAAACCAATCTCGACTGGGTCGATGGCGAAGTCAACGCCGGACATGCGTACAGCGCCATCCTGGGCCGCAACATTCCGACCGTCAAGGAACTGCAGCAGCGCTTGATCGACCTGCAAGCGCGCGTCGTGCTGCCGCTGCCGGACTTGCGCAACATCAACCGCCAGATGGCGGCCGGTGAAATGAAGGCGCGCAAGGCCAAGCGCGAAATGACGGAGGCCAACTTGCGCCTGGTCATCTCGATCGCCAAGAAATACACGAACCGCGGCCTGCAATTCCTCGATCTGATCCAGGAAGGCAATATCGGCCTGATGAAGGCCGTCGACAAGTTCGAGTACCGCCGCGGCTACAAGTTCTCGACCTATGCGACCTGGTGGATCCGCCAGGCCATCACGCGCTCGATCGCCGACCAGGCGCGCACGATCCGCATTCCCGTGCACATGATCGAGACGATCAACAAGATGAACCGGATTTCCCGCCAGATCCTGCAGGAAACAGGCGCGGAACCCGATCCGGCCACCCTGGCGATCAAGATGGAGATGCCCGAGGACAAGATCCGCAAGATCATGAAAATCGCCAAGGAACCGATCTCGATGGAAACGCCGATCGGCGACGACGACGATTCCCACCTGGGCGACTTCATCGAGGACAACAACACGCTGGCGCCGGCCGACGCGGCCCTGCATGCCTCGATGCGCGGCGTGGTCAAGGACGTGCTCGATTCCCTGACGCCACGCGAAGCGAAAGTGCTGCGCATGCGTTTCGGCATCGAGATGTCCACCGACCATACGCTGGAAGAAGTGGGCAAGCAATTCGACGTGACGCGCGAGCGCATCCGCCAGATCGAAGCGAAGGCGCTGCGCAAGCTGCGCCACCCATCGCGCTCCGACAAGCTGAAAAGCTTCTTGGAAGGCAACTAGAAGCCAATAGGGCTTGACGTGCGCCCCTGATACCCCTATCCTCGCGTGTCCGTTTCCAAAACGGCCGCGCGAGGCGGGCATCAACAGCGCCGCCCCGCCGCAGTCCCCGGGCCTCTAGCTCATGCTTGGTTAGAGCAGCGGACTCATAATCCGTTGGTGCCGTGTTCGACTCACGGGAGGCCCACCAGAATTTAGCAGGAATAGAACGAGCCCCGGCGGGTGACTGCCGGGGCTTTTTTCATGCTGTCGTACAATCGCGGCATGGCGATTTGATGAAAGATGAAACGAGATGACGGCTGAAGTGACGATTGAAGATGTCGTGGTGGGTGATGGCAAGGCGGCGGCACGTGGCGCGCTGATCACGGCGCATTACCGGGGCTGGCTGGAAGATGGCACGGAGTTTGATTCGTCGCACCGGCGCGGCGAGCCTTTCCGCTGCGTGTTGAGCAATAACAAGGTGATCCAGGGCTGGATACTGGGTTTGCAAGGCATGCAGGTCGGTGGCACGCGCAAGCTGTGGGTGCCGGCGCAGCTGGCATATGGCGAGCGGCAGGTGGGATTGATTCCGCCGAATGCCAATTTGATGTTCGAGATTGCATTGCTGGAAGTGCTGACGCGCGACTGATGTGTAGGCGCGCAGTCAGGCGGGCAGCACATCGGCTTTCATGCCGGTTTTCTGCATCAGCAGCCGCTCGATATCGGTGCGCAGCGCCTGTTGCGTGGGGAAATTTGCATAGCGCAAGGTGACATAGCCCGCCTGCCTCAGCATGGCGTCGCGCTCCCGATCCTGGCGCGCGCGGCCGGCGTGGCTGCGGTCGTCGAGCTCGATTACGGCGATGACGTGCAGTTGCTGGCTGCACAGGACAAAATCGGCGACCTTGCGGTCGAAACGGTTTCTGTTTGCCCATCCTTTTGCCGTCACCAGCGCGGAAAACGCCACTTGCGCCAGTACCGTGCATTCCGGCAAGGCCGCCTGCAACAGGCGGTACATCCGCTGCTCGCGCGCCGTCATGACGGGTTTTCTTTGCAGCCGCAGCAGCATACGGGACTTACTGTTCCCGCGCATGGCCAGCATGGCAAGGAGCAGGAGCAGTGCCGCGATGGCGATCAGGACGGTGTAGGGCGGCATGGGCTGGCACCAGATGGAAAATCCTGATAGTACGCGAGAAGCGGCGTGTTTTCGTGCCGCGCCAGCGTATTTCAGGCGGTGCGCTTGTCGCCGATCAAGCCCGTTTCAGCTTGACCGGCAGCGCGTCGAGCACCGGCACGATGTCATGCAGGCTGGCCACTTCATAGGTCGGCGTGGCGACCGAGGTATTGGCCAGGCGGTCCGGGTTGAACCAGCAGCTGTCGATGCCGTAGCGGTTGGCGCCGAGGATGTCGGCGTCGAGCCGGTCGCCGATGATGACGGCCGCGTCCTTGCTGAACGGGCGCGCCATGTTGGCGGCATAGTCGAAAAAGCGTACATCGGGCTTGGCATGCCCGCACGCTTCGGAGGTGGCGACGAAGGAAATGTAGTCGCTCAGGCCGGATGCGGCGATGCGCCGGTTCTGGATGGCTTCGACGCCGTTGGTGATGATGCCCACTTCGCCGATGGCTGACAGGGCTTCGCAGACTTGTCTGGCGCCATCGATGAGCACGACCGTGTCGGGCAGGGAGTCCAGATACAGGCGGCTGGCCAGTTCCGGGTCCAGGTCGATGGCGTTTTCCTGGAAGGACTTGCGGAAGCGTTCCACTTTCAGGAAGTCCTTGGTCACGGTGCCGGTTTCGAAACGTTTCCACAGATCGACATTGATTTCCTGGTAGCGCGTAAACAGGGCATCGATGCCGTCGCGCAAGCCCAGGGTCTGCATGGTGTGCAGGAACGAGCGTTTTTCGGACGCCCTGAAATCGAGTAGGGTATCGTCTAGGTCAAACAGGAATAAGCTGTACTTCATGGCGTGTCTTGAAAGCGGTGGATCCATCTTGCATGGTAGCACGTACTGATGAGTCCGGATGGCTGTCCCACGCACGGGACGCCTGTCTGCGGGGCCGTGCGATCGGCTACAATCGCCGCCACCCGTGTGCCTTGTTTATTTCCCATGATCCTGACCACCGACGCTTGCCGGCCGCTCCAGCTTGAGCCGGACTGGCCATTTTTCGATGCCGATTTTCATGTCACGGCACAGATGCGGGCACAGGTGCGCGCGCTCACGCCAGACGCCGCGGCGCGGCTGTGGACGCGCCATGTCTCTGCGCATCCGGACGAGACCCATCCGATGCATTTATCCAGCGGACATCGCCTGGGCCCGACGGTTTGCGGACCGGATTGGCAAGCGGAGTTCGATGCCGTGTCCATCGAGCATCCTGCGTCACAGGGCAGCGTGGCCGCATTTCTCATCGGCCATTTCCATGGCGTCGTCGCAGACCCCCTCTTTTTCATCGCCAGCCGGTCGCTCGCCTATGTGCTGACGCGAGCCGCGCTTGCCGCATGCTGGCCTTGCCTGTTGACCCTGTCCGATGAAGGGCCATTGCTGTACCAGCCGGTCACGGGAAAGTTCGTCTGGTTTCGGCCGCACGGGGCGTTGGCGGCTGGCGGCGACAAACTGGCGGCCGTTTAGGCGCTGCAGCAGCTGCTTGCCGTGTCATGGCCGTCATGGGAAACCGGCAGCGCGAACGGCTTCATTCGACCACCGCATAGCGCTCCGGGCGATTCGACGGTCCCGCCGCCGAACGGCCAAAGTGAATCACGCGGGCGCCGGGTTTGTGGTTGCGCCGCTGGTCGAAAATTTCGATGCCGCCGGGTACCTGGCGGATAAACAGCGCGGCATGGTTGCCATGCCGCAGATGTTGATAGCGACCGTTGACGAAGGTGGCAATCACCGTGCCTTTCACAATGCCCCCTTTTTTCAGCAGGTCGGGCACGCTGGCACCTTCGCGCCATAGTGAGGAGGCCCGGGCGCCAGCGAGATGCTGGACCAGGGTGTCGCACTGTCCATTTTCCACGACTTCTTTTTGCCTGGCGTAATCGGCGCGCGCAATGTACGGCATGCAATTGCTCCCCGTGGTGGACGATGGCGCAAGCATGCGCCAGATGCGTGCGCGCGTCTTGATACGTACACGGAGAAATGCGCGGTATTGATGTGCATCATGGCAGCGTTTCAGCATGCCAGCCGTCTTACATCCCCACCCACCAGTTGAGCAGGGTTTCATCATCGTCGTCATCGAGGTTGACGTAGATGTTGGCGAAGTACCATTCCACGCCCGTCGTTTCGCGGAAGGCGTCGAAGGGGGCGTTGACGTTGTAGATGCCGTGGTGTCCCGGCACGCTGAAGGTCAGGTTGCCCTTGTACTGGCCATCCATGGTGCCGCCCAGCTGGCTTTGCACGTCGCGTTCGAGCTGCTCGACGGCGGCCTGGTCGACGGCATCGGCGTAGATCTGGATGCAGAAGTTGCCGCCGCGCTTCAAGACTTCGGCGCGGGCGAGCGGGTCGGCGATGCTGACGATGTCGCCGCGCGCCAGGTTCAGGGTCAGGCCTGGCGAGGCCAGCAGTTCGTAGACGTGCTCGTCGATCTGGCGCGCCGGCAGGGTTTCATACACGGGCCCGTCTTTATTTTCACCTGCCAGCACGCGGATGTGCGGCAGTCCTTCGCAATTGATCTCTTCCATTCCTGCTTTCATGATGCCTGGGCCAACCCCAGTACTGTGGTGTGTGGCAATATTGTACCGGGTACCTGTCGTTGGGCTAACGCAGAAGGGAATACGATGGAAAACGTGGTACAGGCGGGCGGCTGCTTGTGTGGCGCCGTGCGCTTCGAGGTGACGGGCGTGGGCGCCAATCCGCATGGCTGCGCCTGCCGTAATTGCCAGCGGCACACGGGGGCGCTGACGGCCGCGTGGGTGGAGTTTGCACGCGATCAAGTGCGCTGGACGGGCACGGCCGGCGCGCCGGCGAGGTACCGTTCTTCCGCTTATTCCAGCCGCGCCTTTTGCGTCACTTGCGGCAGCTCCATCGGCGCCATCGATGATGCGCCGACGGTGGCCTTGCTGGTGGGCAGTTTCGACGATCCCGGCCAGGCGGCGTTCGCGCCAGCGTATCACTCGTTCGAGGATGGCGTGCCCGGCTGGTGGCCGAACGGCGTCGTCGCGGATTAAGCGTATTCGGCGGGTGCCACGGCGCGTTTCCAGCGCAGGTGGGCGATCACTTCGCGTCCGCGTGCCAGCATCGGTGTGTAGGTGCTCAGGTGCAAGATATCACCATCGAGGCGGGCTACGCGCTGTTGCACCTGGCCTATCCAGTTGGGGAACAGCGACAGCTCCACGCAGTGGCTGAGCAAGCCTAGTTGTTCATCGACGTGGTAGGGGCCGGAATAGCTGAGGTAAGCGCTCGCTGCATCGCGGAACTCGTCGGCGCTGGCCTGGTAGAGATCGCCACCCGGAAATGGCTTGCGGCCCCGGCGCATCAGCTGCGCGGCCATGTAGCCGTCCGGTGCATACAAGATGGTGCCTTGCGCATCCTCGCCCATCGGGTAGGAGGCGTGCGATTCTCCCACCGCAGTTTCCGTGTAGGACTGCAGTTGCCAGGTGCCGATCAATTGCGCGCGTAATGTGCCGCCCATCGCATACTCCTTGAGGTTGGTCAAAGTATGTTGCAGTGCACATTGAATCACAGGGATTATTTCCGTGCCGCACGTTTTAAATGGCTGGCGGACATGAAAAAAGCACGCCGCAGCGTGCTTGGGGGGCATGGCCTGGCGCGTTCGCGCCGGGCTTAGAAGCGGTAGGTGGCGCTGATGCGCAGCACCGGGTAAGCCTTGAAATCCTTGACCTTGTCGGCCAGTTTTTCGTTTTCAGCGGCAACGTCCGTTTTCAGGGCGGCGCATACGAGCGGGTCGCAGCCGGTATTGCGCAGCGAGGTGCTTGGTGAACCCTGGAACAGCACGCCTATATCGCTGGAAATGCCCCAGCCGGCTTCTTTTACCGGGTTGCCCCAGCCGATGCCGATGTAGGGAGCGACCTTGCGGAAGTCGATGGTGCCGTCCAGCTGGCCTGCGCTGGCTGCCGTGTAGGTGTTGCCATTGAGCGTGTAGCTGCCGGTTTTGTTCGGCTTGCCTTTGGCATCGATCTTATTGCCGTTGTACACGACACCAGCGCTCACGCGGAAGGCGCCGTCCATGGGGAAGTAATCGAGCAGGGCGTCGAAGGTGCGCAGCTTGAGCTTCAGCTTGTAGTCGACGTCGTCGGTGCTGGAGTCGTAGGAGTAGTTCAGGAAGCCGACGCCGAAACGGGCATTCAGGTTCGATTGCAGTGGCACGCTCAGGTGTGCGCCCACGCCCGTGCTGCCCACGTCGGCCGAGATGGCCATTTCTGCCTGGGCTTGGCTTGCGCAGAACATGCCAGCCAGCAAGGTGGCGATCAGGTGTTGCTGTTTCATGCTTACGGACTCCAGTCGTTAATCTAACTACGCGATAGATATTCCATGTGGGAATTAAAGTTTCCACATGGAAATTTCTTCGGGGATGATAGAGCCTGGAATGACGTAAGGCAAGATGAAGCGGAGGCTGGCAGGGCAAGGTGTTGCTTTCCTGCCGCAACACGGCTCCGCCAGCTTGTGATCGCTGTTTAATTGTGGGCACTGATGCCGCTGCGGAACTGTTCGAAGCCGGCACGTGCTGCCTTGTAGCAATTGCCCGCTGCCGCTTCCAGGCCTTCACGGTCCAGTACTTCCACCGTGCCGCGGCGGTACTGGATCAAGCCTTCGTCCTGCAACTTGCGCGCCGTGACGGTGACGCTTTCGCGGCGCACGCCCAGCATGTTGGCCATGGTGTCCTGGGTCACTTTCAGCTCGTTCGACAGCGAACGGTCGAGGCGGTCCAGCAGCCAGCGGCACAGCTTTTGTTCGATGCTGCAATGGCGGCCGCCGACCACGTTCTGCGCCATTTGCGCAAACATGGCGCTGGTGTAGCGCATCAGCAATTGCGCCAGCGCACCGCCTTCGTTGAACACTTCGCGCAGGAAGGCCGTTTTCAGGCGATAGCCGTAGCCGGCGCTTTGCACGATGGCCGTGCAGGTGGCGCGCTCGGCTTCGTACAGCACCACGCCAGCGACGCCTTCGCGGCCGATGACGGCGATCTCGGTGGTGGCGCCGTCTTCCATCACATACAGCAGGGAAACGATGGCGTTGGTGGGGAAGTAGGTGTACTCGATCTTGCCGCCGCAATCGAACAGGTGTTTCCCGGCAGGCAGGGCGACCAGTTCAAGCTGGCAAAACAGGCGCTCCAGATCGGCGCGCGACAAGGCGCGCAGCAATTCGTTCTGTTGCGCACCGGTGATGCTGATCATCGGCGCGGCGGGCGTTTTTGCCGGGGCTGCTTGCCAGTCATGCTGGGTGGCGGCGTGGTGATTCGTGGCTGGGGTCAGGTTGCTATAAGCTTTGTACATGATATGGCCTCGTCTTCTGATTTTGTTGGATGGCGCTGCGCTTCCGGCTTGCTAGCGTTGTGCTGAATGTTGTATCCACTATAAGACGAGGGGGCGTTCGCTGGCATCGGATGAGCCGACGCGCTTATGTAGGCTAGGAACATTGCCTCGTGTCATCCGACTCCTACGCCGGCTTTTTCTTATCCCCGCCGGTAAATAACAGTGGTTTGGCAAAAATGCGACATGAAGCCGGCATAAAGCGAACTTTGCCTGCGTGAAGCGGTCAAACCATCCTGCGCCCCTGAGCCGCGGTGATAAAATGTTGCGTTGCGGAAATTTGACTTGTGTCTCGGTATGAACTGCTCTTGTGTGCCGGGATGTTGCGGTGTGCGCTGTTGCTTCGCGCTGCTTGCCCTGCCACCATCCTGCGATGCCTGTCTTGCTTCGCGCCCTGTGGCCGCATCGTGTCCTTACCGTGCTTTCGTCGCGCCGTTGATCGCGCGCGCCGGCCTCGCCCCTGTTTGACTTAATGAAGGAAGCAACGCATGAAATGGTTTCTTGATCTGAAAATTGCCACCAAGTTGATCTTGTCGTTTGGCGCCGTGCTGTTATTGACGGCGGCACTGGGCGTGTCGGCGATTTTTTCCATGGCGCGCATCAATACTGCATCGACCGACCTGTCCGCCAACTGGATGCCCAGCGTGCTGGCGGCCATGTCCATGCGCAGCGATGTTAGTGATTTCCGCCGCTGGGAACTGGCGCACATGCTGGCCGCGCAAGACGCCGACATGGCGCAGAATGAAACGCGCATGACGGAAACGCAAGCCAAGCTGAAGGCGGACGGCGACAAGTACCGCGCACTGATTTCCGAACCGGGCGAGCTGGAAGTCTTCGAGCGCTTCCTGGCGCTTAACGATGAATTCATGCGCCTGCATGCGACCATGCTGAGCCTGTCGCGCGAGATGAAAAAGGAAGAGGCGCGCGCCTTGGCCGTGGGGCCATCGGCCAAGGTCATGACCGACATGATGGTGGTCCTGGATAAGCTGGTGAGCATCAATTCCGACGGCGGCGTGCGCTCGAGCGCCAGCGCCGATGCAACCTATGCGGCCTCGCGCGCCAGCCTGATCGGCCTGGTGGTGGGCATTGTGGCCGTCGGCATGCTGCTGGCGCTGTGGGTGGCGCGCAGCGTGTCGCGTCCACTGATCGAGGCGGTCGGCGTGGCGCGCCAGGTGGCGGCCGGTGACTTGACGGCGCACATTGTTGTGCAATCGCAAGATGAAACGGGGCAGCTGATGCTGGCCCTGAAAGAGATGAATGCCAGCCTGCAAAGCCTGGTGGGGCAGGTGCGTAGCGGCACGGACACCATCGCCACGGCGTCGAGCCAGATCGCGGCCGGCAACCAGGACCTGTCGTCGCGCACGGAAGAGCAGGCCAGCTCGCTGGAAGAGACGGCTTCGTCGATGGAAGAGCTGACCTCGACCGTAAAGCAGAACGCGGACAATGCGCGCCAGGCCAATACCATGGCGCTGACGTCGTCGAGCATCGCCATCGAGGGCGGCAAGGTAGTGGGCGAAGTGGTGGGCACGATGGCGTCGATCAATGCGTCCTCGCGCAAGATCGTCGACATCATCGCCGTCATCGACGGCATCGCCTTCCAGACCAATATCCTGGCGTTGAATGCGGCTGTCGAGGCGGCACGCGCGGGCGAGCAAGGGCGCGGCTTTGCCGTGGTGGCGACGGAAGTGCGCAACCTGGCGCAGCGTTCGGCTGCTGCGGCCAAGGATATCAAGGTCCTCATCGGCGATTCCGTTGAGAAGGTCGAGGCGGGTTCGAAACTGGTGGATCAGGCGGGCCGCACGATGGACGACATCGTCGCCAGCATCACGCGCGTGACGGACATCATGAGTGAGATCACGGCCGCCAGCAACGAGCAGAGCGCCGGTATCGAGCAAGTGAATCAGGCGATCGCCCAGATGGACCAGGTCACGCAGCAAAATGCGGCGCTGGTGGAAGAGGCGGCCGCGGCGGCCGAGTCGATGCAGGAGCAGGCCGCCAGCTTGAGCGAGGTGGTCAGCATCTTCAAGCTCGATGCCGCCAGCGCCGTCGTACACGCGCCACGGCCAGCCTCGAAGCCGGCCGCCGTGGCAGTGCCGGCGCGGACGACAGCGGCGCCACGTCAACTGGCTACCGCGACGCGCAGCGCGCCGGCCGATGAGTGGGAAACCTTTTAAGGCAGGGCCGGCTTGCGGCGCTTGCTGACGGCTTTGGCGGGCGCTGCGGCAGCGGCGTTGGCCTGGCGCTGTTGCCATGCGCGCAGCGCGTCTTCGTAGGCGGCCAGGTCTTCCTGGTACATCTCCAGCACGCAAAAGGTGCAGCCGCTATGGCAGCACTCGTCATTGCCTGGCTTGATGGGCGGCTGCGGCTGGGGATCGTGGAGAGGGGAAGCGCTGGACATGGTGGCGGAAGTGGGCTGCAAGGGGCGTCAGGGCCGCATGATACGGTATTCAGGCGGGTGGTTGCTGGAACGTTTTTTGCTCAAAAATCACGGTTTCCGTGTACAGTTGCGCTGAATTAGGGTATCGTTTACAGCACTGATATTGTATCTTCTGCGCGCGATGTTCCGCCGGCGCAACCTCCGCCGCCATCGCAGCACACTTCCCCGACGCTCCCGCACTCGCCCTACAGCATGTCCCGGAGCATGGAGGTGCCGCAAGTACAATGATCCATGGCTTGCAAGACGGAGCTGCCCGTGCCCCGAAATGTTGTTTATTGAGAAAGCATGGCTTCCGCAGTGCGGAGGCACACCAGAAAATTTATGTCTGAAACCGAATCGACTCCTACGCCCAGCCCGGCGATCGCCAATGACGCGGCGCCTGCCGCCACAACGGCACCTGTAGCACCTCCTGCCCCCATTGCTGCCCCTACCGTGAGTTTTGCCGATTTTGGCCTGGCCCCGGAGATCCTGCGCGCGCTGACCGAGCAGGGCTACACCCATCCGACACCGATCCAGGAACAGGCGATCCCCGTGGTCCTGCAGGGCCGCGACGTGATGGGCGCCGCGCAGACGGGTACGGGCAAGACGGCCGGCTTTTCGCTGCCGATCATCCAGCTGCTGCTGGCCCATGCCAGCAGCAGCATGTCGCCCGCGCGTCATCCGGTGCGCGCGCTGATCCTGACGCCGACCCGCGAACTGGCGGTGCAGGTGGCGGAAAACGTCAAGGCTTACGCCAAGCACACGCCGCTGCGCTCGACCGTCGTCTTCGGCGGCATGGACATGAAGCCGCAAACCGTCATCCTGCGCGGTGGCGTGGAAATCGTCATCGCCACGCCGGGCCGCCTGCTTGACCATATCGAGCAAAAGAACATCAGCCTGAGCCAGGTGCAGATGCTGGTCATGGATGAGGCAGACCGCATGCTGGACATGGGTTTCTTGCCTGACTTGCAACGCATCATCAACTTGCTGCCAAAACAACGCCAGAACCTGATGTTTTCGGCCACGTTCTCGCCGGAAATCAAGAAGCTGGCCGCGACCTTCCTCAACGATCCCCTGACGATCGAAGTGGCGCGCAGCAACCAGACGGCCGACAAGGTCACGCAAGTGGTCTACAAGGTGCCGGAAGACCAGAAGCATGCGCTGGTAGCCCATCTGTTGCGCCAGCGCGACTTGAAGCAGGTCATCGTGTTTTCGAACACCAAGATCGGCGCCTCCCGTCTGGCCCGCGTGCTGGAGCAGGAAGGCATGAGCGCCACGGCGATTCATGGCGACAAGAGCCAGCAGGAGCGCATGGCGGCGCTGGAAGCGTTCAAGAAGGGCGAAATCGACGTGCTGGTCGCCACCGATGTGGCCGCGCGCGGCCTCGATATTTCCGATCTGCCTTGTGTCATCAACTTCGATTTGCCCTACAACGCCGAAGATTATGTGCACCGCATCGGCCGTACGGGACGTGCTGGCGCCTCGGGCGACGCCATTTCGATCTATTCGGACAAGGATGAGCGCCTGCTGACGGATATCGAAAAACTGATCAAGCAAAGCATCAAGCGCGGCGAGCTGGCCGGTTTCTCGCCCGCCCCTGCGCGCGGCAGCGATGGCGAACGCCGTCCGCCGCGCCGCAGCGAAGGCGGCGAGGGACGCCTTGCGCGTCCGGCCGATAGCCGTCATGGCAGTGAGAGCCGCGACAGCCGGCCGGCCGAACGTAGTGCCCGTCCTGCCTTTGGCCCCGGCGCCCGCCGCGAAAAGACCGATCCGTGGTTCCTCAAGCCGTATGAGCCTGCCAAGGCTGCTGCGCCGGCTGCCAGCAGCATGGCGCCGGTGGCGGCCAAGCCAAAGCAGAAGGTGGCGGCTTTGCTGGGTGGGTTGCTGAAGCAGTAACGTTTGCCAGCATCTGATGCCTGGGGCGGTGCCGTGCCGGGGAGCCGCCGCCGGCTTTTCCCCCGCAGCGTCTTGCTGGCTGAACGGGGCGCAATCGTATGTTATTGGCGTGGCGGGGCGTAGCCGTGATGATTGCGTTGCCGGGCAATGACGGGATCGCAGGCCGGCGAGCGCGGGCGTGTCGACATTGTTGTGTGGTAACGCACGGAAATTATTAATTTCATAATCGGCCTCCGCATAACCGGGCGTATGCAGGGGGCTGCTGGAGTCGCGTAGGGGAATTCTCTTCTGAAGCGCAGCGCATTGCGGCCCTGCTTGTCTGCCTGGCTGTCGGTGCGGCGGTTTGGACGGCCAGGCTTGTCGACGGCAATATGCGACAAATTGGCAGCCAGGGCCAGTATTATAGATACTGATATCGTCCACACTTATGCGCAATTGTGACAAGGTGTAAAACCATAAAATATGCTTCGGTAAGAGGCGCTGCACATATATCATGCAGGCATTAGAAGTCGCTGCTTGACGTGTCGGAGTATTTTGTGTTGTCGAGGATGTGCAGCCTTGCGGCACGGTTTGATGCACTAGCCTGGCTGCTATGCCGCCTGTGGTGCGGGCATGCAGGGCCCGGGTAATGGGCATGTTGCGTTTGCTTAATGTGCAACATCGTGGCGTGCATCGCGGGAGTGTCCGCACATCGCAGGGAATGCTGGGATGATTTTTGGATGTGTTGCTTGCAAAGAAATGCGGCCATGCTTGGCGCGTGAGGTGGGTGTTTTTTTGAAGAGTATTTCGTATTTTTAGCAAGCTAATAATGTTAAAATAGGGTGACTTTTTAAAAAGCAAACAAAAATATTTTTCATTGACATCATTCTGCGCATTTCAACTCCCCCTTGATTTTTCGCCATCATTGATCGCGCAATAATATGCTGGCTAGTTGATTGTCAGAAGTGACTGGCTGTTCTGATGGGGTTCTGAATTACCTTGAACTTGTACGGTTAACATCTTTGAGGCATGCCACCTAGGCATGTTAAATTGTTGCCCTAACCAGGCTAGGGTGGTTGCATGTCCGGCTGAGTCTCGGCCCATCTTTACCCTCTCTTCCTCTTGGTGAGCACAATGTGCTATCGGGTCGCTCTGGTGGATATGGTGCCGGCTTATTAAAGTATTGGCGCCTGTCGAAGCATGTTGCGTTTACTTAACTCGTTATTTTCATTTAATTAACAATATAAAAATGCTCTCAGATAAGTCTATTCTCATTACCGGCGGAACGGGTTCGTTCGGCAAGGCCTTTGTAAAAACCGTATTGGAGCGCTATCCGACCATCAAGCGCCTCGTGGTATTTTCCCGCGATGAATTGAAGCAGTTCGAAATGGCGCATGAGTTTTCGGATGAGAAGTACGCTGGCATCCGCTATTTCATTGGCGACATCCGCGACGAAGCCCGTTTGCGCCGTGCACTCGAAGGCATTGATATCGTGATTCATGCCGCTGCGCTGAAGCAAGTTCCAGCCGCAGAATACAATCCCTTCGAATGCATCAAGACAAATGTGCTGGGTGCGCAAAATCTGATCGAGGCTTGCCTGGATACCAAGGTGCAGCGTGTGGTGGCCCTGTCTACCGACAAAGCTGCAGCGCCGATCAATCTGTACGGTGCCACCAAGCTGTGCTCGGACAAATTGTTCGTGGCCGCCAACAATATCGTTGGCCATCGCGACCTGCGTTTCAGCGTGGTCCGTTACGGTAACGTGATGGGCAGCCGCGGCTCCGTGATCCCCTTCTTCCTTGAGCGTCGCGCGACGGGCGTCTTGCCGATTACCGATACGGCCATGACCCGTTTCAACATCAGCTTGCAAGAGGGCGTGGACATGGTTCTGTGGTCGCTGGAAAATGCATGGGGGGGCGAAGTGCTGGTGCCTAAGATCCCTTCCTACCGCATCACCGATGTTGCCGAAGCAATCGGTCCGGAATGCAGCTTCCCTGTCGTTGGCGTACGTCCAGGCGAAAAGATTCACGAAGAAATGATTACCTCCAGCGATAGTTTCAATACCGTTGACATGGGTCGCTACTACGCTATCTTGCCGATGGGCGCCAAGTATTCGACGCAAGAGTATTGCGATAAGATGGGGGCCAAACTGGTGCCGCCGGGTTTCTGTTACGACAGCGGCAGCAACACCGATTTCCTGACCAAAGAACAATTGCGCGAGTTAATCCAAGCTCACGTCGATCCTACTCACACTGCGTAAAACATGACAATGATTCCTTACGGCCGACAAGATATCTCCGAGGCCGACATTCAGGCTGTAGTCGATGTCTTGCGCTCCGACTTCCTGACGCAGGGGCCGGCAGTGCCGGCGTTTGAACAAGCGGTAGCGGCGTATTGCGATGTGTCCTACGCGGTGGCGGTCAACAGTGCGACCAGTGCCTTGCATATCGCGTGCATGGCACTGGGTGTCGGCCCGGGGGATCTGGTATGGACTAGTCCGAACACCTTCGTTGCCAGTGCCAATTGCGCCTTGTATTGTGGCGCCGATATCGACTTTGTCGACATCGATGCGCGTACCTACAATATGAGTGTCGAAGCGCTGGCGCACAAGTTGGCGCAGGCGAAGCTGGCTGGGCGCTTGCCGAAGGTGGTCATCCCCGTGCATTTGACGGGACAGCCTTGCGATATGGTGGCCATCCACGCCTTGGGCCAGGAATATGGCTTCAAGATTATCGAAGATGCGTCGCATGCCATCGGCGGCAAGTACCGCGGTGAGCCTATCGGCAATTGCCGCTACAGCGATATTGCTGTCTTCAGCTTCCACCCTGTAAAAATCATCACCAGCGCCGAAGGCGGCATGGCCACGACTCAAAGCGCGCAACTGGCGACCAGTATGCAGCAGCTGCGCAGCCATGGCATTACGCGCGATCCTGAGCAGATGACGCATGCGCCTGATGGTGCCTGGTATTACCAGCAGGTCACGCTCGGCTACAACTATCGCATGACGGATATGCAGGCGGCACTTGGCTTGAGCCAGATGGTGCGCCTCGATGATTTCGTGGCATATCGCCATGTCATGGCACGTCGCTATGATGCCTTGCTGGCTGAGTTGCCTGTCATTACGCCTTGGCAGCATCCGGATGGCTATTCTGGCTTGCACTTGTATGTCATTCGCCTGCGGACGGAGTGCTTGACGCAGACACACCGCGCCATCTTTGACGCCCTGCGCGCACAATCGATCGGGGTCAATCTGCATTACATTCCCGTGCATACCCAGCCTTACTATCAGGCAAAAGGCTTCAAGCCTGGGGATTTCCCGGAATCGGAGCTTTATTATGCGCAAGCCATCAGCCTGCCCATGTATGCCACCCTCACGGAAGAGCAGCAAGACCTCGTTATCGAGGCCTTGCGGAAAGCTCTGAAATGAAAATAGGATTGGGCGCGGTACAGTTTGGGCTCGATTATGGTATCGCTAATACGGCGGGCAAGGTAAGCGAAGCGCAAGTGGCGGCCATTCTGGCTGCTGCGACCCAGCTGCAATTGAGGCTGATCGACACAGCGGCATTGTATGGCGACAGCGAGGCCGTACTCGGACGCACGATGTTGCCTGCGGCGCCTTTCGATATCGTCACCAAGACGCCGCAGTTTGCCGGTGCGGAAATGGGGGCGGCGCAGGCGCAGCAACTGGAAGACAGCTTGCACGCCTCGTTGTGCAAGCTGCAAGTCCCCGCCGTATATGGCCTGCTGATCCATCGTGTCGACGACTTATTGTTGCCGGGTGGCGAAATACTGATGGCGCGCATGGCGCTGTTGAAGCAGCGCGGTCTTGTCAGCAAGATTGGCGTTTCCGTGTACACCGGACAGCAAATCGATGCCGTCCTGGAGCGTTTCCCGATCGATCTCATTCAACTGCCCGTCAATGTGCTGGACCAGCGCCTGCTGCACAGTGGCCATTTGCGCAAATTGAAACAGGCTGGTGTCGAAATACATGCCCGTTCCGTTTTCTTGCAAGGCTTGCTGTTGATGGCTCCCAAGGACTTGCCGGCCCATTTTGATGGCGTGCGAGAACACCTGGCCAGCTATCACCGCTTTATTGCCGGACAAGGTTTGACGCCGCTGCAAGCTGCGCTGGGCTTTGTGACGGGCCTGGAAGAAATCGACCGAGTGGTTTGTGGCGTTAATTCCAGCGCGCAATTGCAAGAAATATGCGCGGCAGCCGGACATGTGGCCGCAGGTGCGGCGCTTGCGGGCTATGACGTTTTTGCAATCAACGATGAAATGATCGTCAATCCTGCCTTGTGGCAGCAGGCAAAGGGGAAATCATGATATTGGCAATATTGCAAGCTCGTGTTTCCTCGTCACGGTTGCCAGGCAAGGTACTGAAGCCATTGCTGGGTGAGCCGATGCTGCTGCGTCAGATCGAACGCTTGCGTGATGTACGCCAGATCGATCAACTGCTGGTCGCAACCAGCCGTGAAACCTCGGATGATGCCATTGAGGCGTTGTGCCTGGCCAACGGCATTCCCTGCTTCAGGGGAGAGTTGAATGATGTGCTCGAGCGTTTTCATCAAGCGGCGCAAATGTTTGCTCCTGAGCATATCGTGCGCCTGACGGCCGATTGTCCGCTGACCGACCCGGCGCTGATCGATGATGTTATCGCGTTTTATCTGGCCGGTGATTACGACTACGTCAGCAATAGCGTCGTGGCCACGTATCCGGATGGACTCGATGTGGAAATTTTCCGTGCTGCTTGCCTGGAGGAGGCGTGGCGCGAGGCACGTCTGCCATCGCAGCGCGAGCATGTCACGCCATTTATTCACCAGCAAACTGAGCGTTACAAGGTAGGCGTGTACCGGAACGCCACGGATTTGTCGCACTTGCGCTGGACGGTGGATGAACCAAAAGATTTTGAACTGGTCTCCATGATTTATGAGGCACTGTACAGGGAAAATCAACGCTTTTCCATGCAGGACGTCCTGTCGCTTCTGGAGCAGCGCCCTGAACTAGCAAATTGGAACACCATGCATGTCCGTAACGAGGGATACCAGAAATCTCTCGATGCCGATATCGTACCGACTTCCCCCACACCATAGAGAACTAATATGTCTACACGCTATCAACGCTCTGAAGAGTTATTGGAACGCGCCCTTAAAACGATACCGCTGGGCTCGCAGACTTTCAGCAAGAGCAAAACCCAGTTTCCACTGGGTGTTTCGCCGTATTTCATTCAGCGTGGCAAGGGGAGCCATGTATGGGATGTGGATGGCAATGAATATATTGACTTCATCAGTAGCTTGGCGTCGATCACGCTCGGTTACAACGACGAAGACGTAACCAACGCGGTAAAGGCGCAACTGGATGAGGGCGTGATCTTCAGCCTGCCACATCAGATTGAAATGCAGGTTGCGGAAAAAATCTGCGAAATCGTTCCTTGCGCCGAGATGGTCCGTTTCGGCAAGAATGGTTCCGATGCCACTGCCGGTGCGATCCGCCTGGCGCGTGCGTATACCAACCGCGAACATGTCGCCGTATGCGGCTACCACGGCTGGCAGGACTGGTACATTGGTTCGACCGCGCGTAACCGCGGCGTTCCAGTAGCGACGCGCGAACTGACGCACTCTTTTGTCTATAACGACCTGGCGTCGCTGGAAAAGTTGTTTGCCGACTTCCCTGAGCAGATTTCGGCCGTGATCCTCGAGCCGATGAACGTGTATGAGCCGAAGGAAGGCTTCCTGGCTTCCGTCAAGGAGCTGGCCCACAAACATGGTGCCTTGCTCATTTTCGATGAAACCATCACCGGCTTCCGTTATGCCAATGGTGGCGCGCAAGAGCTGTTTGGCGTCACTCCCGATCTGGCAACGTTCGGCAAGGGCTTGGCGAACGGCTACCCAGTATCGGCCGTTGCAGGCCGTGCAGACGTGATGAAGCTGATGGAAGAAGTCTTCTTCTCATTCACCTTCGGCGGCGAAACGCTGTCCCTGGCGGCCGCCCTGGCCACACTGGAAAAACTGCAGCGTGAACCAGTCGTGGCGACGATCCAGAAGCAGGGGCAGAAGATTATTGATCGCCTCAATGCCATCATCATTGCCAATGAAGCGCAGCATATCATGAGCGTTGCAGGGCATCCGACCTGGAGTTTCGTGCTGATCAAGGATGCTGCCCCTTATACGCAATGGCACATCAAGACCTTGTTCATGCAAGAAATGTTGGCGCGTGGAATATTGACATTTGGTTCACACAATGTCAACTATAGCCACAGCGACAGCGATCTGCAGCAACTTTTCACTGCATATGAAGAGGTCGTTCCTATGCTGGTTCGCGCAGTAAAGGATGGCACGCTGGAAGGAATGTTGCGTTGCAAGCCACTTGAGCCGCTGTTCAAGGTACGATGAACAAATCTATCGTCATTCGCACAGATGCTTCTGTGCAAATGGGGAGTGGGCATGTCATGCGGTGCGCCACGCTTGCTGATGAACTCAGGGCTAATGGCGCCACCGTAACTTTTATTTGCCGAGATCTCCCTGGTAATTATATTGACTGGTTGTTGTCAAAAAAACATGATGTAATTCGATTGGCCTCCCCCGTCGTTAGCAATGGCGAAGGTGGCGATTATCCCCATCATTTACATTGGCTGGGTGTGTCATTGGAGCAGGAGATTGCCGAGGTCAACGGCGTGTTGTCGCAATACCCTGTATTCGACTGCATCATTGTTGATCATTACGCTCTTGAGTCGCAATGGGAGCGGCAGATTTCCAGATTTGCCAGAAAAATGATGGTGGTGGATGATCTTGCTGACCGCCAGCATGAGTGTGATATATTGCTGGACCAAAATTATTATCGCGATATGCAATCACGCTATGATGATCTGGTACCCGAATCATCTATGAAACTGCTGGGTCCTGGCTATGCTTTATTGCGTCCTGAATTTATACGGGCGCGCAATCATTTCAGGCTGCGTGATGGCACTGTACGGCGAATTCTTGTTTTTTTGGGCGGGGCAGATCCTGCCAATGAAACAAGCAAGGTCATTCACGCCCTGCGTATGCTGAAACGTACGGACCTCAAGGTGGATGTGGTCGTTGGTGCCAGTAATCCACATCGTTCCGGAATTCAGGCACTGTGTGAAGAAGATGAAAACTATCAATATCACTGCCAGATAGATAATATTGCAGAATTGATGCTTGCTGCTGATCTGGCGATCGGTGCGGGCGGTTCCACTTTGTGGGAGCGCGGTTACCTGGCTTTGCCGAGCCTGATTATTATTCTGGCAAAAAACCAAGAAATTGCCGCTCGAGATCTGGAAAACATCGGTGCGTTGAAAATAATTGGAGAATCTGGAAAAATATCCAGCCATCAAATTCATGAAGCCTTGAACGAATGCATTGATGAAAAAGATATGCTCTTGAGTATGTCGGAAATCAGCAATTCCTTGGTCGGTCACGGCGCCAAAAGAATTCAGGAAACCATCTTTACCACTTTTTGTTAAAAAATATGCCATCTTTTTCCGACTATAATTTAAGAAAAATCAGGGCCGCTGATTGTGAATTATTGCGCACATGGCGCAATAAGGATAATATCCGGGAAAATATGTATACGGACCATATTATTGGTGAGCTGGAACACAATAGATGGTTTGAAAAGGCATTGCTTGATACTGTTAATCATTACTTTGTTTTTGAGTATAAAGCAAGGCCAGTTGGTTTTGTTTCTTTTACCAAGGTGAATATTTCCGATCGTCGATCTGATTGGGCATTTTATCTTGGCGAGACAGATGTTCCCAAGGGTTCTGGTTCTGCAATGGAATATTTTGCATTAGTGCAAGCTTTTGACGTTTTAAAGTTCAGGAAGCTGTGTTGCGAGGTATTTTCCTTCAATGAATCGGTAATCAATTTACATAAAAAATTTAGCTTCCAGCAAGAAGGTTTTTTCAAGCAGCATACGAAAAAATCTGAATCATTTCAGGATGTCGTGGCGCTTGCCCTGTTCGATACGGAATGGGCTGCTAGTAAAGACGCTCTCTTCAACCGCTGTTTTCGGTGATAACTATGAAAATTAAAGATAGAAATATTGGCTTAGGTCACCCTCCATTCGTTATTGCCGAAATGTCGGGTAACCATAATCAGTCGCTGGAACGTGCACTCGAAATCGTCGAAGCTGCTGCCAGAACCGGTGCCCATGGTTTGAAGATACAGACTTATACGCCCGATACCATGACCTTGGATATCAACGAGCGGGAATTCCACATCAGCGATCCGAATAGTTTGTGGGCCGGCACGTCGTTGTACAAGCTGTATGGCGAAGCGTACACGCCCTGGGAATGGCACGCGCCTATCTTCAAGCGCGCGCGGGAACTGGGCATGATTCCGTTCAGCACACCGTTTGATGATACCGCGGTCGATTTCCTGGAAAGCCTGGAAATGGATTGCTACAAGATTGCATCGTTTGAAAACACTGATTTGCCGTTGATACGCCGCGTGGCGGCCACTGGCAAGCCGGTGATTATTTCCACCGGCATGGCGACGGTCGCTGAGCTCGACGAAACTGTGCGCGCGGCGCGCGAGGCCGGCTGCCGCGACTTGATCCTGCTCAAGTGTACCAGTACTTATCCGGCCACTGCCGCCAATACAAATATCCTGACGATTCCCCACCTGCGTGAACTGTTTGGCTGTGAAGTGGGTCTCTCCGATCACACCATGGGTGTGGGTGTCTCGGTAGCTAGCGTGGCGCTGGGCGCCAGCGTAGTGGAAAAACACTTTACGCTGAGCCGTGCTGATGGCGGCGTCGACAGCACGTTCTCGATGGAACCTGCTGAAATGGCGCAGCTGGTGGTGGAAACCGAGCGTGCCTGGCAAGCGTTGGGAAATGTCGCTTATGGTCCGACCGCGGCAGAGATGAAGTCCCTGCAGTATCGCCGCTCCCTGTATGTTTCGCAGGATGTTAAGGCAGGTGAGGTGTTGACGCGAGAAAACTTGCGCGCAATCCGTCCCGGCCTTGGCCTGCCGACCAAATTCATGGACGTTTTCTTGGGCAAGTGTGTGACCAGCGATGTGCCACGCGGCACGCCATTGTCCTGGGATCTGATAGGCTAGGTGGTCAACTTCATTTGATCATAAACCCGCTTTCCAGGTAACACGACGTCCACGGTTTCCATCGCCTGATTGCTTGAGCCTGCGTTTTCACATCATTATCCATCCGTGGAAATGCTGCTTGTACGGCGTCAGGTAGCTGTATTGCGTGGGCGCCAGCCCGGCGCTGCTGGCGAAGCGGGTTTGCCGGATCAATTCACCGACGCATCCCTTGAACCGTTGACCATACCGTTGGGTGATGGACGGTGTGGCGGCGACAAGCTGTGCTCGATGGCCGTGTTAACGCCACCTATCTCGCGAGGATGCTGCCGCTCGGTTTCTAGTCCTCGACCGTTAGTGTGCATGTTTGAGCGGCCGCCAGCAGGCAGGCCGGAATCGTCCTGCGGCGTTTTATCGCTGGGCCCTGCGTCCGTGCCTTCAATCCGCATGCGCGGCGCGGCCGACCTACAGCACATCAATATGTATCGCTGTCGCCTGCGCCGCTCGCCACACCGCTTTCATGGCGTGGCCGCACGCTAGCTGCCCAATTGCCGGGATGGCGCTGGGTACTCGACGCCGGGCGCATGCGCCCGCCAGAACCGTCTTGAGTGCAACGCTGGGAGGGTTCCCACCCTGGCGGTGGCATAGCCCTAAATTTACTATGGATTTCCCTGGTGACTGCACCGACTTGCGCGCCATCGCACCGGCCATGCTGATGCCGATGCGATGCTGCGTTTTTAGATTTTTTGCGTACCAAGGCTGCTGAATGGCGGAGGGGGAAATGGGCAGGCAGAACGCCGTCAGAGGATCATTGACGGCGTTTGTTGACCAGTCCGGCATTCCGGACTGGGCGGTTTCTCAGTCAATGAATACAATCCCGCTGAAGACGTATTCCTAGTCCGAAAATCGCGCGCGATTCACCGACCACCATTGCAGCGACAGCGCAATCAGGCAGGCGAGGAAGAAGCCAAGCAAGGCACTTGCCACCACTGCTGTAGACAGGCGGGTGGTACGGTTTTCCGGCAAGCTCGGGCCGGCGATGAAGCGGCTTTTTTCCAGGTACAGATTGATCGAGTTCTGATTGTCGACGGTAATCTTGTTGTACACCTCTTTGACGAGTTCGTCATTCAGGTCCTTGCTCTTGAATGCGCGTTCCTTGCTGGCTTCCAGTGCGCGTAGCACAGCTTCGCCGGATTTGTTGGCATCGAGTTGTGCCTTGGCGAGGTCGTAATAGTCACGCAATAGCAGATATTGTTGCTGTTCCCGTTTCGCCTGGTAAATGGCTTCTTCCGTTGTACTGGCTTCGATTTCGGTGGTCATCAATTGCGTCACGGGCGACAGATAACGTGAGTTTTCATCCGTCACCGTGACAACTTGAGATGCCGCCTGCGCATCGGCTTTCGGGTAGCGGGCGACTATGTGTCTGAGGTCGTTGATGCGCCGGCCGTATTCGGCCAGTTTCTGTTTACTGGCGATGATGTCATTGTCCAGTTTGGTGATTTTTGCGGTAATTTCCAAATGCTTGAAGCGCAGCGCATCGGTATAAATCAGGTAAACAATCGTATCCACGGTGTAGCGGCCCAGTAGGGCGACCGTACGTTGCGCTTCTTCCGGCGTACTGGCGTCGTAGTCGATGCGCAATCCGATCACATTGTTGCTATTCTCTTTCGGCTGCTCCATCAATTCTTTTGCATCGAGCTTTGTGAAAGGGAAAATTGGCTCGATGATGGAGTTCAATCCTTTTTCGCTGGTGATGGTGCCGCGCAACTTGCTGATGCCCGGGCTGTCGTTGAGCTTGGCTGCGTTCACAAAATCATCGAAGCGACCACGGCTGCCAAATGCTGCCGAGTAGCGCTTGTAGTCGCTCAGAACGATGCCGGGAGGGCCTTCCTTGCCGTCTTTGGCCCTTTTCTCTGTTTGCAAGGGGATAGGGCCACCAAATTGCAGAACTCCCTCACTCTTGTATTTGGCTAAATACAGTGTGCTACCCACACCCAGCGCAATGCTGGCCACAGTCACGCCGATAATAAGGCGGCGGGCACGCCATAGCGTGCTCAGCAGGTCGGTCAGGGAAATCAGATTTTCATCGCGTTCTGCATTTTGTTGGGTGAACTCTTCCTGCTTTTTCATGTGGTTTCTCAAATTATGTATAGATGGATGTATGTTCAAAGGAAGGCATGCCGGCTCTTACCCTGGGGCGGCGGGATGCCCTTCCATGGCTTTCGGCGCAATTAGGGCAATGCCGGCGCCTTGTTCTTTTCGGACCAGATCAAATCTTCAATTCCGCACTGCGGCGTGTATTCCTTCACCGCCTTCAGCAGCACCGTCCGCACCTCTTCATAGGCGAAGCGCTTGCAGGCATTATCGAGTTCGTGCAACAGTAGTTGCAATTCCGCGTGCGGTATTTCGGATTCCTGCGCGCGCATGATCAGCGGATGCTCGGTCCCTTCGACATTGTCGCCGATGAGCAGTTCTTCGTATAGTTTCTCGCCTGGGCGCAGACCGACATGTTCAATTTCGATGCCGTCCGGGGCCGACTTGCTCTTTACTTCCAGCCCGCTCAGATGCACCATGCGTTCGGCCAGATCCATGATTTTTACGGGGGCGCCCATATCGAGCACAAAGACGTCGCCGCCTTCGCCCATGGCGCCGGCCTGCAGCACCAGTTGCGCCGCCTCGGGAATCGTCATGAAATAGCGCGTGATTTCCGGGTGGGTCAGGGTGATGGGGCCTCCCGCCATGATTTGCTTGCGGAACAGCGGTACGACCGAGCCGGAAGAGCCCAGCACATTGCCAAAGCGCACCATGCAAAAGCGCGTCTTGCCGCGTTCTTGTGCAAAAGCCTGCAAAATCAGTTCAGCCAGGCGTTTCGTCGAGCCCATTACATTTGTCGGACGCACTGCCTTGTCGGTAGAAATCAGGACAAAGCATTTGACCCCCGTATCCATCGCCGCCTGCGCGATGCTCATCGTACCAAAAACGTTGTTGCGCACGCCTTCAATCGGGTTATATTCCACCAGTGGCACGTGCTTGTAGGCAGCGGCGTGGTAAACCGTTTCCACCGTAAAGGTGCGCATGATCATCGTGCATTTTTCCGTGTCCAGCACGGAGCCAAGGAAGGGCAGCAGTTCGAGATCCAGGCCATGCGTATGCTTGAGTCCCTTCAGTTCCTGCTTGATCGAATACAGCGCAAATTCAGACATTTCCAGCAGAATGAGCCTGGAGGGTTGCAGGCGGATGATCTGGCGGCACAGTTCGGAACCGATCGAGCCCCCAGCACCAGTCACCATCACCGACTTGCCGGTAATGCAGCTGGCAACCAGGTGCAGGTCCGGCGCCACCTGATCGCGGCCCAGCAAGTCCTCGATTTCAATGTCGCGGACATCCTGCAGGCGCTGCTCGCCACTGACAAGGCTTTCGACTGGCGGGGTTACCTTGATCTTCACCTTGAATACTTCGAGTTTGTCGAGAATGCGTTTTTTCTGGCTTTGCGTCAGGGACGGCATGGCGAGCAGGACTTCACTGATATTGCGCTTGGCGATCAGTTCGGCCAAGTCGGACGGCGCGTATACCTTGATCCCCGCCATGGTCGTGCCCCTGAGCTCTTTCATATCGTCGATAAAGGCCAACGGCTGATACTCATGTCCGGCGCGTAAGGCAGTTGCCAGCTGTGTGCCTGCCTTGCCTGCGCCATAGATGGCAACCCGGACGGCCTTGTGCTCTGCATTGGCCTGCAGCAGGAAGCCGCGTGCCAGGAACCTGCTTGCGACTACATAGGTGATGGCACTCACCCAGTAAATGCCGAAAACACCGCGGGAAAGGCCTTGCATATGCGTCAGGAATGCTCCCATGGCGACCAACAGCGCCACTGAAATCGTCACGCCCAATAAGATGACGTAAACGATTTTTTGATCAATGAAGCGTATGACGGCGCGATACAAACCAAGGCGGATAAAAATGGGGATCGAAATCAGCGGTGTCGCCAAGATAAGCCATAAATATTGGCGAAATAGATTGTAATCGACGACGTCATAGCGCAAAAGAATGGCAAGGGAGAATGTCAGCGGCAAAAGAAATAAATCCGCTGTTGCCGCTATCATTTGCTTGTGGAAACGCGATATATCAAGAAAGGATTTCATTTCACTATTGTATCGTGATGGTGTTGTTAAGCAGGGGTATTGTCATGCTGCCCCGCTCAGTAATATGGCAGCAAGGCGCACATCCAGGTGAGGCAAGTACCTTAGTGCGTTACGCCGTCTCTGCGCACGACCTTCAGGAAGGTCAGGAGAATAATCTTTATGTCGAAGAAAAGAGACTGCCGCTGCATATATTCGGCGTCAAGCTTTACTTTGTCCGGTATTGCCAATTCATCACGTCCACTGACCTGGGCCAAGCCTGTCAAGCCTGGCAGGATGGTGCTGACGCCATGCTGTGTGCGTAGTTCAATGAGGTCTTGCTGGTTAAACAGGGCTGGGCGGGGCCCCACGAAACTCATGTCGCCGCAGAGAATGCTCCACAATTGAGGCAATTCGTCGAGACTCGATTTGCGCAGGAATGGACCTGCCGGGGTCAGGAACTGTTTTGGGTCGGCTAGCAAATGCGTCGCCACGGCCGGGGTACCTGTGCGCATTGTACGGAATTTGGGCATACGGAAGATGCGATTATGCCGTCCGACCCGGTCGGACCAGTACAGCACCGGCCCCGGTGACGTCACTTTGACCAGTACCGCGACGAGGATAATCGGTGGCAGCAGTACGATGAGCGCGATCAGGGACAGAGTGAAATCGAAGAACTTTTTCATGTTGGAGCCGTTAATGGAGGGATAGAAAAGCGGAGGCAGTCTTGTGCACCGCTTCAGGCAGACTCACCGCCGGCAACCAGCCCAGGGTTTGCTTGGTGTGTGAAATGTCCACCTGCAGTGATTCCAGCAAGCGGCGTGCCTGCATCGATTGGCCCAGCAATGTGGCGGCGAATGTCAGGCATGACACCGGCACAGGAAGCAGCCAGGAGCGCTTGCCCATCGCCGTCGATAGCATCTTGAGCAATTGTCCGATGCTGACATCGCAGTCATCCGAAACCAGGAAGGTCTCACCCGCCGCCCTGGGGTGGGAACTGCAGAGTATGAGCAGGTCAACGAGATTGTCCAGGGCCACCATGCTGCGGCGGTTATGTACGGCTCCCAATGGCAGCGGCAAACCGGTCTTGGCCAGCCGCATCAAGCGATGAAAATTGGCGCGTACGCCAGGCCCGTACACCAGCGGCGGCCTGACGATGACGACTTCCATGCCACTTTGTCGGGAAAATTCTCTCAGCGCACATTCGGCTTCATGCTTGGACTGGCCATAAGGGTCTTGCGGCGCGGCGGTGTCTGACGCAGTGAAGGGCTTTGCCCCGGTTGACTCACCGTTCACTTTTACGCTGCTGACGAAGACAAATCGCTTGACGCCCTGTTGCGCGGCCTGTCGCGCGAGGTTCATTGTTGCTGCAACATTGATTTCCCGGTAAGCAGCTAATGCATCCGTGGCGCTTTCCTGCATGACGTGCACCCGGGCTGCCAAATGAATGACAACGGAACAAGATTCCAGTGCTTCCGCCCATTTCGTTGTCGCGCTCAAATCACCGATTGGGAATGTGGATGGTGTCAGTTTTGTCCGCGCGGCCGCGGAAAACGGGAGTTGGCGCCGCGCCAGTTCTGCGCACAGCGCGGCACCGACAAAACCATTGGCGCCAGTAATCAGTATTTTTTGCATTGTTATAATATAAAATTCTTGCGGTATTCTATGACGGCAATATGATTTATTCTGTTAAACCAACGTAAGTTTTGTATCTATTTGCAATAGCATCTCATCAGTACTGGCCATGCCGGGAGATCTATTGCATGCCGATGCGGCGGCAGAGCGGTACTTATGATGCGCATCGTGCATGTCTGTTTGACCGCTGCTGTTGAAAAATACGATGAACGCAAGCCATATATGTGGCATATGTGGCCAATGGCGTGCTTGCGTCAGAAAAGGACTCGCAGCATACCATGCAACGATGGCCGCCACTTCTGTTTCCCTGGCGTGCCACCTTTTTTCTGATATCGTTTTGCTACCGATGCAACGCCGCCTGGACCGGGGGGAGCTGCCTACGTTTCTGTCGCAGGGTGCCAGCGGATTGCGCTTGTCAGTGTTGCTCCAGTTAATCGCAACACCAGGCAGCTTGTCGGCCTGGCTTGTCCGAAACGCGGGTGCCAGGTGCTTTCCACGATCTTGAGCGTCCCTCCCGTGAGTCCAAAGTCGACCAGTTGGCCTTCCGGTAACTTCAACTGGCATTGCTGCTGCGAGTTCCCATCCATGACGCGGACATCGGGATGCAAGTGGAAGTGTGCTTCCGCCTGGCCGAAGGTGCCGCTTACCGTGTCGCTCAGTTCGAGCGAACCAGGCGAGATGCGCCAGCTGCGGGTATGCAGGTTTTTTCCGGGAAGACGATGATAGCCGTCATGCGCGCAAGAGACCGAGGTCGTGTCCTGGCCTGGCTTGATCTGCAAGGCTGTGGGGCGGGCACGGCGCGCCACGCGAAAGCCGCTCCACACTTCGGACGAATCCTGCCGGTCGACGCAGACCGTGTTGTGGGCGCTGGTGCCGCGCTGGCGCAGGCGCTCAGCCTCAAGGCCATATTCCGACGTGCCGGAATTGACGAAGACGCGCTGCCCAAATAAGGACAGTTCGAATGACAGGGTATCGGCGTGGGCATGGCCGGGCAGGTAATCCGGTCCAATTGGCCCTATATCGAGCAAGGCGACTGCCTTGTCTTGCTGGATGCGCAGGTAGCCGCTGTCGGCCAGGTGATGTACGCCGTCGGGTAGGGTAGAAATACAGGCGTGGCCAAGCCGTGACGCGTACTTTTCCAGTTCCGGGGTCGGCACGGCAATATCGAAGGCGGCGTCATTGAAGAAGCTGATCTGCCGGTCAGGATGGCTCATTGCCAGCAGCCAGACGTGCATGGGACCAGCCAGGGCGCGCCAGCCACCAGCCAGCGCGCGTGCACGTGCGTCGAGAGCCGCGCCGAACGCCTGCGTCACATTGTCCAGGTCGAGAATGTCTTCGAGCGCGAGCGCATGGTACATCGTGCTGCGTTCGAACTGGCCCCCATCGGGCAGGATCTGCTCGGGAATTTCGCTGGCAAGTATGCGCATTCCCGTTGCCAGCCATTGCGCTGCCTCGGGTCCCGAAAAAAAGAGCCCGGCAAAAATCAATGCCTTTGCGTTTGCAAACAGGTGGTTGCCTAATAGGTGGATCTCCAGGCGCTTCGATAACCAGCGCACCTGGGTCGCCAGGCTGTCAAGCTCGGCTTGCGACAGAGGCGTGCCGTTCAATGCCCATTTGATCCAGTTGATGACCCGCAGCGAGGTAGGGTAAGGCTCCCAGCCACTACCCTGCCCAGGCGGATTTTCGCGCATCCAGCGCACCAGCAAGCGGTGATGTTGCGCCGCGCGCGTGGCTGCATCACCGCTGTGCAGCGTGTCGAAATAGTGCAGGTTGTAGCGCCACAGCTTGCCCACCGCGGCATCGTCCCAGCCCTGCAGCGTATCCAGGTCATGTGTTTCATTCAGGAAGCAAAAGACCGCTTCCCCCGACAGGCTGGAGGCGCGCGCCGCCGGCAGCACCCATGTGCCTGACAGTGAGCGCAGTGGCGGTGCCGGACGCAGGTCGGCACTGACTGGCCTGTACTTGAACCAGATCCGGCCATAGAACTGAATGGGTTTCAGGTATCGTAAGGTGTGCCAGTACTTGAGCGCCACGCCGTTCATCGGGGCACCCGCACGCAGGCGGCGAATCCTTCGCCTGTTCCGCAGCGCTGGATCAGCATTGCGCAGCGGCGGCAAGCGCGATTGTCACCCGGCTCACTTCCATGACTTCGTCGTAGGGAATGGGGGATTTGCCGCTGTCTTGCATTGCCGAGACGAACGCCGCCGCGCACTGCTTTTGTCCCTTGTCCTGTCGCCAAAGGTTCATTTTGGAAAAACCAGGCCATCCGAATGCCGTCAGTTTGCGGAAGTTATCCAACTGCAATACTCGGCCGCTGGCGAAAATCTCGAGCCGTTCTTTCGGGAAGGCCTTGCTGCCATTGGCCAGGTAGTGAATGGTACCGATCGAACCGTCCGCGAAACCGAGCTGTATGGCGACCGTGTCAGCGGTGGCTGCTTGCATCTTGTGTACACGGTATTCGGTAATCGGTGACCCGGTCAGAAAACGTAGCAGATCGATGAAATGGCATCCTTCGCCAACGATACGGCCTCCGCCCACCTCGTTGTCCTGGGTCCAATGCTGTGCCGGAATGGCGCCTGCATTGACGGTCATGACGAACGTCTTCGGCTCGTGCATGCTGTTCAGCAAGGATTTGATCTTTTGAACATGTGGCGCGAAACGGCGGTTGAAACCGACCATGATCATGGCAGGATGGCCGGCCAGGGCCGTGGCGCGATAGGCCACATCGATCTGCTCCAGTTCTTCCGCGTGCAAGGCCAGGGGTTTTTCCACAAATACATGCTTGCCGGCAGCGAGTGCCTGGCAAACGAGCTTGGCATGGCTATCATGGCGGGTACTGATGACGACGCCGTGCACCTGCGGATCGACGAAGACAGAATCGGTATCGGTCGTGGTGGCATGGAAGCCGAATTTTCGCCCCGCGTGGACACCCGAGACGCCATTGTTCGACACGACCGTCTTCAGCGTTGCCGCAGCGCTCTTGAAGGCGGGAATCAGGACCGCGGTAGCATAGTTGCCCGATCCGATGAAGGCCAGGCCTGCCCCGCGAGCCCCTCCGTCTGCCAGTTCGACCGTACGCTGGCGCAGTACCGTGTCGGGAACGGCCTCGTCGGATGGATATTCGAGCAAGATGCCGAGCGCCGGAGCCGTGCCTGACAACAGGGCATATGCACTTTCCGCCTGGTCGATCGTGAAGCGATGCGAGATCAGCGCGTCAACGTTGAGCCTGCCATCGGCCAGCATGTCGAGCACGGCCTCGAAATTGCGTTGTTCTGTCCAGCGTACCAGGCCTACCGGATAGTCCTGGCCCTTTTCCTCGTAGTTCGGGTCATAGCGCCCCGGCCCATAGGAGCAGGAGACCTGGAAACTGAGTTCCTTTTCGTAGAAATCGGCGCGCGACAGTTCCAGTCCCGCGACACCGACCAGCACGATGCGTCCGCGCTTGCGCGACATCAGTGCCGCTTGATGTACCGGTTCGTTGCTGGTCGTCGAGGCAGTAATAAGTACGGCGTCGACGCCGCGTCCGCGCGAAAACGTATTGGCCGCGGCCAGGGGGTCCTCGCCGGCGCTCAGATCGACGACCTCGGCACCATATTGTTTGGCTAACTGCAGCTTGGCGGGATCGTAATCTATGCCCAGTACGCGGCAGCCATGTGCGCGCAGCAACTGCACTGTCATCAGACCGATCAAACCCAGGCCTGTCACTACGACCGCCTCACCGAGAGTTGGTTGTGTGAGGCGGATACCTTGCAGGCCGATCGACGCGAGCACGGTGAATGCGGCCTGTTCGTCGGAAACGCCTGGCGGAATCGTCGCGCACAGATTCATCGGTACGCTGACGACAGCTGCGTGCTTGCCGTTCGAGACGACCCGGTCGCCCAGCGAGATGCTTGTGACGCCCTGTCCGGTTTGCATCACGGTGCCGACATTGCAATAACCCAGCGGCAACGGCTGATCGAGCTTGTTGAATACGGCTTCGAGGGTCGGTGCCAGGCCGTCCGTTTTGATCTTGTCAAGTACCATGCGCACCTTGTCGGGCTGCTGGCGGGCCTTCTCGATCCAGCCCGCCTTGCCGAATTCGACCAGCATGCGTTCTGTGCCGACCGATACCAGCGTGCGCGATGAGCGTATCAAGACTGCGCCTTTGCCCACAGCAGGGCAGGGTACCTCGGCCACGGTAGTTGCGCCTGTTTTCAGGCTTTGCAAAATTTGTTTCACTTGTTACTCCATACCTCTGAGAGGGTTAAATAGCGCTATCGTTCCGTTGGCCCGCTTTCAGGACCAGCGCGTCCTTGTCTTGACGGTTGGGATAGTTGATCAGGACGGCGCGATACGTACCCTTGAAAACAAACAGGCTGCCGGCGGCGGCGCCGATAATATCGAAGCGGCGAATCAGCTCGCTCACGTCCTGCAGGCTGCCCGCGCCGCCCAGGGCGGTCATGGGCAGCGTGATCGCGGCCCGCACGGTGTCGATCAGGTCGACATCGTAGCCCTTCATCTGGCCATCGCGCTCGATCGAGTTGATGACGATTTCGCCGGCGCCAAGTGCCTGCATTTTCTTTGCCAGTTCGGCCGGGCCGAGGCCGCTGCCTCGGCTGCCATTGTGGATGAATACCTCGTATTTGCGGAATAGGCCGCTCTTCTTGACGTCCAGCACGACTACAACGCTCTGGCTGCCAACCTTCTCGGCGGCACGGGAAACGAGCTCCGGGTCGGTCAACGCTGCCGAGCTCAATGCGACCTTCTCGACGCCAAGACCGATGATCGTCTGTATCTGCTCGACCGTCTTGACGCCGCCGCCATAGCACAGGGGCATGCGGCATTCCGCCGCCAGCGACTTGATCAGTGCATAGTCGGGTTCGCGCTTGTGCACGGTGGCATCGATATCGATGACGATCAGCTCGTCAACTTCCTTCTCGTTGAAAATGCGCACGGCGTTAAGCGGGTCGCCGACATACTTTGGGCTGCCGAAGTTGACGGTCTTGACCAACCCGCCATTCTGGATCAGCAGGCAGGGAATAATTCGTGGTCGTAACATCTTACAGCTCCGCAAAATTCTGTAACAACTGGATGCCCCATTGGTGACTCTTTTCGGGGTGGAATTGCACGCCAAAGACGTTGCCGGAGTTGACGCTGCACGTGAAGGGGCCGTTATAGTCGGCCACCGCCAGCACGTCTTCTTGCTTGTGTGGGTAGAAATAATACGAATGCAAGAAATAGAAGCGTGCGTCCGTTTCGAGGTTCTTGAACAGGCTGTGGGGGCGCTGCGGCACGACGTCATTCCAGCCCATGTGCGGCAAATGGGTCTGGTGCACCATGTGCGTGTCGTCGAAGCGCTTGACATCGGCATCAATCCAGCCGAGGCCGGGCAAGCTGCCCTCGTCGCTGCGCGTGGCCAGCATCTGCATGCCGACGCAGATGCCGATGACATGGCTGTATTCGCCCTGCACCAGTTGGTCCAGGCACTCGCGCATGCCCGATTCCTGCAGGCGTGTCATCGCCCAATCGAAGGCGCCCACGCCGGGCAGGACGATTTTTTTCGCACCGCGCAGCTCGGCTGCGTTGGTGGCAATGGTAACCGGAATGCCGAGACGTTTGTAGATGTTGGCGACGGCCAGTACGTTACCCAGGCCATAGTCGACGATGGTGATCATCGCTTGCCGCCCAGCTCCAGGCCAAGGAATTTCATGACCTTGGCGCCAAACAGGTAAAAACTTTCCTGTGACTTATAGTCTTTATAGCTTTTATTGGGGGCATCCATGTAGCTTTGCAGTTCGGCAACGGTAATCCCCAGCTTGGTGGCCACGTATTCGAATTCCTGGCGCGCCACGTCCTCGCTCAAGGCGGGCTGTTTCAGGTTTTCCAGCGCCTGGGCGCGGGTCATCTGATTGGTCACGATCAGGCTTGCATACTGAACGCGGCGGGTATCGTAGCCGAATTTCTTTGGCAGCCAATAGCCCTCATAGAAGCGCGTGAAGCGCGATTCGAAGTGCTTTTGGGGGTACGGTTGCCAGTCGAATTTCTGCTTGAGCAATTCGACAGCCTCTTCCTTGATATACGGACCGAAGTTGAGCGGACGAACGATTTTGATCCCTTTGATGTAAGGCAGGTAAATCTTGTGGCGCAAAATGGAAGTTGTGGGGAAATTTTTCAGTGCTTTCTTGCCGAAGCGGCGGTGAATATCGTGCAGCTGGATGGAATCGGATTGGTAATACATCCATTCGATGGGATTGCGGATGCACTCGGTCGACAGGTTGGCCCCGGTCAGAATGTACTTGATGCCATGTTTTTCGGCGAACTTGTACATGGTCGCGAAGAAGGCGTAGTCCTGCGGGGTATCAATGTGCGAAACGCCCGATTTGAAGAAAGCGAGCTGCAGATCGCGCATTTCTTGCCAGTCGATTACTTCGGTGTACAGGTCGAGTTTCAGGCAGTCGACAATGCGTTCGATATTATTGACAGCTTCTTGCGAGTTCCAACCTGCATCGACGTGAAATACCAGTGGACGCAGGCCCAGCTTCTCTTTCGCGATATATGTCAGGTAGGAACTGTCGATACCACCGCTCATGCCAATGATGCAATCGAAATCCTTGCCTTTGCCGGCAACCTTGATGGCGGCGGCGAGCTTGTCCAGTTCTTGCTGACCACGGGCATCGGTGTGCCAGTTCGGGGCGATTTTTTCCTTGAAAGTGGTACAGTGGTCACAGACACCGTTCGCGTCAAAGGTAATCTTTGAGTCGGACGTGTCCATCACGCAATTGGTGCAAATTTGATAATTTAACGTGGCAGCGGACGACATAATCGTTCTTATTCCTAGAAGTTGATGTTGCAATTATATTGGCTTAGTACTTGTGTTTCAAAGCGGGGCGCTCGACGACATACCAGGAAAACATCGCGGCCACGATACTGAAGACGACCGTGGCGAAGACGTTGACACCAGCGGAAAACGCCCCGGTAAACAACAGCACATTAATGATCGGCATGTGGTAGAGATAGAGCCCGTAGGAAAAGTCCGTGTTGCGGATGACGGCAGTTATTTTAGCAGGCAGTGCCAGTTGTGCCGTGCCAAACTTGAGTAGCAGCGCGATGAGCAGCAGGACGGCAACCGGATTGATGCTGTTTTCGGCATTCCGTTCATAAGTGCCGATGAAGTTCATCGCCAGCAAGTAGGCGGGAAGCAGATACTTGTACTCAAGGCGTTTGATCCTGGCAATCCACTCCTCGTTGAGTGCGATAAAGCAGCCAAGCAGGAAGATATATAGCCAAGGGGCGAATGACACGTACAGCAATTTCATGTACATGACGTTCCAGTCCAGATGTTGCCGGAAGTAAACGTTGAGCGCCAGCGATAGCAGGAACACCAGTATCAGGAAGGCCTTGGCGCGCTGGGCGAGATAGTAGATCACGGGCATCAGCAGGTAAAACTGCAATTCAATGGAAACGGTCCACAGAGCGCCATTCAGGACTCCGACTCCGAAGCCGCGCATGAATTCAGGATTGTAAAACTGCAGTATCGTCATCTGGCCGACCAGCCACATGAAGAACGATGACAGGTTCAGCCCCGGGGTAGGCAGGTAGCCAAGAATAAACACGGTAGCGGTCGAAAGCAGGATGCACACCCATAGTGCGGGGTAGATGCGCAGCACGCGGTTCTTGAAGAACGCCAGCAGTCCTTTTCCTGTCGTGCGCTGATAGGAGGAACAAATCAGATAGCCGCTGAGGAAGAAGAATGTCGGGACGCCGGGGAATACCTTCAGAACCTCGACGGCATACCCGCTGATACCGAAATGATTCAACGCGTGCACGATCATGACCTGCATTGCGGCAAGCAAGCGGATCAGATTGAAATTATTGTGATGACGTGGCGGCGTATTCATGGACTGACGACCCTGTTCTTGAGCGGATATGGCAGAAATTTTCCGCTAAGCGCGAAAAAGAAGGCGAAAAAATAGAAATCAAAAATCGTCGGGAACAGTACGGGTTCCGTCGCGCAGCGAAACAGCACGATACACAGCATGCTTCCAGCAAACGCCTTCACCGAGGGCGGGAGGCGCTTGCGCACAAGGGCCAGCGGAAAGGCCGCCAGCGCAAGCAGGTAAAGCGCACCGAAAATATGATGGGCGCGCACAAAGGAATTATGCGGATTGCCATTGAAGTCGGACTCGATACTGGTGCCATCGTAGTCGGCGCCCGTCAATGCGCTCGCCCAGTCGATCTTGTTCATGTAATCGGTCAGGATGCGCTGGCGCGGTTCGTCGATCAGCCCCGAACCAATTTTTGTATTGGCTTCGACGAAGTCGACGATATGGTCGGCAAAGTAAATCGAGACCAGGAATACGGCACCCAGGCCCAGCGCGATGCTACGCAAACCGCGCAGGTCGCGTCGCCAGGAGACATACGACAATAAATTGATTGCCACGATGGCCGCCGAAGCGAGGATGGAGCCGCGACCGTAACCGATGATACAAATAAATAAGGTGAGCGAGGCGGTTACCAGGCTAGCCTGGCGGTGGCGCAGGAATTTTAGTGCGGAATAGGTCGCCTGCATCACGATGAGGTAGGAAGTAATGCCGTTGCTGCTGGAGTCGGGAATCAGATTTTCCAGTGGGAAATCACCGAGTCCTGTGACCGAGAGTGTGGCAAGCAGCACGGTTAACGCTATCACTAGCGAGTACTTGCATGCTGCCAGCAGCGCTTCCATATTCCTGCTCAGCACGAAGGCGGCAGCCATGGACAGCAGGGAGACGCCGTAGTGCATCGGGGCCGTCCAACTGCGCATCGTGCTTAACGGTAACATCAGCGTGAGAGTGCAGAGGAGCAGAAGCATCACCCAACGCTCGAGGTTGTTGGCCGTTCGAAACATATTGGCGTTGCGCAGCACGACGCACAGTGCAACGCCGATGTAGAGCCCAACCAGCCACTCGATGCGCAAGGCAAAGGCGGCGACCAGCAGTGTCAGGAAGGTGGTGTACGCGAAGTTTTTCGCGTGCGCGGTGGTGAAGATCATCGCTGCCTTATTTCGCCAGAAAATCCAGTAATTGCAGGTATCGCTCGTCGAAGGCATCAAAGGACTCTGCCGGTCGCTTGCTATCGATATTGCGCGCGAGCCAGGCGGTCAGGCTGGCTTCCGACTCCGAGATGAGTTCGACCAGACCGGTCTGTTTATAGTACGAGTAATAGTCACCATTGAATTCATCCCTCCGCAAATTCGGGTCGAGCAGTGCCGATTTGATGCCCACTTGCGCTGCCTCGATGCAGACAGAACTGTTCCATGACACGTGCAAGTCGATATCGCGCAAAACGACGGGCAGTGGCGCCTGCGTTGCCAGCTCCCATTCCGCGTAGCCGTGCAGCGACTGGTTGAAATATTTGATGAAGTTGGGGCCTTCGTGCGTGGCGAAGCCCTGAATCTGATTCGGGTGCAGGCGCAGCAACCAGCGGTAGGTTGACGCGGTCTTGCGGATGACCTGTTCCAGTTCCTCGCCGATGAAGCCGTTCGGTATATTGGTGCAACCCCATGAAAGGCTCACCATCACAGTCTTGCGTTCATCCCGCACGGTGCGCAGCTGGTAGTCGGCCGAGAGTTCCTGCACCAGGGCGTCGTCGGCGGCCGGACGTGTAAAGCGCGCCAGCCAGCGATTGCCGATGACATTGGTGGTGACACCCTTCGGCGTGGCCCATTCGCGGATGACGTCGGCGCTTCCTTCGTCCCAGCACAGGAAGGCATTCGGCAGGTATTCGATCGGATCGGTGGCACGGAACGAGGCGCCATACCATGGATGGGTTTTCGCAATGACGCCGTGCTGGACGTCGGCCACCCACACGCCGCGCTTGTGGCAGGCCACGCACAGTTCCCGCGACGGCTGGATGCCAAAGACTTTTTTTGCCTTGGTCTGGTCGAGAATATCGCCCCAGATCCGTTCTTCCATCGCCGAATACGGGTAGGCTGCGCGCGTCAGCCGCGACATCAGGCGTTTGAGCACCAGGGCGCGGGCAAAGGCACCGTCCGGCGAATATACGCGTGCATAGCTCAACTCGCCTTTCACGGAGGAAATGATGCGTGCCACGCTGATGCAGGCGATCCCGCGCCGGTCCAGGTCGTCCTCCATGGTATCGATCAATGGCGAATAGTATTTGCCCTTGTACAGGAGGCTGCGGTCGTTATCGTGTGCGATGGTCAGTACCGGCACTTCGTCATAGCGAATTTTTTCTATCTTGAAACAATCAAGAATTATTTTTTTGATAATTGCGTAGTCCATGCTTAATCAATCTAAAGTAACTGGTTCAAGGAGCGTGGCCGAGCTGGCTGGCAATTAGCGTACAGCCGCCGAGCATCAATGTCGCCAACGCCGGTCCTTGCCATAACAGGCGAACCTGCCATAACTGGCGGGCATGGAGAAATACGCCGATCGAGCGCAGCAGCATCATCGCGAAAAATCCGGCGTAGACGCCAAGCACGCCGAGCGTTGCCATCAGCCCAGCCCAGGCGATCAGGCCAGCGACGCTGGTTGCCAATGTTATATTCATCAGTTGATGGCCCTTGCCGTGCACCAGATAATAGTTCTGGATGTGCCACCACGGGATCGACACGGCGTAGGCGGCGAAGAGGAAAAACATTTCCAGTTCAAGATGCTGGTAGGGGCGCAGGGAGGGCCCGACGGCCTGCATCAGCAGCGGCAGAATGACCAGCACGGCACCGCCGAACAGGCCGAGCGCCAGACCTTGCAAACGGTAAAAATGCTGGTTCCTGGCTTCGACTTCGCTAATCGTCAATTCATGCACCAACTGGAAGAAGCGCGGACTCCAGACTTGATTGAGCGAGGTTGCCACCAATTGCATGATCGACGAGATGGAGTAGGCGAAGGTGAACCGGGCCACGTCATTGGGGTTGAAAAAGTATTGTACGAGGTAGGTATTGCCATAGCCGCTCAGCCATCCGAGCAGGACAATCAGGATGAAGGGGGCGATGCGCGCCAGGATCAGTCTGACGTCGCCGCTCCGGCGTGCAAAACCATAGGATGGTACTTTTTTCCACGCCAGCGCAAGCAGCGACAATAGCAGTCCCAGCGCGGTACCTGCAAAAAAAGCGGGTACTGTGCGCATTGCCGCGAAAGCGAGAAAACCGGCCAGCAGGCCGGCCAGTGCCGGTAGCGAATTCAGGCACAGGGATGCCAGATGTTTTTCTTCTAGGCGCGTGAGCAAGGCTTGCAGGGTAAAAAATGCGGTGATGATGCCTGTTGCGGCGACCAGCAGCAGTTCCGTCCATGACGCTGGCGTGCTGGATACGATGAGGCGGTAGCCGAGCACGGTCAATGCGGTCGAGAGTACCGCCAGTAGCACGAATACCGTGTTGGCGGCGCTGAACAGGCTGGTTCGTGCTTCCCCGCTGGGGCGGTCCTTCAGCATACCGACGACGGACTCGATGATCCCTGCGATGGCGAATGCCGTAATACCCGTTTGCAGCGCATAAAACAGGCCAAATTGTGCGTAGGCGTCTACCGGCAGCGAGTGGGCCAGCCACAGGAATAGAAGCAATCCCAGGCCTTTTTGCACGCCAGCACTGCCGGCGTAGGCGATGGCAAAGACAGCGCGCGAATTGAGGGCGGGCAGGCGAAGGAGTGCAGTGCGTGCACGCTCCTTCAATGGGGCTTGCGAACCAGTGCGTGGGTCACTCATGTCGGGACTGTGCACCGATGGCGGGCAGTTCTGTCGCGGCAATGGGCGCGGACAATTGCAGATTTGCGTTCAAGGCGGGGGCAAGACGCAGCTGGGCGTCGGTGTCGAAAGTGATCATGAATTTGCAACCGAGATGCGCGGGTTCGACAAAGCCACTGGCAATGACAGGGGCATCGCTACACTTGATCCCATGGCGCACGACAGCAGCGCCGATCTGCTGCGCCAGCGCGGCCCGGAAACGGTATCGGTGGCGACTTGCTGGAATTTGGCCGCGTCGGTACCGGCCCGGACGGCCGGGTAGGCAAGGTTCATTGCCCATTTCAAGTTGCGCCCATGGCTTGCGGCGATACTGGCGATGAAATACGTCGGATCGCCCATGCCGATGGTCTTGTTATTGGTTTTCAATTCCGAATTAAGGCGCAGCATTTTCGTATTCCTTACAAACGCTATAAATCTTTGTTGGTAAAACAGGCATCGGCATGCCCATGGTTGCTTCGAACTTTGCTACGTCAATCCCGCATGTCTTCTGGGCAGCAGCCAGCGGGCGCCTATTGACGCTGCGGCGGCACATGTTGGCTCCAGGCAGGTTCAATTGCGGTGCCAACGTGACGGTGGCATCGGCTTTTGACAAGCGATTTCTGCTGTCAATGTTGAATACGCCGTGTAATGGGCGCGCGAGCACCTGTTCGATGAGCGCAAGCAACGTCCCGAGGGGCAGGGAGCCCGACAGGAGGTCATCGAACACGGCGATGGATTCGCCTTGGCGCAGGGGAAGCACGAGCCAGTTGCTAAAGCAGCGGCGGTCCGGGCCCTGGCTGGCATCGAGGATTTTCGTGCGAAAATCGCATGCGGCACGTTTGCAGCGGCCAGTTCGCCTGCGTATTTTGAACTGCCGTAGCGCAGCGACAGCACCCTTCGATCTTCCCGGTACGGACCGGAAGCATTGTACACTTTATCGCTGCAAATATGGATGGGACGGACGTGCCGATTTGTGTCGCGCATCCCTGCGGCGGCAGGCATCAGTTGCATTGCACCAAATTTTGCGTCGCGGCGCGCAGGAGGGCGGCCTGGCACCCTGCGCCAGCAAGATTCAGCGGATGGCTTGCCGTGTCTGTTGATGCGGCGACGTTGGGCACCTTTCTGTCGGTGCGGGTATCGATCATCTTCATCACGCCATTGACATTCGTTTTCATGCAAGCGATTTATATGCATTTTTTGAAACAATTGCGATGGCGCATTGCATGCGCCGCATAATCGACGCCATACAAAATCCGGTACAGTCTTCATGGGCGCGCACAGCGTTGATGGAGAAGTGCATGCCTGGATTGTCTTGAAAATGTTTTCCCATTTGTCATTGTTTCATTTCAGCACAGAATTAAATAATGATTTTCTTTGGATTATATTTGGTGAATGTCATTACATAAATTCATTGTCAAAGAGGCTAGTCTTGCTCGTCACTGAAGTGGTGAATTTATAAACATATTTGCTATGCCATTAAGTTATTCAAGTCCAGCAATATTGCAGGCAATGTTTCCGGTGCGAAGATTGCAGGGGGAATATTGGCCTGCGGTCATCGCGTTCGCATCGGAAAGTCATTTCACATGCTTAAAAAAGGTGCTCAGATTGCCAGGTTGCGCGGCCGCCTTGTCGCTGTCCTTTGCAGGCAGCAGTCACGGGAAATGGCATGTCGTGAATGGGGCTGATATCAAGATGGCTTGGCTGAAACAGCAGTACGGCTGGCAACTGCGATGCGCACCGTGGCAAGAACATCGCACACTTGATATGGTCCGCACATAGAGCCAGGTGGCGTGCACAATCTTATTGCATTAAATGTAATAATTTCACGTTGGCAATTTTCCTTTGCTGGTGGTGTCGGGATATAGCGCGGGTAGTGCCAACTTCAGGTCGAATATGCTGGAGAAATGTGTACCGCAATACTATTGCACACAGGAATGGCGCCTATCTTTTTCTGATATGTTACGCGAAATTATAGCAAGAATGAAGCACTTTCCCGGTTTCCATTTGGCGTAAAGTCAACCTTTTCTTGATATTATTTTCGCCATGCAATTTATTGCCTTTAATGCATTGCATCGGAAAGGTGAAGTCCGATTACCTTCTGCCGCGGCGGTATGTGCCGGCAAGTTGGCTGTTCGCGGCAGGAAATCGGCTACCAAGTTTCAAATCTCAATTGATTATTCGCGAAGTAAACGGGTATCATCCCAGACTCATGATTGTGAGAGTGCCAATTGGTCCGTCTCGCATGTATGTGATTCGGGCGAAAACGCTTGCCCGCCGCAGACCGGCAACATGGCCGGGAGAGTATGTATATGGCATGCGGTGTCCCGTCCTTGCAGGGCGTGGACCGGAGAGGTCGCCCAGGTGCGGCGGCGTCGGTAGTTCATTTTCCTGTATCGTATCGTTCCATCCTCCGGTATACGGGATACCGGCGGTTGTTGACGCTGCATTTTTTAGACGGTTTGACAAGGCTGAGGCTGACATGCTCCAGTCGGGAGATGCAATGAAGAAACAATTGAAAGTACTGACTGTATTCGGCACCCGTCCCGAAGCGATAAAAATGTCGCCTTTGGTGCGCCAGCTGGCCCTGCACGCGGATATCGACAGCAAAGTGTGCGTCACGGCGCAGCATCGGCAAATGCTCGATCAGGTACTTGATCTGTTCGATATCACGCCCGATTTTGACCTTGATATCATGCGCCCGGACCAGAATCTGTATACGGTCACGACCGATATTTTGCAGAATATCGCCGAGGTATTTGCCGAATTCCGTCCAGACTATGTGCTGGTGCACGGCGATACATCAACGACATTCTGCGCCTCGCTGGCGGCGTTTTACCAGCGCATCCCAGTCGGTCACGTCGAGGCTGGGTTGCGTACGGGTAACCTGTATTCGCCCTGGCCCGAGGAGGCCAACCGACGCCTGACCAGCGTGCTCGCCGAGTTGCATTTTGCCCCGACCAAGGAAGCGAGCGCCAACCTGCTGAAGGAAAACGTCGATGCCGCCCGCATTGTCGTTACCGGCAACACGGTCATCGACGCCCTTGTCATGGTACGCGACAAGTTGCGTGCTTCGCCGCAGCTGTACCAAGAGCAGGCTGAACGATTCCCTTTCCTGCGCGAGGGCGCGCGCGTCGTACTCGTGACCGGCCATCGCCGGGAGAATTTCGGCGGCGGTTTCGAACGTATCTGCGTTGCGTTGCAACGCCTGGCACAGCAATTCCCGGAAGTCGATTTCGTCTACCCCGTGCATTTGAATCCGCATGTCCAGGAACCCGTCAAGCGATTATTGAGCGGCGTCTCGAATGTGCATTTGATTGCTCCACAGGAGTACCTGCCCTTCGTCTTCCTGATGATACGTTCCTACCTGATATTGACCGATTCCGGCGGTATTCAGGAAGAGGCGCCGTCGCTGGGCAAGCCTGTGCTGGTCATGCGCGACACCACCGAGCGGCCCGAAGCGCTGGCGGCGGGCACGGTGCGCCTGGTCGGCACCGATGTGGAGCGCATCGTCGCCAACGTCACCGAGCTGCTCAGCGATGAAGATGCATACCGGGCGATGAGTTTTGCCCATAATCCTTACGGCGATGGCATGGCGAGCGTGCACATCATTGACGCGCTTCTGGCCCACCACACGCAGCAGGCGGCCAAGCCGGCGGTACTTTAAATTCAACAGGAACTATCAAGTGAATCAAAAAAAAATCAATACTATTTCAGTGGTCGGCTTGGGTTACATCGGTCTGCCGACGGCAGCCATGTTTGCGTCGCGAGGTGTCAAGGTAATCGGCGTCGACATCAGTCAGCACGCAGTGGATACCATCAATGCCGGCAAGATTCATATTGTTGAGCCTGAACTGGATATGCTGGTGCACGCTGCCGTCACCGAGGGATACTTGCGTGCAACTACCCGCCCGGAAGCCGCCGATGCCTTCCTCATCGCGGTACCTACGCCGTTCAAGGGTGTGCATGAGCCTGACCTGAGTTATGTGCGGGCCGCAGCCGAATCGATCGCGCCGGTGCTGAAAAAGGGCAACATCATTATTCTCGAGTCGACCTCTCCGGTTGGTACGACCGAACAAATGCTGCAATGGATGCAGCTTGCGCGTCCTGACCTGCGCTTCCCGCTCAGTGCGGCGGACCATGACGTCGATGTGCACGTGGCATATTGCCCAGAGCGCGTACTTCCCGGTAATGTGGTGCATGAGCTGGTGGACAATGACCGTATCATCGGCGGCATGACAGAGCGTTGCGCCGCAATGGCTGCCGATGTGTATCGCGTCTTCGTGCGGGGCGAGTTGCTGCATACCAATGTCCGCACTGCCGAAATGAGCAAGTTGGCTGAAAATGCCTTCCGCGACGTGAATATTGCTTTCGCCAATGAGCTTTCTCTGATCAGCGATAAGCTCGACATTAATGTCTGGGAACTGATATCCCTGGCCAATCGCCATCCGCGCGTCAATATTCTGCAACCGGGCTGCGGTGTGGGAGGGCATTGTATTGCCGTCGATCCATGGTTCATCGTCGACAAGACACCGGAGCAGGCACGTTTGATCCGTAGCGCCCGCGAGGTCAACGATCATAAGCCGGAATGGGTGCTGGCGCAGGTACAGCAGGCGGTTGACGCGCTGGTGGCGACGGGACGGCCTGAATCGACACTGACGGTCGCCATGCTTGGCTTGGCATTCAAGCCAAACATCGATGACTTGCGTGAAAGTCCAGCGTTGAGCATCGCGGAAAAATTCGGTGCGTCAACCGGCGCCCGCTTGTTGTTGGTGGAGCCGAATATCGAGGCCCTGGGTGGTCCGCTTGCGCAGCACGCGCTCGTCTCCGTCGAAGATGCGCTTGCCCAGGCCGATATCCTGGTGTTGTTGGTGCGCCACAGCGACTTCAAGGGAATTAACGACAAGCTGGCGCCTGGCGCGACGCTGCTGGACATCGTCGGCAACTCCTACGCCTAAGCATAGTGCGGATGGAGTCGCTACCAGGCTCCATTGGCGTAGAACAGAGGGAAGAGGAATGAGAGTTTTGCTGTTGAGTTTTTATTACACGCCCGATCTGTGTCCAGGTTCGTTTCGTGCCGCGTCCCTGGCGGATGCCCTGCTGGCAACCTTGCCGGCAGGTTCGCATGTCGATGTGATTACGACCATGCCCAATCGCTACAGCAAATTTTCGGCCGTGGCGCCGGAAGTTGAAGAGCACGCCGGCTTGACGATTCGGCGCATTGGCCTGCCTGCACACCAAAGCGGCATGCTGGACCAGTCGAAAGCTTTCCTTGCCTTTGCCCGCAGCGCAATCAAGCTGGCCAAATCAGCCGAGTATGATCTGGTCTGCGCGACTTCGTCGCGCCTGATGACGGCCGTGCTGGGAGCCTGGATCGCGAGGAATCGTTGCGCTGCGCTATACCTTGATATTCGCGACATCTTCGTCGACACCATCAAGGATGTGTTGCCCAAGCGTCTGGCAGGGATCGCCAAGCCGGTATTTTCCCTGTTGGAGAAGTGGACGATCCGTCGTGCGGACAAGGTCAATCTGATTTCCGCAGGGTTCGCCGACTATTTCTCAAGCCGTTATCCCGATCAGAAATTCTCGTATTTTACGAACGGGATTGACGATGAATTCCTGTATATCGGAATGGGCGACAGAGCCGTTTCCACTCCGGTGGCGCCACTTATTTCGATCGTTTACGCTGGCAATGTCGGCGAAGGGCAGGGCTTGCATCTGATCTTGCCCGCGCTGGCCAGGCGCTTGCGCGGACGCGCGCGGTTTACCGTGATCGGCGATGGCGGGCGGCGGGCGGCGCTGGAGAGTGCATTGAGCGAGGCTGGCAGCGACAACGTTTCCTTCCTGCCGCCGATGAAGCGGCAGGAATTGATCGCGGCATACCAGGCCGCGGATGTCCTGTTTGTGCATTTGAACGATTACGATGCGTTCAAGAAGGTATTGCCATCGAAATTGTTCGAGTACGGGGCCAGCGGGAAGCCGGTATTGGCGGGGGTGGATGGCTATGCAGCGAAATTTGTTGCTGAGGAAATACCGAATGCAGCGGTTTTTTATCCCTGCGATGCAGATGCCGCGGTCGCGGCCTTTGATCGTCTCGTGATCCAGGATACGCGCCGTGAACAATTCGTGGCCAAGTTTTCTCGCATGAACATTGCCAGGGAGATGGCCGGCGATATCATCGCCTCCTGCCGGCAGCCCTGAGTCCAGGCAGTGGTTGCCGCGCGCGAGGTGCTTCCTGCCCCGCGCGTGGCAGCCCTGAAGATTTAATGGTTGTTGTTGTCAAAGCAATGCGGGCATGACACTTCATACACATATTCCGGCGCCAGCTGCTGGCGCGGCGTGACGACGGCGCGGCAGACAAAACACTGCACTGTTTCCGTCGGTTCCAGTTTCGGGTTCAGGGCCGTGCGGTAGTCGAAGACGAAGCAGTCGCCCGTGTAGTGCTCGCCGCCCACTTCCTCGAAATATTTCAAGATGCCGCCGTCGAGCTGGTACACGCTGTCGTAGCCGATTTCCTTCATGTGGATGGCGGCTTTTTCGCAGCGGATGCCGCCCGTGCAGAAGGTGACGACGGTCTTGCCTTCCAGCTCATCCTTGTGCGCGGCGGCCACGGCCGGGAATTCCGTAAACTTGTCGATGCGATAATCAAGCGTATTGTTGAAGGTGCCCACGTCCACTTCAAACGCGTTGCGCGTTTCCATCATGACCACGGGTTTGCCCGCATCGTCGACGCCGGCGTCGAGCCAGCGCTTGAGCGTGTGCGCGTCGACGGACGGCGCACGGCCCAGTTCCGGCTTGATCAGCGGCATGCGCATGGTGATGATTTCTTTTTTCAGCTTGACCAGCATGCGTTTGTGCGATTGCTCGTTCGACAGGCTTTCCTTCCATTCCAGGTCCGCCAGGCGGGCGTCGCTGCGCACCCAGGCCAGAAAGGTATCGATATGCTCGCGCGTGCCCGACAGGAACATGTTGATGCCTTCCGGCGTCAGCAGGATCGTGCCCTTCAGTTCCAGCGCCAGGCATTGCGCCTGATACAGCGGGCGCATGGCTTCCGTATCGTCCAGCGTAATGAATTTATACGCGGCAATATTGACAAAAGTGATGGCGGGCGTAGCGGCCAGCGGACTGGCGGCGGTGGAAACAGCGGTAGAGACTTGCATGATGGCGATCGGGTTAGACTGAACAGCCGATATTATAAGCCCGGCGGGCCGGGCGGGATACCCGGCATGTGGCGTTGTGCCATGGCAGCCGGCCGTGCATGGCTGGAATTTCTTGTCCGCGGCCCGGGCCAGCATCGCCGGTCGGAGGCCGCGACGCGGTAGAATAGACCCCATTGAATTTTGCACGAAACGGTACACAGGATGGAAATGGTAATGCAAGAGGCCGGCGCTCCGGCCGTGACACCGCAAGCTGCGCAAGGGCCCGCATTTGTCCACTTGCGCGTGCACTCGGAGTATTCGATCGTCGACGGCCTGGTGCGCATCGACGACGTGGTGAAGGCGGCCGCGAAGGACAAGCAGGTGGCGCTGGCCGTCACCGACCTGTCCAACCTGTTTGGCATGGTCAAGTTCTACAAGGAAGCGCGCGGCAAGGGCATCAAGCCCATCGTTGGTGTCGACGTGTGGATCACGAATGACGACAACCGCGAAAAACCGTCGCGCCTGTTGTTGCTGGCGAAGAACCGCATGGGCTATCTGCAGCTGTGCGAACTGCTGTCGACGGCCTGGCTGACGAACCAGTACAAGGGTCGCGCCGAGCTGCGCATCGAGTGGTTGCAGGCGCTGGCGACGAATACCTATGAGCTGTACCCGGGCGAAAGCGCGGCGAATGGCTTGATCGTGCTGTCGGGCGCGCATTTCGGCGACGTCGGCATCGCCATCGAGAATGGCAACCTGGCCCTGGCCGAGCGCAATGCGCAGCGCTGGGCCGAGATTTTCCCTGGCCACTTCTATGTCGAGATCCAGCGCGGCGGCCAGGCCAACCAGGAGGCGCAGGTGCGCCATGCGGTGGCGCTGGCGGCCAAGCTGGGCTTGCCCGTGGTCGCCACGCATCCCGTGCAATTTATTTCCCCAGAGGAATTTATTGCCCACGAAGCCAGGACCTGTATCGCCGAAGGCGAGATGCTGGCCAACGCCAAGCGCGTCAAGCGTTTTAACGACAGCCAGCGCTTCCTGTCGCAGGCGGACATGGCGGAACTGTTCGCCGACTTGCCTGCCGCGCTGGCCAATTCCGTGGAAATCGCCAAGCGCTGCAACCTGACCCTGACCCTGGGCAAGCCGCAACTGCCGAATTTCCCTACGCCGGACGGCATGACGATCGACCAGTTCCTCGTCGCCGAATCGCAGGCGGGCCTGGAAAAGCGCCTGATCCAGCTGTATCCCGATCCCGAACGCCGCGAAAAGGAGCGCCCGCGCTACGAGTCGCGGCTGAAATTCGAGACGGACACGATTTGCAACATGAAGTTCCCTGGCTACTTCCTGATCGTGGCCGAGTTTATCCAGTGGGCCAAGGAAAACGGCGTGCCCGTCGGCCCGGGCCGCGGTTCGGGCGCCGGTTCGCTGGTGGCGTATTCGCTGCTCATTACCGACCTCGATCCGCTGCAATACAACCTGCTGTTCGAGCGCTTCCTGAATCCCGAACGCGTCTCGATGCCCGACTTCGATATTGACTTTTGCCAGGAAGGGCGCGACCGCGTCATTCAGCACGTCAAGGATTTGTACGGCAAGGAAGCCGTCTCGCAGATCGCCACCTTCGGTACCATGGCGGCCAAGGGCGCGATCCGCGACGTGGGTCGCGTGATGGACTTCGGCTACAACTTCTGCGACGGCATTTCCAAGCTGATTCCGTTCAAGCCGGGCAAGCCCGTGTCGATCGCCGACGCCATCGAGGAAGAGCCGCTGCTCAAGGAGCGCCTGGAAAACGAGGAAGAGGTCAAGCAGTTGCTGGACCTGGCGCAGCAGGTCGAAGGCATCACGCGCAATATCGGCATGCACGCGGGGGGCGTCTTGATCGCCCCGGGCAAGCTGACGGATTTCTGCCCGCTGTACACGCAGGGCGGCGACTCGGGCGTCGTGTCGCAGTACGACAAGGATGACGTGGAAGCCGTCGGCCTCGTGAAGTTCGACTTCCTGGGTCTGACGACCCTCACCATTCTCGACCGCGCCGTACGCTACATCAAGCAGCTCGATCCGGCGCAGGCGAACTTCGACCTGGCGACCTTGCCGCTGAACGACAAGCCGTCCTACGACTTGCTGACCAAGGCCAAGACCGTGGCCGTGTTCCAGCTGGAGTCGCGCGGCATGCAGGGCATGCTGAAAGACGCGCGTCCCGACCGCTTCGAAGACATTATCGCGCTGGTGGCGCTGTACCGTCCTGGCCCGATGGACCTGATTCCCGACTTCTGCAAGCGCAAGCACGGCGAACGCTTCGATTATCCCGACCCGCGTACGGAATCGATTCTGTCCGAAACCTACGGCATCATGGTGTATCAGGAGCAGGTGATGCAGATGGCGCAGATCGTCGGCGGCTACTCGCTGGGCGGCGCCGACATGCTGCGCCGCGCCATGGGCAAGAAGAAGGCCGAAGAGATGGCCGAGCACCGCGAAATCTTCCGCGCGGGGGCGGCCAAGGACGGTTTGACGGCGGAAAAGGCCGACGAGATTTTCGACTTGATGGAAAAGTTCGCCGGCTACGGTTTCAACAAATCGCACGCCGCCGCCTACGCCCTGCTGTCCTACCACACGGCGTACCTGAAAGCGCACCACACGGCCGCCTTCATGGCAGCTAACTTGTCGCTGGCGATGGACGACACGGACAAGATCAAGATCCTGGTGGAAGATGCGCTGGAAATCTGCAAGCTGACCTTGTTGCCGCCAGACATCAACGAATCCGATTACCGCTTCACGCCGAGCGGCGCGGCGCCGTCCGTCAGCGGCAAGAAGGTCACGCAGATCCGCTACGGCCTGGGTGCCGTCAAGGGCTCGGGCCAGAACGCCATCGAAGCCATCATCGCCGCACGCGAAGCGGGCGGGCCGTTCACCAGCCTGTTCGACTTCTGCAAGCGCGTGGACAAGAAGCAGATCAACCGCCGCACCATCGAATCCCTGATCCGCAGCGGCGCCTTCGACTGCCTGAAGGTCGACCGCGCCATCCTGCTGGCGTCCGTGGCCTTCGCCATGGAATGCGCCGACCAGGCGGCCAAGGCAGCCAACCAGGTGAGCCTGTTTGGCGGCGACGACAGCGACATGGTGGCGCCGCCCGAGTACGTCAAGGTGCCCGTGTGGACGGACAAGCAGCGCCTGACGGAAGAAAAGATCGCCCTCGGTTTCTACCTGTCCGGCCATCTGTTCGATTCATATGCGCCCGAGGCGCGCCGTTTTGCCCGCACGAAATTGTCGGAGCTGTCGCCGTCGCGCGAGCCGCGCATGATGGCCGGCGTCATCACGGGCTTGCGCACGCAGATGACGCAGCGCGGCAAGATCCTCATCGTCACGCTCGACGACAAGAGCGGCACGGTGGAAGTGACCGTGTATGGCGAATTGTTCGATGCCAACCGGAAAATCTTCAAGGAAGATGAATTCCTCGCCGTCGTCGGCAAGGTGTCGGAAGACCGTTTCTCGGGCGGCTTGCGCATTACGGCCGAGAGCGCCTTCGACATCATCGCCGCGCGCGTGCAGTATGGCCGTCAGCTGGGTCTGGTATTGCCGGCCACGCTGGATGCCAAGCGCATCCGCGACGTGATCATGCCGCACCGCGCCGAGACGGGCCTGCCGATCGCCGCGCGGGTCAGCCCGCAAGGCGTCAGCTGCGTGCTGCAGTTTGGCGAGGAGTGGAAGGTGGCGCCCTCGGACGAGTTGCAGACGGCGCTCGAGCAGATGCTCGGCGCGCAAGAGGTAGCGGTCGAATACTGACCGGTAGCAGCGCAAGGCAACGACCAAAGCCAAACCGGATGCGAATCGGGTTTGGCTTTTTTACATTTACATGTCTTTCAGGCCGGTGATCGCATAGCCCTTGGCGGCGATTTGCTGGTGCGGCTGTTCGATATGGTAGTTGGGCAAGGCCTGGGCATCGTCGTCCACTTCGCTGGCGCGCACTTCCAGTTGCCAGTCGGTATTGGTCACTTCTTCCGGAATGATCTTTCCTTCTGGCACCGCGAGGTAGGAAAAAATGCCGTCGTGTTCGGCCCGGCGGTAGATGTCTACGCGCATGACTTGCCTCCTTGTAAGCGTTGGGGGGGCCGGCGCACCGGATGTGCATACCGATAGTGCTAGCGTAACAGGATTGTGGCGCAGACGGGTTGTAGGCGTGTGCCGCAGGGGATGGCGTCGGGTAGCACCGGCGATGCAGTGACGCGGGGGCGGGGCGTCTTGCGATGGGGCGGAGCGTGGAATCAGGTGATGCTGGAAACGTAGTCGTCGTCGAAATCGGCAAGCTGCCGCGCGTCGTTGGCTGTTGCCGGCAGGCGGGCCATGGCGGCCTGAGCCGGGCAGCGATGGGTGTCGAGGCCGCTGCGCAGGCTGGCGATCATGGCCAGTGTCAGGGCGTGGCGCTTGCGTGCTTCCGAGCGCTTCTTCGAAGGAAGATCTTCCATGACGGGCATGGGCAGGTTTTCGCATGGCAACTCGAAATCGCCGTCGCTGCGGGCTTGCGCACCCAGTTCTTGCCATAGCGCATTGTAGTCGGCGAACAAACGTCCTTTCTTGGCGGAATGGTGCACGGCGCGGTTGTTGTTGCCTACGAGAATCATGTTGCGGCAGCCATGTTCGTGTCCCAGCTGGCGCACCAGGCGCACCATCAGGGCCTTGGGGCGCATGCCGTGCAGGTCGCGCGTGGCTTCGCGTACACGGTGCAAGCCTTCCGCGCCGCGCGGACCCTGGAGGCAGCCGATACCCACTGCCATGCTGGCGCGTGAGCCGAAGAAGGTAAACGCGACCGAGTAGATTACGTCATCGCCATGCGCCAGTTGCAAGACCATTTCGCCTTCGCGGTCCATCGGTTGCAGCGCACACAGTTGCAGATGATAGGGGGCGCCGGATTTTCCCGGCACCGTCCCCAGCCGTACCGGCGCGCGCGCCGCCTGCGCCATCAGCTTGCCCCAGCCTTGCTGCAGGATGAAGTGATAGTGTTCGACCAGCAAGGCGACGCGCTGGCGGCAAGACAGGTTCTTGCTCAGGTAGTGGCGATAGACCTTGTGCATCAGGCGCGGATAGGCTTGCAGCAACTCGCCGAAGACAGGGTGGGAGTTGAGCAGTTGCAGCCAGAGGCGTGTCTGGCGCTGCTGCAAGCGCGCGCGCAGTTGCAGCTTGAGCATCTCGCGTACGCGGGAGATACCGGGGGGCATGTTGGAGAGACCAGCATGCAGGGTAATGGCTTGTGTCATCAGGCACTTTCCATGGTGAATGATGTGGACGGTGCTGGCGCTAAAGGCGCTATGCGAACGATTTAGATGTTGCGCGCACGGATGATGCAACTGGTGCGCGTGGGCATGGAAGAGATGGCTACAGGAAAGAATCCGTGCCACCGTCCCCATGCCCCGGTCCGTGTGGATGGGCGAAACGGCGCGCCAGCCTTTCTTCTGGCAGCCGTTTTCGGGGAGCGCCAAGTCTAGTAGCGGTACGTGACATACACGGCGCCGATCGGCGCCGTCTTGCGTTTCACGATGGGGCTCTTGGCCGCGTCGCCCAGGCGGTGTTCGACACCGACCAAGGTATTGATGCCCCAGCGCGCATCGAAGCGGTGTTCCCAGTTCACGGTGGCCTGCGCTTCATAGAAGCCGCCTTTTGGGGTGTATTGCTTGAACGAGGTATTGGCCGCCTGGGCCGCCGTCACGCCATACATGGTCTGCACGTACTTGCGCTCGCCCCAGCCCAGCTGTCCGCCGACGCTCACGCTGTCTTGCTGCACGCCCTTGGCGTCGGCGCGGTCGTAAATCTGGCCCGTGGCGCCGAAATGCACATTCGCGCCGTTTTCGCGGTTCGACAGGGGAACATCGCTCGTGACGCTCAGCGACAGGCCCGGCAGGGGGGAGTAGCCGGCGCTCAGCAAGGCGCTGGCGTTGCCTTTGACTTCGCCCATGCCTTTCAGGTAATCGCTGCCGCCCCAGCCATTGACGCCCTTGCGCTTGTGGTCTTCGCGGTTGCCGCGGTAGCCGAGCGCGGCGCTGTAGCTGAAGGGGCCGGCCTGGCCGCCATAGCCGATGCCGCGCGAGGTGCTGATGAAAAGGCCATTGGCCATGGCGTAGTCGAGAATGATCAGCGGCGAGGCCGACAGCTTGTCGGAGCCGGAGTAGCTGGAAACGGCGGCAACCCCGCCACCGATGGTGAAGACATTTTGGGAAGCCGGTTCGGCGGCCGAGGCGGCCAGTGGGTTCAAGCTCAGGCCGCAGGCCAGGGCCAGCGAAGTCAACAGGGTAGTAGGAGCGTGCATGGAGTTTTCCGTCAGGTGGAGAACCGAGTCCGGAGTGGCTCGATTGACAGCGAGTAGTATCGGTCTGTGCCATGAAGGAAAAATGAGCCCCATATGAAGATTGGATGAAGATTTGTTCTTTAACCATTCTTCAGCTTGCGGTGGTCTAATAGCGCTTATGAAAATACTGCTGATAGAAGACGACATGGACCTGGGCAACGGCGTGCGCATCGCCCTGCGCGACCAGGGCATGCAGGTGGTCTGGGTGCGCAGCCTGGAAGACGCGGCGCGCAGCATCGAACACGACAGTTGTGAGCTGGTGCTGCTGGACCTGGGCCTGCCGGACGGCGATGGCCTCGATTTGCTGGCCCGCTTGCGCGCGGCGCGCCTGCCGGTGCTGATCCTCAGTGCCCGCGATACGCTGGAACAGCGCCTGCGGGGCCTGGACGGCGGCGCCGACGATTACCTGGTCAAGCCGTTCGTGCTGGCCGAGCTGCTGTCGCGCGTGCGCGCGCTGGCGCGCCGCAGCTATGGCTTCGACGGCGACACCATCGAATTGCGCGGCCTGCTGCTGCAAGTGCCCACGCGCCGCGTCAGCGTGCATGGCCGGCCCGTGGAGCTGACGGCCAGCGAATATGCCTTGCTGAAAACCTTGCTGATGCGCGCCAACCGCGTCATCACGCGCCGCGTGCTGGAAGAGCATATCCTGCCGGGCGGCCTGGCCAATGCCAGCAATACCCTGGATGTGCATATGGGCAACTTGCGCCGCAAGATAGGCGAAGGTTATATCCGTACCGTGCGCGGCGTCGGCTATGTCATCGACCAGCAGGGCGAGTCGCCCGCGCAGCCGGGCACCGGTGCATGATGGGCCGTTTCTGGGCCATGCTGCGCCGGCCCACGCTGGTGCGCCGCCTGATGGTCGCGCAAATGCTGATGCTGAGCGTGCTGTGGAGCCTGGCCGTGGCCTATGTACTGTTCGAGGGCGCCGGCGAGGCCAGCAATGTGAGCCGCGGGGTCTTGCACGCCATTATCAGCGTGGCCGACAACCTGGCCGAGCAGCCCGCGCGCCAGCAGCAAAGCTTGCGCGCGATCGACGAGGCGCTGCGCGAGGAGTTTGAGATGGGGCAAGTGCCGGAAGTGGCGCCGCGCATCCTGGTCTGGCGCAATGGCGAACTGGTCTATAAATCGCCCGATGCGCCCAGCGGCATCCGCAGCGCCGGTCCCGAGCAGATGGAGGTGGTGTACATCAAGGGCCAGGCCTGGCGCAGCCGCAGCCTGGTCGAGGGGACGACGCGCGTGACCGTGCTGGAAGTGGGCGGAGCCTGGCAGTTTTTTATCACGATCAATTCGCACGGCTATTATCTGTTGCCGCTGTTAATCAGCCTGCCTTTCCTGCTGCTGCCGGCCTGGCTGTCGATCCGGCTGGCCATGCGGCCATGGCGCAAGGTGGCGCAGGAGGTGGCGGCGCGCGGGCCGCAGGATTTGCGTCCGCTGACCTTCAAGCCGCCGCATGGCGAACTGGCCGCGCTGGTCGACAATATCAATGCGCTGTTGCAGCGCGTGGGCACCAGCGCCGCGCGTGAACGCAGCTTCATCGCCGATGCCACGCATGAGCTGCGCACGCCGCTGGCTGCCATGCGCGTGAATGTCGAGGCCTTGCAGGGACAGGCCAGCGACCCGCGCCAGCAGGAGTTGCTCGATGGTATCTTGAACAGCGGTAACCGGGCTGCGCGCCTGGTGGGACAGTTGCTGCAACTGACGCGCAGCGAGGTGCAGGCGGAAGCGGGAGAGCAGCGTCGGCCCCAGGCGCTCGACGTCCTGCTGCAGGACCGCCTGGCTGCCCTGTCCGGCCTGGCGCAGGCGGGCGGAATCGAACTGGAGCTGCAGGCCAGCGTGTCGCTGCGCGTGCCCGGCCAGCGCGAGAGCCTCGTCTCGCTGATCGACAACCTGGTGGAAAACGCCATCAAGTACAGTCCGCGCGGTACCAGCGTGACCGTGTCGCTGCATGCCGAGCGGGGCCAGGCCGTGCTGCACGTGGCCGACCAGGGGCCCGGCATCGCGCCGGCCCTGTACGAGCGCGTCTTCGATCGTTTCTTCCGCGCGCCGCAGCAGGCGCAGCCAGGCAGCGGCCTGGGCTTGTCCATCGTCGCCTCGGTGGTGCAGCAGCATGGCGGCACGATCCAGCTGCACCGCGCCAGCGGCGGCCAGGGCTTGCTGGTGGAAGTGCGCTTGCCGCTGGCGTCCGACGCTTAGTGCCGGGACTCGCGCCAGCCATGACAGGAAGGGGCGTTTGCGCCTCTTTGCGTGTGTGGCGCGGGGATGCTCAGGATCCGGCCAAAGCCGGTCTGGTGCGTATCAGTAAATTGCCCACCGCATAGCGTTGCCTGCTCAGGCGATCGCTTTCAAGACCTGATCGACTGAAATTGCCTTGACCCAGTCGCTGCGCCGCGCCACCGTCAGCACGGTGCTGTTGGCGCTGTCGAATGGCGCCCATTCCGGATTCTTCTTGCGCATCAGCGCCACCACGGGCACATGCACGGCATTCGCCAGGTGCATGATGGACGTTTCCACTGAAATAATCAGGTCGCATTGCGCCAGCATCGCCGGCAGCTGGAAGAAGTTGTCGACGGCGCTGAAGGCCTGCGTGCGCGCCAGTTCGCGCGCCTGCACGACGGCATGTACCTTGGCCAGATCCTGCGGCATGGCATTGATCAGGAAACAGGCATTGGCCCATTTCGGCTGCTGTTGCATGCGGGTAATGAGTTCGGCAATGCGTTCCAGCGGCCAGCCGCGCTTGTGCGACTTGGCAAACGGGTTCAGCAGCACAAGCGGCCCCTGGCGCGGGGCAAAGCCCCAATCGCCAAGCTGGGCTTGCGCCTGCTGCAAGGCGATGTCGGGGATGTGCACGAAGGGATAGCGCTCCGCCACGGGAATGTCGAGTCCCGTCAGTTGATGGAACCAGTCCGCATACACGCTGCTGATATGGTGTTCGCCCGCGTCCTGGCCCGCATAGGATGACAGCACGGCGTCGATCTTGCGATAGGCCAGGTAATGCCAGAGGCGCAGCGGGCTGAACGGTTTGCGCGTACCAATGACCAGGCCATCCGTGGTAATCATGCGTGCCAGGTCCGCATACAGTTGCGGACGGATGTGCGCCAGCGAGACGACAATCGGATAGTGCTCCGCCTGTGCCTCGCGCAGCGATTCGTCGTAGAGTGCCGGGCTGTAGGTCTTGCGGTAAACCTTGGTGAAGAAGCCGGACTGTTCGACCCAGTCGTACAGCGAGTAGGTGCGCAGGCTTTCCCATTGTTTGGCATCGGCCGTGCGCCGCACTTCATCGACCCACAGATGGATCTGGATGTGCGGATAGGCCGCGGCAAAGGCGCGAAAGCCATTTTGCAGATAGGTGAAGTCCCCCAGCGCCAGGTGGGCGATGAAGAGAATTTTGTCCGACTTTTGTAGAAGTTCGGCGGGAATCAAGGGCGTCATGTATCAGTACGATTTCAGGTATTCATTCGATGGTGTCAAACCACTTGCTGGGAAAATTGCAGGCGATGCAGATTGGCATACGCACCGTTGGCATCCAATAATTGCTGGTGACTGCCGGTTTCCATTATTTTCCCATGCGACAATACCACGATACGGTCCGCACGTTCAATTGTTGATAAACGATGAGCAATAACCAGGGTGGTTCTGCCCTGCATCAGGTGCTCCAGCGCCGCCTGCACGGCGCGCTCCGCTTCCGTATCCAGGGCCGAGGTGGCCTCGTCGAGGATCAGGATGGGCGCATCCTTGTAGATGGCGCGGGCGATGGCCACGCGCTGGCGCTGGCCGCCGGACAGGCGCGAGCCATTGTCGCCCAGGCGCGTTTCCAGGCCCTCGGGCAAACCGTCGATGACATCCGACAGGAAGGCTGCCGCTGCCGCCGCTTCGACGCGCTGCCGGTCCGGCGCCGCGTCGCCATAGGCGATATTGGCGGCCAGCGTATCGTCGAACAGCACCACGTTCTGGCTGACCATGGCGATCTGGCTGCGCAGGCTGGTCAGGGCGATGTCATCGATATTCTGACCATCGAGCAAGATCTGCCCGCTGCTGGCCGAGTAAAAGCCTGGTAACAGACTCACCAGCGTCGATTTGCCGCCGCCGGACATGCCGACAAAGGCCACCGTCTGTCCCGGAGCGATGTTCAAATTGATGTGCTGCAAGGCGAGTTCCCGATGGCCTGGATAGGCAAAGCTGACATCGTTGAAATCGATGCGCCCGCTGCAGCGGCCAGCCAGCGGCTTGCCGCCCGTGCGTTCCGGCGTCTTGTCGATCAGCAGGAAGACTTCTTCCGCGGCGGCCATGCCGCGCTGCAGGGGACCATTGACTTCGGCCAGTTGTTTCAAGGGCGTCAGCAGCATCAGCATGGCCGTGATGAAGGAAACAAAGCCGCCCACCGTGATCTGCCCCTGTTCCGACTGGAACAAGGCCATCACGATCACGAGGGCCACGGCGGCGGCCGTGATGACCTGGGTGATGGGCACGGTGGCGGAAAAAGTGGTGGTCATGCGCATGCTGTAGCGGCGCAATTGCTCGGCGCGTTCCTCGAAGCGCGCCTTCTCGTAGTTCTGGCCGCCGAAAATCTTGATGACTTGCTGCGCGCGCGTAGTCTCTTCGATGACCTGGGTCAGTTCGGCGTTGACCGCCAGCGTATCGCGGTTGAGTTTTTTCAGCCGCTTGCCCGTGGTGCGCACGACGATGGTCAGGAGGGGCAGCAGCACCAGGGTGACCAGGGTCAGTACCCAGTTCAGGTAGAGCAGCCAAGCCAGCAGGCCCAGCACGGTCAGCGAGGAACGCACGATCGACGTAAACACCTTGGTCACCATTTCGATGATCTGCTGTACCTCGAACATGATGGAATTGATGACTTTGCCGACCGTATGCGTGTTGTAAAAGTCGATGGGCAGGTTGAGCATGCTGGCAAACATCCTGCGCCGCAATTCATTGAGGATGCGCGTGGAGACATAGCTCATCAGGTAGCTGCTGGCAAAGGTGGACACGCCACGAATGAAAAAGATGCCGATCACGATCAGCGGCACCAGCCAGTAGGAAAACTCGACCTTGCCGCCGAAGCCATTGTCGAGTAACAGCTTGAGCGCATACGGCAACAGCGGCTCGGTGGCTGCCGTGACGACCATCGCCAGCAGGGCCAGGGCCAGGTGTTTTTTATAAGGCGCGTGTAGCGCAGTGAGGCGCTTCAGGTCGGGCGTGAGCATCGGTGTGATTCCTGGCAGGCAAGGCAAAAATAGTCAAGTGGAATACGAACTCAGGCAGTGCGCTCTTGATGGCGCAGCATGGACCACAGTATCACCATCGGGAAGACGAGCATGATGATGCCAATGTTCAAGGTTAGCGAGCTCGTCGTCAGGCCAAAAATCATGTAGCAGGTAAACAGTATCACGCCTGCCAGCGCATATGGCTGGGCTGGAGCGGCACCGTGGCGCAGGGGGCGGGCAAACAGGGCCAGCGGCACGAGGAATAGCATCAGCAGGGCTAGCACGCCAATGATGCCGCGTTTGACCAGGGTATCCAGATATTCGTTGTGGGCATTGGTGTAGTTTTTGATGCCCTTGTCCATTTTACCCTCGTCTGCCAGTTGTTGCTTCGCCGCCAGATAGCCGCTGCGCCCCATGCCGAGCCAGATATTGTTGCCTGACAAGGCCCATGCCGTGCGCCACATTTCCATGCGCTGGCCGACAGACGTGGTCACATTGTCGCTGTCCTGAAACTGTTTTATTTCGTTAACCGCCAGCGCTACGCGTTCCGGTACGCGGGATTTCGGCAGGGTGTAGGCGATTGTGGAAACCATCAGGAGTGCCGCCATCAGGGCGGCCAGGTAGCGTGCGCCCCGGCCCTTCGAGTAATAGTACAAAAAAAGACAACCGCAGACTGGCAACACCAGCCAGCCTCCGCGGCTGACGCTGATGATGGAGCCGACGATGCCAGCCAGGCCGCCGGCCAGCAGCAATATGCTCCACGCCAGGTGGCGACGCTGGGCGCGGGCCCAGCCCAGGCCGCATAGGGATAGCATGCCAAGCAGTATGCTGACATTGCCATAGTGAATGGCGTTGCTGGTTGCCGCTTGCGGGCGATACATCTCGAGCACGAGGATTTGCCAGGAAGCCAGAACGGCACCGCTGATGGCGCCGATGGCAATGCCACTCCACCACGCTGCGGGACGGGGAGGGTAGGCGAGCAGTAACAGTAGCACCGGGGCGGCCAGCAGCGCGCGCAGCGGCATGTCGAGTTCGCGTGTCGGATCGGCGTGGTACAGCATATTGGCTGTAAAAATGAAGAAGTACAGCAGCAAGGTGCCCAGCATCAGATAATCCCGGCGTTGCAGATTCAGGCGAGGACGTTTCCAGAGCAGGTAGGTGCTGGCAAGCAGGAGAACCAAGGCGCCGAGTGAATATCCACTGGTGACAGCCAGCGCCAATGCCGAAAAAAGAAATACACAAACAGAAGTCAGGCCGAGCATGAATATCCTTGTTAACGCACGTCGTCGCCAATGTGGCAACTGTAGCAACATAAAGTAGACGTCATTGTAATCGAAGGTTCATGCAAAAATGCCCTGCAGTAATTTGCTTGTTGATAACTGTTTGGGCGGTGCCAAGGGGGAAACGAGAAAAACCATGGTTTTCAGCCATGGTTTTTTTGTAAGCAATGGTAACTTGCTGTTATTTTGACAAGGCAGGAAGGCCCTGCTTCGCGGATCAGGCGCCCGCAGGTACGCGGGTGGCCACGCCGGTGGCGATCGCCGCTTGCGACACGGCTGGTGCTACCCAGCTGCGCAGGCGTTCGTCGAATGGCGATGGGATCAGCTGCAGCGGCGTCAGGGCGCTGGTGGTGTGGCCCGGCAGCGGTTCCTTCGCCAGCGCGGCGATGGCGCGCACGCAGGCCAGCTTCATCTCTTCGTTGATGGTGGTGGCGCCGACGTCGAGCGCACCGCGGAAGATGTAGGGGAAGCACAGCACGTTGTTGATCTGGTTCGGATAATCCGAGCGGCCGGTGGCGACGATGGCGTCGTCGCGCACGGCATGCACTTTTTCCGGGGCGATTTCCGGATGCGGATTGGCCAGGGCGAAGATCAACGGCTTGGCGGCCATCGATTCGACCATCTGCGCGCTGACGACGCCGCCTTTCGAGACGCCGATGAAGATGTCGGCGCCGACCATGGCGTCGGCCAGGTCGCGGTCGCTGGTGTCATTCGCGTAGCGCGCCTTGTTCTCCTCCATGCTGGCGTCACGGCCCGGGTAGATCACGCCCTGGCTGTCGCACACTTTCAGCAGCGACTTGTTCAGGCCCAGCGAGACGAGCAGGTCCAGGCAGGCGATCGAGGCGGCGCCCGCGCCCGAGACGGCCACTTTCACGTTGCCGATATCCTTGCCGACCAGTTCCAGGCCGTTCAGGATGCCGGCCGCGACGATGATGGCCGTACCGTGCTGGTCGTCGTGGAAGACGGGGATGTTCATGCGCTTGCGCAATTGCTGCTCGATGTAGAAGCAGTCGGGCGCCTTGATGTCTTCCAGGTTGATGCCGCCGAAGGTCGGCTCCATGCGCACCACGGTGTCGATGAACAGGTCGGGATCGTTCTCGGCCAGCTCGATGTCGAACACGTCGACGTCGGCGAACTGCTTGAACAGGCAGGCCTTGCCTTCCATCACGGGCTTGCTGGCCAGCGGGCCGATATCGCCCAGGCCCAGCACGGCCGTGCCGTTGGTGATCACGGCCACCAGGTTGCTGCGCGAGGTGTAGGTGCCGGCCGTGCGTGGATCTTCCACGATGGCTTCGCAGGCAAAGGCCACGCCCGGCGAGTACGCCAGGGTCAGGGCGCGGGCGTCGCCCAGCGGTTTTGTTGGCGTCACGGAAATCTTGCCTGCGCGCGGTTGTGCGTGATAGGCGAGGGCGGCTTCTTTCAGGTTGAAGGTTTCGCCGTTCTGCTCGGCGTGCTTGCTGTGGGAAGTAGACATAAGAATTCTGGGAGGGGCATCGGTGGCCCGAGTGGTAAGTCCGAGCCATGGTATGCAAGCGTTTGCACGCTGTCAAGGCTCTATTTGTGACAAACGCATGAAAAGCGCTTTGGCAGCAGCTTCATTTTTAATGCAAGCGTTTGCTCGGTTTTTGACGTCATGGGGGATTTCTGCGATAAAATCACCGTATTGCGATCCGGGAAGCCCATGACAAACAAGAACCCCACCTTAAGCGACGTAGCGCGGGCCAGCGGCGTGCATTTCTCCACCGTCTCGCGCGTGATGAACCCGGAAACGCGGCAAATGGTCAGCGCGGAGGTGGCCGCGCGCGTGCTGGCCGAAGCGGGGCGGCTCGGCTACCGGCCGAACCGGGCCGCCTCGACCCTCGTCACGCGCAAGTCGCGCATCATCGGCGTGGTCTTGCCTGATATAACTAACGCTGTTTTTCCACCGATTTTGCTGGGCATCGAGGAAGGCTTGCGCAAGCACGGCTACCTGGCCATCGTCGCCAACGTGGGGGCCGACGAAGAAGAGCAATTGTTCGTCATCAACCGCCTGCTGGGGCAGCAGGTTGACGGCCTGATCCTCGCCACGGCGCGCCGCCACGATCCCGTCATCAAGATGTGCATCGACCAGAACGTGCCCGTCGTCACCGTCAACCGCAGCGACGAAACGGGCGTCGCTTCGTGCGTCGTCAGCGACGACGTCGTCGGCATGCGCCTGGCCGTCGAGCACTTGCTGGCGCTGGGCCACCGCCATATCGCGCATATTGCCGGTCCGGAAAACCTGTCCACGGGCCATGTGCGCCGCCTGGGCTTCCTGGCCGCCATCCAGGCCAGCGAACTCGATCCATCGCAGGCGTTTGTCTTCGAGAGCAGCGGCTATTCGCGCGAATGCGGCAAGGCGGCCCTGCTGGAACTGCTGCGCCAGTCGCCGCAAACGACGGCCGTGGTGGCCGGCAGCGACCTGGTGGCCATCGGCTGCTACGATGCCATCATGGAGCTCGGTTTAAGTTGCCCTGAGGACATTTCCGTGGTGGGGCACAACGACATGCCGTACATGGACATGATCCGCCCGCCCTTGACCACCATCCGCATCCGCCACCACGGCATCGGCACGGAGGCGGCCCGCCTGATCCTGCAGACCATCGACTCGCCCGACGCTTCCGTGCTCGACGTGCGCCTGAAGCCGGAACTGGTGGTGCGCGAGTCGACGGCGCCGCCGCGCGCCTGAGCTTGCCGCTTGTTGCCCTTCTTTTGCCGGAGTATGTTTAAATCTTGATATTGATAATGATCAAGACAAGGCCATGCAGACGACATACAGGCGACCACGGCGGCAAGCACGGCAGGGGAGCCGCTGATGCCGAAGAATTTCGGCATGCCCGGCAACGCCTGGCGCTATGCGCTGGGCAGCGACTATGGCTATTGCTCGCCCTTGCTTGAAGGCATAGAGTTTGAAAACGAGTGGGTGACGATACGCGAATCGGCGATCCGCATCCGCGCCGGCTACGCCTGGGATGGCTGTTCGCCCTGCATCAGCGTGCTTGGCCTGTTTTATGTGGGCACGCCCGATGGTGCGCAGCACCTGGGCTTGCCGGCGACCTATCATGCCAGCCTCGTGCATGACGTGCTGTGCCAGTGGCGCGCCGACATCGCCGTCACCCGCGCGCAGTCGATCGCCATTTTCCACCAGTTGCTCAAGGAGGTGCGCTTCCCCCTGGCGGGACTGTATGCGGGCGCCGTCTTCCTGTTCGGGCCGCGGCGTGACTTCATGCCGCCCGGTGCGCGCGCCGCCGCCGCGCCGTCCCGCACCCGCCAGGCGCAACATTAAAGCGGCGCTGACGCCGCCGTCGGCGCGTCATGATGTTAAACTGGCGCCCCTCATCGTTTCTCTTGCCCTCTACCGCCATGACTAAAACCACCACGCCTTCCCCCAAACGCCGCGAAGAGGGCGTCGCCAAGCTGACCGTCAATCCCTTCCTCGACGCCGAGTTTTACGCGCGCATGCGCGACTACACGGAACGCGACGCGGCCATCATCAAGGAACTCAAGGCGATCGCCGAGATCCGCGCCGGCAACAAGCAGCCTGATCCCCGCCTGGCGCCGTCGCTGGCCGCCTTGCGCGACACCGTCAAGAAAGGCCTGACCTTCGGCGACATGCTCGAGCGCATGGCGGCCGGCAAGGAAAAAGGCTTGTGGGAGCCGTGGATGACGACCTTCGGCATCGAGATCCGCGCCGTCAACTACGGCGCCGGCCCGCGCAACGCCTGCCTGGTGCTGGACCTGGCCGCCAACGCTCCCGCGCACGCCATGTTCGCCAAGGCCGGCATCCAGAACTGGCGCAGCCTGGCCGCCGACGACTGCTCCGTCGTGCGTTCGGAAAAAGCCACGGAAACCACGCCGTTGAAAGTGTACGCCGTGTTTTACCTGGATCCGCTACCGGCCTGATCCGTCAGACACTGCTGCTGGCGACATTTACCAGCAGCAGCACCGCCAGCACGATCAGCACGGCGCCCGATAGGCGTTCCAGGCTCGGCAGGGCGCGCGCAAAGCGCTGCCGCAGCGCGCCATTGCCGATGGCCAGCGCCACCGCCATGTCCCACGCCAGCACCGCACACACCATCCACACGCCATACAGCGCGACCGAGCCGCTGCCCGTTTGCCGGCTGGCGACGACGGACGCCAGACTCGCGTAGAACAGCGCATTCTTCGGATTCAGGATGGCAGACAGGAAACCCATGCCCAGGCCGTTGCGCCAGTGCGCCTTGCCGGGCGTGGCGGCCGGCGCTGCCGTCAGCGTCGTGGCGCCCGCATGGCGCAGGAATAGCCCGCCGAGGTACAGCAGATAAGCGCAGCCCGCCAATTGCACGGCGATAAACAGGGGACTGCCCGGATGCAGCACGGCGACGCCGCCAAACGCCGCCACGATGAACACGCCATTGGCCAGTGCGATGCCGATGCACGCTGGCATGGCACCGCGCCAGCCGTGCGCCAGCGCGCTGCGGGCGACGAGGAAAAAATCGGGCCCCGGCGACAGCAGCGCGAGGAAGTGGGCGGCGGCGATAAGGAGAAAATCCTGCATGAAACGCGACTCCGGCAATGGCGATGCGCGAGTATGCGGGGGGATGCTCCGGTGTGTATTGAAGAAAATTGCAGGCGCTTCAGCCGCGATAGCGTCCCGGCGTGATGCCGGCATGCGCCTTGAAGACGCGCTGCAGGTGGCTCTGGTCGGCAAACCCCAGCTCGCAGGCGATGTCGGCCAGGGCGCTGCCCGCCTGCAAGCCGCTGCGCGCGCGGTTGACGCCCAGGTTCAGCTGGTACGCATGCGGCGTCATGCCGGTGGCGGCGCGGAAGGCACGGATCAGCTGGTAGCGGCTCATGCCGGCCAGTTCGGCCAGTTGCGCCAGGCTGGCCAGCGGTTGAGACTGCAGCTGCTGCACTACCGGGCGTAGTTGCATCGGGATGCGGGCAGCGTGCGAGGGGAGGGGGATTGCCCCGCTGGCGTCGGCACAGGCGTGTAGCAAGGCCAGCAGGGCCTCTTGCTTGGCGGCCGGGGATGCGGGCGAGAACAGCAGCGCATTCACGGCGCAGAACTGCGCATACAGGGCAGGTTCGTGCAGCACGCTGGCGCTGCTTGCATCGAGCCGCGGCACGTGGGTATGCAGCCACTGCGCGTCGAGGTGCAGCATCTGGTAGCTCCAGTGGGTGTCGGGCAGGGGATTGCAGGCGTGCACGCAGCCGGCCGGCACCAGCACCAGGCTGCCATTGCCAAGCGCGACCTCGCCGTCCTTGCTGCCCGTAAAGATGCTGCCGCCCGCGTCGACGGCGCCGATGGAGTACGTGGGATGGCTGTGCGGCTTGTAGCATGCGCGGCTGCGACAGGCGCGCCGGCTTTCCACATGGGGCAGGGCCGGGTCGCGCCAGAAGGTGGTGTTGCCTGGCATGCCTACATCAGAATCACGTCGTATTGCTCCTGGTGGTAGGCGTTTTCCACCTGCAGCGAGATTTTCTTGCCGATGAAGTCGCCGAGCATGGCCAGGTGCTGCGATTCTTCTTCCAAAAACAGATCGACGACTTCCTGCGAGGCGAGGATGCGGAATTCGCGCGGGTTGAACTGTTTTGCCTCGCGCAGCAGTTCGCGCAGGATTTCATAGCAGATCGTGCGCGAGGTTTTGACTTGTCCCTTGCCGGCGCAGGCCGGGCATGGCTCGCACAGGATGTGCGCCAGCGACTCGCGCGTGCGCTTGCGCGTCATTTCCACCAGGCCCAGCGGCGAGAAATTGCTCACCGAGACTTTGGTGCGGTCGCGCGACAGGGTGCGTTTCAGCTCGGCCAGCACGGCGTTGCGGTGCTCGGCATTGTCCATGTCGATGAAGTCGAGGATGATGATGCCGCCCAGGTTACGCAGGCGCAGCTGGCGCGCGATGGCGTGCGCCGCTTCCAGGTTGGTCTTGAAAATCGTGTCGGCGAAATTGCGCCCGCCGACGAAGCCGCCCGTGTTGACGTCGATGGTGGTCATCGCTTCCGTCTGGTCGACGATCAGGTAGCCGCCCGATTTCAGGTCGACGCGGCGGCCCAGCGCGCGCAGGATTTCCTCCTCCACGCCGTACAGGTCGAACAGGGGGCGTTCGCCCGTGTAGTGCTGCAATCGCGTCAGTTCGCTGGGCGTGTAGATTTCCGCGAATTCGCGCAATTTCACGTAGTTTTCGCGCGAATCGACCTGGATGGTGGCCGTTTCGTCGCCGACGAAGTCGCGCAGCACGCGCTGCGCCAGGTTCAAGTCCTGGTGCAGCAGGCTGGTGGCCGGGCGCGTACGGGCGCCGTGCGTGATCGTGGCCCAGGTTTTTCTCAGGTAGTCGACGTCCGCCTTCAGGTCGGCGTCGGAGGCGTCTTCGGCCATGGTGCGCACGATGTAGCCGCCTTTTTCGTCGGGCGGGAGCAGGCTTTGCAGGCGCACGCGCAGCTGTTCGCGCTCCGCTTCCTTTTCGATTTTCTGCGAAATGCCGATGTGCTTGTCTTGCGGCAGGTACACCAGCATGCGCCCGGCGATGGAAATCTGCGTCGACAGGCGCGCGCCCTTGGTGCCGATCGGATCCTTGATCACCTGCACCGTCAGCACCTGGCCGTCAAAGAGGATTTTTTCGATGGGCGCGGGTGTGGCGTTCTGGCCGTCGTGGCCGCGCGCTTCCCAGATGTCGGCCACGTGCAGAAACGCCGCGCGTTCCAGGCCGATGTCGATGAAGGCCGACTGCATGCCCGGCAACACCCGCACCACTTTGCCGGAATACACATTGCCGGCCAGGCCGCGCGTGAGCGTGCGCTCGATGTGCAATTCCTGCACGGCGCCCTGGAGGATGAGGGCGACGCGGGTTTCTTGCGGCGTGATATTGATCAGGATGTCTTCGTTCATGTAGGCGCGGGAGTGGAGGCAACGAATGACATCATACCTGTCTTCAGGGCAGGGGCAAACCTGCTAGTCTCAGCAACTGTGCGGTTTCGTACAGGGGCAGGCCCATGATGCCGGAATGGCTGCCTTCGATATGCTCGACGAACAGCGCGGCGCTGCCCTGGATGCCGTAGGCGCCGGCCTTGTCGTACGGTTCCGGCGTGGCGCAATAGGCGGCGATCGAGGCGGGCGAGAGCACGCCGAAGCGTACCTGCGACACTTGCGTGCGCTGCTCGGCGAAATCCTTGTAGTGGACGGCGATCGAGGTCAGCACCTGATGCGTGCGGCCCGACAGCTGCTCCAGCATGGCCACGGCCTCAAGGCGGTCGGCCGGCTTGCCGAGGATGACGCCGTCGATGGTGACGGTGGTGTCGGCGGCCAGCACGGGGCGCGCGATCAGGTGGCGGCGGCGCACGAGGTCCCACGCGAAGGCGGCTTTTTCATTCGCCACGCGCGCCACGTAATCGAGCGCCGACTCGCCGGCGAGGACTTCCTCGGTGACGTCGGCGCCGCGCGGGCCATCGCTGCGCAGCAGCAGCAATTCGAAATCGATGCCGATCTGGCGCAGCAATTCGCGCCGGCGCGGACTTTTGGACGCCAGATAGATCTTGTTGTCAGCCGGTTTCATGGAGTGGTCAGACGCGGTGATAGGGATGGTTTTGCGTGATCGACCAGGCGCGGTACAGCTGCTCGGCGAGGATGACGCGCACCACGCCATGCGGCAGGGTCATGCTGGAGATGCGCAGCATGCCTTCGGCACGTGCCTTGAGTTGCGGATCGAGGCCGTCGGCACCGCCGATCAAAAAGGCGGTGTCGCGGCCATCCTGCTGCCAGGCCATCAATTGCTGCGACAGGCCGACGCTGGTCAGGTCCTTGCCGCGTTCGTCGAGGGCGATGATGCGCACGCCCTTGGGCAGGACGGCTTCGATGCGTTCGCGTTCCAGCGCCATCGCCGTGGCGGCGGTCTTGCTGCCGGAACGTTCCACCGGCTTGATTTCCTTCAGCACGATGCGCAGTTCCGGCGGCATGCGCTTCGCGTATTCCGCGAAGCCCGTCTCTATCCAGGCCGGCATTTTATGGCCGACCGCAGCGATGATGAGCTGCATCGAGGCTTACGCTTCGACTTTTTTGATACGCTTGATCACGGTTTTTGCCGGTGCCGCATCGGCTGCCGGTTTGGCCGCGCGTGGGGCGCGCACTTTTTTCTCCGGCAGCGCTTTCAATGCCTTGACTGCAGCCGCTTCGGTCTTGGTTGGCGCGACTTTCACGGTCTTGCCGACGGCCTTGGAGGTGGTGGCTTTCTTCGCCGGGGCTTTCTTGGCGGCGGTGGTGGCCGCGGCTTTCTTGGCAGGCGCCTTTTTCTCGATCACGGGCGTCGCTTCCACATTGGCCTTGCTTGCCGCCAGATGGCCGCTGACCTTCTTCGGTTCGTCGCCGGCGGCTTTTTTCGGCGCGCGCTTGGCGGCGCCGAGCTTGACCGGCGTGTCGCCCCAGATTTCTTCAAGGCGGTAGTAGGCGCGGATAGGCGCTTGCATGATGTGGACGATCATGTCGCCCAGATCGACCAGCACCCATTCACCGGTGTCCTCGCCTTCCATGCCGATGATGTCGCCGCCGGCGTCCTTGACCTTGTTGCGTACCGAGGCGGCCAGCGCCTTGGTTTGACGGTTCGAGGTACCGGAGACGATCGCGATGCGGTCGAACAGGCTGGTCAGGTGACTCGTTTCGAAGACGGCGATGTCTTGGCCTTTGACGTCTTCAAGGGCGTCAACAACGAGGGTTTGCAGTTTTTTGATGTCCATTTAGCTTTTGTATAAATTATGTTGTTCAATATAGTCTAGCACTAGCGGAGAAACAAGCGAGTTTGCCCGGTTCCCCCGTTGTAATGCCGCACGTATTTCGGTGGCGGAGATATCCACCGCGAAGTCCTGTGCCAGATAAGTCAGACCGTGCGGCGTGTTGCGGATGCTTTCCAGGGTGCCCAGGCGGCGCGAAAATTCGTCGGCGACCACCTGCGGCACTGCTGTGTCATTCAGCGCGAAGCCGGGGCGGGCCGCGACGCAGATATGCGCGTATTCAAATAATTGCTGCCATTCGCGCCATGTCGCGAGCCGCTGTAGCTGGTCGGCGCCCATCAGGAAAACGATGGAAGCGCGCGGCCCCAGCTCGGCGCGTACCTGGCGCAAGGTATCGATGGTGTAGCTGGCCTTGCCATGCTCGCTACGCTCGATTTCCTGGCGGTCGATCACCACCGGCAAGGGCAGGCCGCTGAAGGCCAGGCCTGCCATTTCGGCCCGCTGCTGCCCGCTGGCGCCCAGCCTGCCCTTTTGCCAGGGCGCGCCGGCCGGAATCACGCGCAGTTCATCGGCGTGCAGCAGGCTGGAAAAATGCGTGCCCAGCGCGACGTGGCCGATATGTACCGGATCGTAGCTGCCACCGAGTAGCGCCACGCATGGGGTATTGCGCGCCGTACTGCTTACCGTGCCATTTTCCGTCACGCCTGCAGCCAGTCGCGGTGCACGAGGAAGTCAGTATACAGCGCCGCTTCGGGACTGCCTGCTTCCGGGTGCCAGTCGTAGCGCCACTTGACCACGGGCGGCATCGACATCAGGATCGCCTCGGTACGTCCGCCCGATTGCAGCCCGAACAGGGTGCCGCGGTCGAAGACCAGGTTGAACTCCACATAGCGTCCGCGCCGGTAGCACTGGAAATCGCGTTCGCGCTCGCCGTAGGGCGTGTCCTTGCGGCGCGCGAGGATAGGCACATAGGCGTTGACGAAGGCGTCGCCGGCGCTGCGCATCATCGCAAAGCTGTCGTCAAAGCCCAGGGCGTTGAAGTCGTCGAAGAAGATACCGCCGGCGCCGCGCGCTTCGCGCCGGTGCTTCAGGTAGAAATAATCGTCGCACCACTGCTTGAACTTCGGATGCAGCTCCGCGCCGAACGGCGCCAGCGCATCATGGCACACCTGGTGGAAGTGCTTTACGTCGCCCGCGTCGCCATAATACGGCGTCAGGTCCATGCCGCCGCCAAACCACCATACGGGTTCGCCATCGGCGTTGACGGTGCTGAAAAACCGCACATTCATGTGCACCGTGGGCGCATACGGGTTACGCGGATGCAGTACCAGCGACACGCCCATCGCTTCCCACGCCTTGCCGCCCAGTTCAGGACGCGCGGCCGCTGCCGATGGCGGCAGTGCGGCACCGGTGACGTGCGAAAAATTCACGCCGCCCCGCTCGAACACATTGCCTTCCTCGATCAGCCGCGAAATGCCGCCGCCGCCCTCGGGGCGCTGCCAGGCATCGGTCAGGAACGGCTTGCCGTCCTGCGCTTCAAGCGCCTGCACGATACGGTTCTGCAAATCGAGCAAATAGGCTTTGACGGCCGAAGGGGAGGGAGTTGACGACATCGCGTGGGCCGACGAGGCCGAAATAAAAAATTAAGGACGGATTGTACCCTGTTACGCGTTTTTGTGATAGGCCGGCGCTTGCGCTGTGGTTTAGGGAGCCGGCGGCGGCGCGCCGTCCTGCACCACCGTGATGGACAACTGCGCTTCGGCGCCGGGCATGCGGGCGCTCTCCACGGCCTGCGCGGCGCGCGGCTGCAAGTCGCGGCGTTCGACGGCGCTCCCCGCGCTGCCAGGGGCGGGATGCGTGGCGGCCCGGCCGGCGACGATGCTCCGGCCGGCAAACGCGAGCACCAGCAGCAACAGCGCGGCCAGCAGCCAGGTCCCCGGGCGTGCATGGGCGGGACGCTCGCGGCGCGCCTGGCGCACGGCGCCATCGACGATGATGCGCGCCAGTTCCGAACCGTGCCGGCGCGTGCGCAGGGCCTCGAATTGTGGCTGCGTCAAGGTGCCTTGGCCGAGCATCTCGCGCAGGGCGGCGATCGGCGAGGCGAGCAGGCGGTCGGCTGGCAAGCTGGCGTGGGCGGCATCGCGCTGCCACTGGTCGATCAGATTTTCGTCATACAGGGTGTCGACGGCCTGGCGGTTGACCAGCTGCAACGCGGCGGCGGCCGGCTGCTGGCGTTCCTGCAGGGCCGCGCCGCCATGCTGGCGCGGCAAATCGCGCACGCGCGGCAGGAAGGCGTCCTGCGGCAGCAGGTCCGTGTGCAGCAGCCATGCCAGGGTGTCGGCAAGACCCGCATCGGGTGCCAGCCGCGGCATGTCGACATCGTCTTCCTCGTCCAGCGCGAGGATCTCCAGTTCGGCCATGGCCTCGTCGAACTCGGTGGCGGTGATCAGGCCGAGCTGGCGCAGTGCGGCAAGGGAGGGATGGGCATGGGCTGTCATGGGCGGCAAACTTGTCAGGGAGGCAGCATGGTAACGCAATGCCCATTTTTCCGACGCGCGAAAAACAACAGGGCCGGGGCGGAGAAGTTCCGCGCCGGCCCTGCCGTGTGCCACAACGGGGGGGATCAGTGTTTCAGGCCGCGCCAGCCGATGTCGCGGCGGTACTGCGCGCCGTCGAAGTGGATTTTTTCCACGGTTTCATACGCCTGCTTCTGCGCCATCTTGATGCTGTCGCCGAGGCCCACCACGCACAGCACGCGGCCGCCGTTGGTGACCAGGCGCTCGCCCTCGATGCGGGTGCCCGCATGGAAGGTGACGGAGTCGGGCGTTTCCGCCGGGATGTCGCCGATCGGCGTGCCTTTGACGGGATCGTCCGGATAGCCGGCAGCGGCCATGACGACGCCGACGGCCGTGCGGCGGTCCCATTCCAGCTCCACGGCGTCGAGCGTGCCGTTGACGGCGTGTTCCATGACGGTCACCAGGTCGGTCTTCAGGCGCGCCATGATGGGTTGCGTTTCCGGGTCGCCCATGCGGCAGTTGAATTCCAGCGTCTTCGGCGTGCCCTTGTCGTCGATCATCAGGCCGGCGTACAAAAAGCCCGTAAACGTGATGCCGTCCTTGGCCATGCCCTGGATGGTCGGATTGATGATTTCGCGCATGACGCGCGCATGCATGGCCGGCGTGACGATGGGCGCCGGCGAATATGCGCCCATGCCGCCCGTGTTCGGGCCCTGGTCGTTATCCTTCAGGCGCTTGTGATCCTGGCTGGTGGCCAGCGGCAGGATGTTCTTGCCGTCGCACATGACGATGAAGCTCGCTTCCTCGCCGGCGAGGAATTCCTCGATGACGATGCGCGCGCCGGCGTCGCCGAACTGGTTGTCTGCCAGCATCATGTCAACCGCCTGGTGCGCCTCTTCCAGGGTCATGGCAACAACCACGCCCTTGCCGGCGGCCAGGCCGTCGGCCTTGATGACGATCGGTGCGCCCATGGCGTCGATGTAGGCATGCGCGGGGGCGACGTCGGAGAAGGTCTGGTAGGCCGCCGTCGGGATGCCGTGGCGCTGCATGAAGGCCTTGGCGAAGTCCTTCGACGATTCCAGCTGCGCCGCTTCTTTCGTGGGGCCGAAGATTTTCAGGCCGCGCGAGCGGAACAGGTTGACGATGCCTGCCGCCAGCGGCACTTCCGGGCCGACGACGGTCAGGCCGATGTGTTCCTGCTGAACGAAGTCGGCCAGCAATTGCGGGTCGCTGATGTCGAGATTGACCAGGCGCGCATCGCGCGCGGTGCCGCCATTGCCCGGCGCGACATACACCATCTGTATGCGTTCGGACTGGGCCAGTTTCCAGGCCAGGGCGTGTTCGCGGCCGCCAGAGCCGACTACCAGAATTTTCATAGGGACCGTTCGTTCAGTGTGGGTTGCAGGGCGGCGGTGCCGCCCTTGAGGTTGTTGCTTAGTTTTCGATCAGGGCGTTGGTGAAGACTTCCTGCACGTCGTCCAGCAGTTCCAGCGCATCGATCAGCTTTTGCATCTTGACGGCGTCGTCGCCCGTGTAGACGGTTTCTGTCGCCGGCTTCATGATGACTTCGGCCACTTCCGCCTTGAAGCCGGCCGCTTCCAGCGCTTCCTTGACGGTGGCGAAATCGTGCACGGGGGTCAGCACTTCGAAGCCGCCTTCCTCGTCGGCGATGACGTCTTCGGCGCCCGCTTCCAGGGCCGCTTCCATCAGCTTGTCTTCATCGGTGCCCGGCGCGAACAGCAGCTGGCCGCAGTGCTGGAACATGAAGGCGACCGAGCCTTCGTTGCCCATGTTGCCGCCATTCTTGTTGAAGGCGTTGCGTACCTCGGCCACCGTGCGCACGCGGTTGTCCGTCATGCATTCGACGATGACGGCCGCGCCGCCCACGCCATAGCCTTCGTAGCGCACTTCTTCGTAATTGGCGCCGTCGACGCCGCCGCTGCCGCGGTTGATCGCGCGCTGGACGTTGTCTTTCGGCATATTCGCGTCGGCCGCCTTGTCGACGGCCAGGCGCAGGCGCGGATTGGCCGCGATATCGGCGCCGCCCATGCGGGCCGCGACCGTGATTTCCTTGATCAGGCGGGTCCAGATTTTGCCGCGCTTGGCATCCGTGGCAGCCTTTTTATGTTTGATGTTGGCCCATTTGCTATGTCCTGCCATGTCGAATCTTCCTTAGACGGGTGTTCAATTGTGGCCGACATTTTAGCATATCGGCCCCCTGCGAAGCGGCATGGCCCCGTCATCAAGCGGACATAATCTGTTGCTAAAGTGACGCGCTTTCACCATAGCTGAGGGCGCGACATCATGGCAAATCAAATGGACAGGCGGCAATTTTTGAAATTGGGTGGCTTTATTACCGTGTCGGTGGCCACCGTCGGCCTCGCCGCCTGTGGCAGCAGCGATTACAGCGACCCTGGCGTGCCGCTGGCTTCGGGCAGCGACTGGAAATTCCCGCAAAGCGTGGCTTCCGGCGATCCGCGCCCGGACAGCGCCATGCTGTGGACGCGCGTCGTGCCAGCCAGTTTCGACGCCGTCGCGCCCGCCGTGGCCGGCAAGTCCGACGTCGCCGTGCGCCTGATCGTCAGCGCGGCCGACAATACGGCCGCGCTGGGCGGCAACACGGCCCTGGCGGGCACGCCCATCGTCGACGCCAAGTTGCCGTTGAAGGCCGATTTCGACAATACCCTGCGCCACAAGGTGACGGGCTTGCAGCCGGGGCAGGTGTACTTTTACCAGTTCATCGCCGGCGACGTGCGCTCGAACGTGGGCCGCTTCAAGACGGCACCCGCCGCCACGGCCGACGTCAGCCAGCTGCAGTTCGCCTACCTGACGTGCCAGGACTGGAGCATCAACCACTGGGGCGCGCTGTCGCACATCGCTGCCAACGAAACGCTCGACTTCATCGTCCACCTGGGCGACTACATCTATGAAACGGTGGGCGAGGCGTTCCAGAGCGGCGCCGTGGAAAACCGCCACGACCAGCTGAAATTGCCGGACGGCACATTCAAGAGCGGCAACGCGGGCGCGAAATATGCGACCACGGTGGCCGATTACCGCTACCTGTACAAGAAATACCGCACCGATGCGCGCCTGCAAGCCGTGCACGAGCGCTTCGCCTTCATCGCCATCTGGGACGACCACGAATTCACGGACGACGCCTGGCAGGATGCCGCCACCTACGAGGGCATCGTGGCGGCGGATGGCAGCGACCTGCACCAGCCGGCCCGCCGCCGCAGTGCCAACCAGGCGTGGTTCGAATACATGCCGGCCGACGTCACGTTCGACGCCGCCGCCACGACGTTCCAGAATATCCAGATCTACCGCGATTTCCAGTTCGGCAAACTGATGCAGCTGGTGATGACGGACGAGCGCCTGTACCGCGCCGACCACGCGATTGCCGAATCGACCATCAATCCCGCCACGGGCAAGCCGCTGGGCAGCATCGGCAGCCGCTATCTGGTGCCGCAAGCGCTGTTCGACAGCGTGGAAGGGCAGAAGATGGCCGCCGCCACGAAAGCCGGCGCCGATCCGCTGGCGGCCGTCGGCATGCTGGGCAGCACCCAGCGCGACTGGTGGAAGGGCAAGATGAAGGCGGCCACGTCCACCTGGAAGCTGTGGGGCAATGAGGTGTCCTTGCTGCGCATGGGCTTGAATGGCACGGATGCCATCGCCACCCTGGTGGCGCTGAGCGCCATGTCGACGGTGGGCAAGGCCATCGCCAGTACCTTGCCGCTGGTGGGCGGCAGCGTCCCGCTGGCGTCCGCCATCGTGGCGGCCTCGACGGCGGGCGCCTCGCAAGCCGTGGCCCAGGCCGCGGCCATGGCGATCGCCGGCGCGGCTGCCAATGCCAGCGCGCAGGGCGCGGCAGCCGTGGGCGCCGGCTTGAGCGCGGCCCAGGCCGGCATCACGGTGGCGGCCTACAACAGCGCCACGCCGGCCGCCGCCGCGCAAGTGATCGCCTTCGGCTGGATCAAGCCCGACGTGCTGGCCAACAAGGCCGCGTCGAGCTTTGTCGTCGCCTCGGGCCAGCAGGCGGCGCTGGCGCCGTTCTTCACGCGCTTTTTGCTCAATTGCGACCAGTGGGATGGCTACAACAGCGAGCGCAAGAACCTGATGGCCCACCTGAAGACGAATGCCATCGGCAACGTGGTGGCGATTACGGGCGACATCCACTCCTTCTTTGCCGGCACGGTCAGCGACGATTTCGACGCGGCCGGCGGCGGCACGCCCGTGATGGTGGACCTGGTGTCGGCCGGCGTCAGCTCCGATTCCTTCTTCAGCTACCTGAAGTCGGCTGCCGGCACGATGGGCGATGTCGGCACCCTCGTCAGCTATCCGCTGGCCATCCCCGTCACGGGCCTGGGCACGGTCAATCTCGACATCAACCTGCTCGACTACACCATGGGCAAGGCGGCGCCCACCGTCGACAGCCTGCTGGAGCAGTTGCGCGTGCAGTTGCGCGGCGCCCTGGCCGCCAAGGGCGTGCCGGAAGCCCAGCTGGACGGCACGGTCGCCGCCGTGCAGGCTGGCTTGAAAGCGAGCGCTGACTTCAACACGACTTTGCTGGGCCTGGCGCAACAATTGTCCGGCCTGGGCAACAATCCATGGATCAAGCACTTGAACACGGATGCGCAGGGCTACACGGTGGTGACCCTGACGCCGGGCAAGCTGGTGGCGCAGTTCAAGCAAGTCAACAAGCTCGTCGGCGGCAGCGCGCCGTCGAACGTGATTGCGCGCGTGACGACGGCCAGCGTGACGGCGGGGGCGGCGGCGGTGGTGGTGTCGTAAAGGCCGGCCTGCGCTTCCACCCAGAAGGCAAGGGCCGGGGCGGCCCCTCAGGGGCCGGCCCCGGTTTTTGCCGCTGGGCTTATCAGCCGCCTTTGGCTTTTGCCTTACAATCCTGGGATGAGCTCCAGTTCCCCGCAAGCATCCCCCGCATCGCTTCCCCGTTCCGTCTACCTCGGTGGCCTGGCCATCGCCGTGGGCGGGACGGTGCTGTTTTCCACCAAGGCCATCGTCGCCAAGCTGCTGTACCGCTACCAGATCGACGCCGTCACCCTGATCGCCTTCAGGATGATCTTTTCGCTGCCCGTGTTCGCCGTCATCGCATACTGGAAGATGCGCACGGAGCCGCCGCTGTCGAGCAGCGACCGCTGGCGCCTCGTCGGGCTGGGTCTCGTCGGTTATTACCTGTCCAGCTATCTCGATTTCCTGGGGCTGCAATACATTTCCGTCGGCCTGGAGCGGCTGATCCTGTTCCTCACGCCGACTTTCGTGCTGCTGATTACCACCGTGTATTTCAAGCAGACCATCAGCCGCGTGCAGTGGTTGGCCCTGCTCACCTCGTATTGCGGCATCGTGCTGGTGTTCGTGCATGACTTGCAGGGCGGCGCCAGCAACGTGGCGCTCGGTTCGACCCTGGTGCTGGGTTCGGCCTGTTCGTATGCCGTGTACCTGCTCGGTTCCGGCGAGCTGGTCAAGCGCATCGGCTCGATGCGGCTCGTTTCCTACGCGATGTGCGTGGCCAGCTTTGCCTGCATCGTTCAATTCTTCATCCTGCGGCCCGTCGAGCTGCTGATCCAGCCGATGCCTGTGTATGGCTTGTCCCTGTTGAACGGTATCTTTTGCACGGTGATGCCCGTCTTCATGACGATGATCGCCGTCGAGCGCATCGGCGCACCCGTCGCCTCGCAGGCCGGCATGATCGGTCCCGTGTCGACCCTGTTCCTGGGCGCCATGATCCTCGATGAACCGATCACCAACTGGCAACTGGCCGGCACCAGCCTGGTCTTGGCCGGTATTTACTTGCTGTCGAAAAAGAAATAATTCCTCCACCCACTGAAAACGTCCCCACCATGAAAACACGCATCGCCCTGATTGCCCACGATAAGAAAAAAGATGACATGATTACCCTGGCGGGCGAATACCTGGACTTTTTGAAAGGCTGCGAACTGTCGGCCACGGGCACCACGGGCGGCCGCCTGATCAACGAGCTGGGCCTGGCGGTCGAGCGCAAGCACTCGGGGCCGTTCGGCGGCGACTTGCAGATCGGCTCGCTGCTGGTGGAAGGCTTGATCGATTGCGTGATCTTCCTGCGCGACCCGATGACGCCGCAGCCGCACGAGCCGGACATCAACGCCCTGGTGCGCGCCTGCGACGTGCACAACGTGGCGTGCGCGACGAATCTGTCGTCGGCGCACCTGGTGCTGTCGCAGCTGCAGGCGCGGGCCAGCGCGGCAGCCTGACGTTTTCCCCATTCTTCTTTCCAAGGAGCATATTGTGAGCGCAACGATTACCACCAAGGCCATCCGCGTACAGCGCGTGGGCGGTCCGGAAGTGATGGAGTATGTGGATGTGGAGCTGCCGCCGCCCGGTCCGGGCGAGGCGCGCGTCAAGCACGAAGCCATCGGCCTCAATTTCATCGATGTGTATTTCCGCACGGGCCTGTACCCGCAGCCGCTGCCCAATGGCCTGGGCGTCGAGGGCGCGGGCATCGTCGAGGCGGTGGGCGAGGGTGTCACGGAAGTGAAAATCGGCGACCGCGTGGCGTATGCGGCGCGCATCAATGGCGCCTATGCGCAGCAGCGCAACCTGCCGGCGGCTTTGCTGCTGGTGCTGCCCGAGCGTATCGCCTTCGATACGGCGGCGGCCATGATGCTGCAGGGCTTGACGGTGCAATACCTGTTCCACCGCACGGTGGCCCTGAAGGCGGGCGACACGGTGCTGTTCCACGCGGCAGCCGGCGGCGTGGGCCTGATCGCCTGCCAGTGGGCGAAGGTGCTGGGCGTGAACCTGATCGGCACGGCCGGTTCCGATGACAAGGCGGCCCTGGCCAAGGCCCATGGCGCGGCCCACGTCATCAACTACAACACGGAAAACTTCGTCGAGCGCGTGCGCGAGATCACGGGCGGCAAGGGCGTCTCCGTGGTCTACGATTCCATCGGCAAGGACACGTTTACGGGCTCGCTCGACTGTCTGGCGCCGCTGGGCATGATGGTCAGCTTCGGCAATGCTTCCGGCCCCGTGCCGGCGTTTACCCTGTCCGAACTGGCGTCGCGCGGATCGCTGTTCATCACGCGCCCAGCCCTGTTCAGCTATGCCTCGAACCGCACGAACCTGGAAGAGATGGCCGCTTCGCTGTTCGGCGTCGTCAGCAGCGGCGAAGTGAAGATCGAGATCAACCAGCGCTACAGCCTGGCCCATATCGCCCAGGCGCATGCGGACCTGGAGGGGCGCAAGACGACCGGTTCGACCATCATCGTGCCATGAGCGGCGACAGCGGAAACGACGGCGCGCCGAAGTTCGGCCGCCTGCTGATCGTGCTGGTGCTGGCCGTGGCCCTGATCGGCGCCATTACCCTGTCGGCCGAAGCCTACTATTCGTAGGCATGAAAAAACCGGCTTGCGCATTGCTGCACAAGCCGGTTTTTTTGGCGCATCGGATACTGGCCGCGCGCCGTTATTCAACCTTGACTTCGACCTTGCGCGGCACGCCGCTCTGGCCGGGGAAATCGGCAAAGGCGCTGGCCACCATGGCGGGCATCACTTGCGACGTGGCGCGCTTGTTGCTGGTCGATTGCACGGTCACGTCATACAGTTTCTTGCCGGTGCGGTCATTGATCGTCACGCGCAATTCGCGTTCGTATTTATGGCGCACGCTTTCTTCCACTTCCATCGGGCCATACCAGTAGGGGTTATAGCCAAAGCGGCCATAACCTGGCCATGCGCCGTAGCGGTAGCCGTAGCGGCCGGGCCAGTAGCCGGGGCCATACCAGAATGGGTCGGACGCCTGCAGCACGCGCTCAGGGTAGTCGACCGTCGAAAAATCCATCGACACGCGCAAGTTGGCCGCCGCAGGTCCGGAGGCCTCGCCGAAGCCGTGTTTGGCCAGTTCCGCGCGCACGAGGTTCTGGTAGCTGCGGTATTCCAGCGTGTCGCTTTCCGCCGCTGGCGCCTCGAAGACATACGATTTGTCCTGCAACTGCGCGGGCCATTCGTGGAAGGCCGTGACGTCGCTGCGTATGGTGGTGGCGCATCCGGTGAGCAACACGGTCAATGCGGCCATCATGATGGTGAGATATCGTTTCATTGCATGATCTCCTTAGTGTTCTTAATGATTAGCTGCAACTCATTGTTGGCAGGCGCAATTCATCGCTTAGTATTATAAGAATAGTTCCATTTGTTTCCATGCATTATTACAGAATGTTACCGAGCATGTCGGCGTGTAAGGGAATCCCACATTCCCTGATATGAATCGCTGCAAATGGCCGGTGAATCGGTCCGTTCCGGGCCTGGTGTTGGTAAAATAGGCTTTTGCCTCCGCTCCCACCCAAATCCCTATGCGCACAGACAGCCCTCAGACGATTTACCGCAAAGATTACACGCCGCCCAGCTTCCTGGTTGACAGCGTCGAACTTGGTTTCGATCTCGATCCCGCCCGCACAGTGGTGGCGAGCCGGATCCGCATGCGCCACAACCCGGCCAGCAGCAGCCGCAGCATCGAATTGCACGGTGAACACATCGAACTGGTGATGGTGCGCCTGAATGGCAAGGTATTGAAGCCGTCGCAGTACAAATTGACGGCCAGCATGCTGACCATCCCGAAGGCGCCGGACGAGGTGCTGCTCGATATCGAAACGCTGCTGGCGCCGCAAGACAATACGTCGCTCTCCGGCCTGTATGTATCGAACCATAATTTCTTCACGCAGTGCGAAGCGGAAGGCTTCCGCCGCATTACCTTCTTCCCGGACCGTCCCGACGTGATGGCCAAGTACACGGTCATGCTGCGCGCCGACAAGGAAAAATATCCGGTGTTGTTGTCGAACGGCAACCTGATCGAAGAGGGCGACCTCGGCGATGGCCGCCATTACGCCAAGTGGGAAGACCCGTTCAAGAAGCCGTCCTACCTGTTCGCGCTGGTGGCGGCGCGCCTGGTGTGCCAGGAGGAGCGTTACACCTTGCAGTCCGGCCGCGAAGTGCTGCTGCAGGTGTGGGTGGAAGACGGCAACCTCGACAAGACCGATTACGCCATGCAGTCGCTGAAGAATTCCATCCGCTGGGATGAGGAACGCTTCGGCCTGGAGCTGGACCTGGACCGCTTCATGATCGTTGCCGTGGGCGACTTCAACATGGGCGCCATGGAAAACAAGGGTCTGAACATCTTCAATACCAAGTATGTGCTGGCCAATCCGCGCGTGGCGACGGACGTCGACTACGCGGGCATCGAGGCGGTGGTCGGCCATGAATACTTCCATAACTGGACCGGCAACCGCGTCACGTGCCGCGACTGGTTCCAGCTGTCGCTGAAGGAAGGCCTGACGGTGTTCCGCGACCAGGAATTTTCGGCCGACATGATCGGCACGGACACGGGCCGCGCCGTCACGCGCATCGACCAGGTGCGTACCCTGCGCCAGGCGCAGTTCCCTGAAGACGCGGGTCCGATGGCGCATCCCGTGCGTCCCGATTCCTTCGTCGAGATCAATAACTTTTATACGGTCACGATCTACGAAAAGGGCGCCGAAGTGGTGCGCATGTACCAGACCCTCGTGGGCCGCGAGGCTTTTCGCAAGGGCATGGACCTGTACTTTGAGCGCCACGATGGCCAGGCCGTGCAGTGCGACGACTTCCGCGCCGCCATGGCGGACGCGAATGGCCGCGATTTCACGCAATTCGAGCGCTGGTACAGCCAGGCCGGCACGCCGGTGCTGAAAGCGTCCACGCGCTACGACGCCGCCAGCCAGACGTTCGAGCTGACCCTGGCGCAAAGCTGCCCCGCCACGCCGGGCCAGCCGAAAAAGCTGCCTTTCCATATTCCCGTCAGCGTCGGCTTGCTGGGCGCGGATGGCCGCGACCTGCCGCTGCATGTTGACGGCGTGGCGTCGGACGGCGCCACCAGCGTCGTGCTGGAACTGACCGAGGCGTCGCAAACCTTCCGCTTCACGAACGTGAAGGAAGTCCCCGTGCCGTCGCTGCTGCGCGATTTTTCCGCGCCCGTGGTGCTGGAGTACGGCTATACCGATGCCGAACTGCTGCACCTGTTCCGCCACGACAGCGACGCCGTCAACCGCTGGGAGGCGGGCCAGCGCCTGGCCATGGAGCGCCTGCTGAAACTCACCGAGGCCGTGGCCGCCGGCGAAACGCTGGCGCTGGACGACACCTTCATCGAAGCGCAGCGCGCCTTGCTGGCCGACGAAACGCTCGATGCCGCCTTCCGCGAACTGGCCCTGATCCTGCCGTCGGAAACCATCATCGCCGAGCGCATGGCGCAAGTCGATCCGCAGGCGATCCACACGGCGCGCCAGTTCATGCGCCGCACCATCGCCGCGGCCCTGAAGCCCGAATTGCTGGCGCAGTATCACGCCAACCAGACGCCGGGCGAATACAGTCCCGACGCCCTGTCGGCCGGCAAGCGCGCGCTGAAGAACCTGGCCCTGTCCTATCTGCTGATCGCCCCGGGCGAAGCGGAACTGGCCCTGGCGCAGCAGCAGTTCGACAGCGCCGGCAACATGACGGACCGCGCCGCCGCCCTGGGTGCCCTGATTCATTCCGGTTCGCCCTCGCATGCGCAGGCGGCGCTGGCCAGTTTCTATAGCGACTTCGAGAGCGAGGCGCTGGTGGTCGACAAATGGTTCGCCATGCAGGCGGCCGCGCCATCGACCGACGTGCAGGCCGTGCGCCAGCTGATGACGCATCCGGCTTTCACCTTGAAGAACCCGAACCGCGCGCGCAGCCTGATTTTCAATTTCACCAACGCCAATCCATCGCAGTTCCATGCGGCTGACGGCAGCGGCTACGCCTTCTGGGCCGAGCAGGTCATCGCGCTCGACGCCCTGAATCCGCAGGTGGCCGCGCGCCTGGCGCGCTCGATGGACCGCTGGCGCCGTTATGTGCCGGCCCTGCAAAGCCACATGCGCGACGCGCTGGAAAAGGTGGCGGGCCAGGCCAGCTTGTCGAACGACGTGATGGAAGTCGTTTCCAAGGCATTGGCGAATTAATTTTTGGGGGCAGGCCCGCCGGGACCCGGCGTCCCCGTCTGCCCCCGGCTGTTATCCTGGCTTAAGCAAAGAAATACCATTAAAACAAAAGGGAATTCATGAAACGCATCAGTCTTACGCAATACCTGGTTGAAGAGCAACGCTCGAACAACAGCATTCCGGCCGAACTGCGCCTGCTGATCGAAGTCGTCGCGCGCGCCTGTAAAACCATCAGCCACGCCGTCAGCAAGGGCGCGCTGGGCGAGGTGCTGGGCACGGCCGATACGGAAAACGTGCAGGGCGAAGTGCAGAAAAAGCTCGACATCATCTCCAACGAGATTTTGCTTGAAGCGAATGAGTGGGGCGGCCACCTGGCGGCCATGGCGTCGGAAGAGATGGAATCGATCCATCCGATTCCGAACCGCTATCCGAAAGGCGAATACATGCTGCTGTTCGACCCATTGGACGGTTCGTCGAACATCGACGTCAACGTCTCGATCGGCACCATCTTCTCCGTGCTGAAGGCGCCGGACGGCATGGGCGAGCCGACGGAGCAGGATTTCATGCAGGCGGGCGCCAAGCAAGTGGCGGCCGGCTACGCCGTGTACGGCCCGCAAACCATGCTGGTGCTGACCTTCGGCAATGGCGTGAACTGCTTCACCCTGGACCGCGAGATGGGTTCGTGGGTGCTCACGCAAAGCAATATGCAGATTCCGCCGACGACCAAGGAATTCGCCATCAACATGTCGAACGCGCGCCACTGGCATCCACCCGTGAAGCGTTATGTCGACGAACTGCTGGCCGGCGACACGGGCCCGCGCGGCACCAATTTCAACATGCGCTGGATCGCCTCGATGGTGGCCGACGTGCACCGCATCCTGAACCGCGGCGGCATCTTCATGTACCCGGCCGACCTGCGCGACACCTCGATGCCGGGCAAGCTGCGCCTGATGTATGAAGCGAACCCGATGGCCTTCATCGTCGAACAGGCCGGCGGCGCCGCCACCGACGGCCAGCAGCGCATCATGGACATCGCCCCGCACAAGCTGCACCAGCGCGTGCCCGTCTTCCTCGGCTCGAAAGACGAAGTGGCCCGCGTGACGGCTTACCACGCGGAGTAAAAGCCCCACTTTTCCCCTTTTTTTGGCGGCCCGCGGCAGGGCCGCTAAAAAAAATGAAAAAAGATCGCATTGACACTAGCAAATTTTGTGCATTGTTTGTAGAATGTGGGTCTTCGCCGTTGTAGCTCAGTTGGTAGAGCAGCACATTCGTAATGTGAAGGTCGCCAGTTCGATTCCGGCCAACGGCACCAAGTATTCGCAGTAGAAAAAAACCCACCGTGCAAACGGTGGGTTTTTTTTCGCCCGCGTTTCTGTCGCCCGCCTGCGCCGACGGTGCCTTGGCGGGCTAAATCACGAATTCGTGCCGCATGGCCGGCTTGTGCGCCAGCAGCAGCGACAGTTTTTTGAGGGCGTTGGCCAGCCGCGCGCGGTCGCGGATGCTGCCCAGCGAGATGCGGATGGCGTTCGGCGGGCCGTTGTCGTAGAAGGCGTCGGAGGCCGTGACGGCCACGCCCTGGGCGCGGGCCGTGGCGGCCAGTTCGCGCGAGGTCCAGTAGCTGGGCAGCGAAAACCATACGTGGATGCCGTCGCTGCGTGCGTGGCTGCTGCCCGTCAGGATGGTGTGGATCACGTCCTGGCGCGCATCGGCTTCGCTGCGCACGCCGGCCAGCAGGTTGCGCGCAGAGCCGTCGTGTATCCATTGCGTCGCCAGCGCTGTCGTCAATGGCGTGGCCATCAAGCTGAATGAGCGCAGCGCCTGCAGGAAGCGTTCGCGCAGCTGCGCGTCGGGCAGCAGTGCATAGGCCATGCGCAAGCCCGGCGCCAGGCATTTCGACAGGGTGGCGATGTAGGACACGTGGCCCGGCGCGTAAAGGGCCAGCGGCGGCGGCGCGTCGGAGGCCAGCAGCCAGTAGGGGTCGTCCTCGATGATGTGCATGCCGCAGCGCTGCGCCACTTGCGTGATGGCCAGGCGGCGCGCGGCCGGCATGGTGCGTGCCGTGGGGTTTTGCAGGGTGGGGTTCAGGTACACGAGGCGCGCGCGGTGCTTGCGGCAGGCCTTTTCCAGCGCCTCGGGCAGCATGCCGTCCGCATCCGTGTCCACGACGATCACCTTGCGGTTCAGCTGTCCCGCGGCCGAGCGCAGGCCGGGGTACACGGCCGGCTCCGTCAATATCGCGTCGCCGGGCCGGCTCAAGGTCAGGATCAGTGCCGCCAGCGCCGCCTGCGCGCCGGGGCAGGCCACCACGTGTTCCGCATCGACCTGGCCGAACATGGGGGCCAGCCAGACGGCGCCCGCCGCGCGGTCGGCCTTGCCGCCGCCGCCCAGGTGATAACTCATCAGCAGATCGCTGTCCGTGCGCATCAGCACCTGCGCCACGCCCTGTTTCAGCAGGTCGTCGAAATCCACGCCGACGGGCGGCGGCGGGATGTTCATGCTCAGGTCCAGCATCTGCGTCAATTCCACTTTCGGCGCGGCCACGTAGGTGCCGCGCGCGCCCCGTCCCTCCAGCAGATTCCTGCGCTTGGCCTCGTCGTAGGCGCGCGTCACCGTCGTCAGGTCGACCTGGAACAGCGCTGCCAGGCGGCGCTGCGGCGGCAAGCGGTCGCCGGGGCGCAGGCTGCCGTCGGACAGCGCGCGTTCCAGCATGTCGGCGATCTGCAGGTAGCGCGGGCCGCCGTGCTGCACGAACGGCGTGGTCCACGCGCTGGTCTGACTGTCTTCTTGTATGGATTTCGACTGGGACATTTTTCTGTATGCATGGATTTTGCCTGTCGATATTATGCGTAAAAGCCTGGCAAAAATCCATACATTTGTGCGGGATTGGCGTTGTCTGCAGAAAAGGACCATGCATAGGCCATCGTCGTTGCCCAACGACGCCTGGCCGCTGCCGGGCGTTTTCCATGCCATATGGCGCCAGGCGTCAGCCGCAGTTGCGGGAAGAAATCGCGCGGCTGCGCCGGCAAGTCGGCAAATTGCGTGTCGATGACGCCATCCGGCAAGACGTGGCATGCCTGCTGGCAAAGCAGGGTGGCCGATGTGCATGCACGGCAGCGTCTATCCCATCTTCACCAGCCTCGCGAGGCCGCTGGAGATGGTTATTTCTGACAGGAATTTAAGTCTGCGCTTCAAGGTGTGGCAGCGCACGGTGGCGCGTGGCCGGCGCGGTTAAGGTGGTGGCAACAGCGTGCCGCTGATGCCGTATTTGATATGGCTCAGTCCGGCAGCGTTTAATCGCTTCTTTTTCCCCGGAAGCGAGGAGAATCATGATTCGGTCACGGCATCGAGCATGGTTGGATTTTATTCATACTTAAAAGGAAACCATCATGAACGCGATTGAAAAAGCCAGTTCCGACCTGAACGGTAACGCCCAGGATACCCGCCAGGATTTGCACCGCAGCATCGACAAGGTGGCAGACCAGGCCCAGCCGTTGATCGACAAGGTGGCCACGCGCGCGCACGACAGCGTGGACCAGGTGGGCGATCGCATCGAGCAGGTCAGCGCCACCGTTGGCAAGGCATCCGAGCGCCTGAAGGCGCGCGGCAAGCAGCTGGGCGCCGCCTGCCAGCGCGCCGGTGAAACGGGCCGCGGCTATGTGCGCGAACGCCCGGCCGTATCCCTGCTGGTGGCGATGGCGGCCGGTTATGGCCTGTCGAAGCTGCTGGGCTCGCGTAAATAGCGTTTGCCGTTGTTTGACGCATTCTTGCTGAGTATTTGTCGTGGGCGCTGGCCCGGTTCGCCACTGTAGCGGACTGGGCCAGCGCCCACGCGCACAAGGTTGTACGGAGCGTGGACAGGCGCTCCAGGTGCTTGTTCGGTGTCCCTTTTTCACCATGTTTGATTGCCCCTGTACGCGCGCTGGCTCGTGCCTTCCTGGAACGCCTTGCAGCGCGATGTTCGTGGGCAAGATACTCACAGGAGATGTCATGGCTAGCAATAAGAAATCGCCATCCACGGATGGCGCCGGTTCCGTATTGAGCAGCATGTCGGGGCCGTCCGAAATCGATCCACCACTGAGCCTGGGCAGCAGCAACCCCATCGCGCAGGCATTGCTGAACAAGGCTGGCGCCGGGCAGGCCCTGTCCGCCGCCATGCCCGACAATCCCAACGTGCTGGGCCAGTACGGCGCGGCGGCGCATGCGCCGGAAGAGGGCGTGCACGTCGCGGTTGAGGAGCCGCTGGCCACGGCCAGCACCACGGGCGAGACGACGCCGTCGCCGAAGGTGGGCGACGGCTTGCCGGAACTGGGCGCGAATGCGCAGAATGCGGCGCTGGACCGCGCCCGCGCCGACGACAGCGGCTGCGTGCTGACGACCAACCAGGGCGTGCCCGTGGGCGACAACCAGAATTCGCTGAAGGCGGGCTTGCGCGGCCCCACCCTGATGGAAGACTTCATCCTGCGCGAAAAGCTCACGCATTTCGACCATGAGCGCATCCCCGAGCGCGTCGTGCATGCGCGCGGTTCGGCCGCCCATGGCTACTTCGAATGCTACAAGGAACAAAGCAAGCTGACGCGCGCCACGCCGTTCGCCAAGGCGGGCAAGCGCACGCCCGTTTTCGTGCGGTTTTCCACGGTGGCCGGCGAGCGCGGTTCGACCGACACGGCGCGCGACGTGCGCGGCTTCGCCGTGAAGTTTTATACGGACGAGGGCAACTGGGATTTGGTCGGCAACAACATTCCCGTCTTCTTCATCCAGGATGCGATGAAATTCCCCGACCTCGTGCACGCCGTCAAGCCCGAGCCGCACAACGGCATCCCGCAGGCGGCCAGCGCGCACGACACGTTCTGGGATTTCGCCTCGCTGTCGCCGGAAATCACGCACATGCTGATGTGGGTCATGTCCGACCGCGCCATCCCGCGCAGCTTCCGCATGATGCAGGGTTTTGGCGTGCATACGTTTCGCCTGGTCAATGCCAAGGGCCAGTCCGTCTTCTGTAAATTCCACTGGTCGCCCATGGCCGGCACGCATTCGCTCGTGTGGGATGAGGCTGTCAAGCTGAGCGGCGCCGATTCGGACTTCCACCGGCGCGACCTGTGGGAAGCCATCGAGTGCGGCGAATACCCCGAATATGAACTGTCCTTCCAGGTCTTCACGGAAGCGCAGGCCGAAGCGTTTCCCTTCGACGTGCTCGACCCGACCAAGCTGATCCCGGAAGAGCTGGTGCCGTTGATCCCCGTCGGAAAAATGGTCTTGAACCGCAACCCCGACAATTTCTTTGCCGAGACGGAGCAGGTGGCCTTCTGCACGGCGCACATCGTGCCCGGCATCGATTTTTCCAACGACCCGCTGCTGCAGGGGCGCATCCATTCGTACGTCGATACGCAGCTGACGCGCCTGGGCGGCGCCAACTTCCATGAGCTCCCCATCAATGCGCCACTCGCACCCGTGCACAACAACCAGCGCGACGGCATCCACCGCCAGGCCATCAACCGCGGGCGGGTGGCGTACGAGCCCAATTCGCTGGCCGGCGGCTGTCCGTTCCAGGCCGGCAGCAAGGGCTTCAACAGCTTTCCCGCCGCGACCGAGGGCGACAAGGTGCGGGGCAAGCCCGAGAAATTCGCCGAGCATTACGCGCAGGGACGGCTGTTCTGGATCAGCCAGACGGCCGTCGAGCAAGACCATATCGTGCACGCGTTCCGCTTCGAACTGAGCAAGGTGCAGACGGTGGCCATCCGCCAGCGCGTGGTGAGCATGCTGCGCAATGTCGACGAGACCCTGGCGCAGCGCCTGGCCGATGCGCTGGGCCTGGCGCTGCCGCCGGTCATGCCGCGCGCCTCGATGCAGCCGATGCCCTCGTATGCGCCGTCGCCGGCGCTGTCGCTGACGTTCCGCCCCGGAAAAACCGGCATCCATACCCTGCGCGTGGCCATCCTGGTCGGGCCGGGCAGCGATGGCGCGCAGGTGCGCAGCATCTATGCCGCGCTGCTGGCCGACGGCGCCGTGCCGCGCCTGGTGGGCAGCCAGCTGGGCCGTGTCGACACGAGCAGCGCCGCGCCGCTGGCCGTCGAGATTTCGCTCGAAGCGGGACCGTCCGTGCTCTTCGACGCCGTCGTGGTGCCTGACGGCCAGGGCGCCGTGCAGCAGCTGGGCGGCGATGCCAACGCGCTCGACTTCCTGCGCCTGCAATACCGCCACTGCAAGCCGCTCCTGGCTATCGGCGCAGGCAGGGGCTTGCTGGACAAGGCCGGCGTGCCGACCACCTTGCCCGATGGCAAGCCCGACCCGGCCATCATCGTCGTGCCTTCGGGCGACGTGGTGAAAGCCGTGGCGGCCTTCAAGAAGGCGCTGGCAGCGCACCGGGCGTTTGCGCGCGAGACGGACCCGCCGCAGGTGTAAGCGCGGGCCAGGTCGGGCGCAGGGCGGGGTGGACCAGCCAGGTCGCCCCTGCCGGTGCACCGCATCGTAGCCTGATTTTTCTTCTTGGCAACACCCGCGATCAATTTAACCAGGCAAAACGGCCTGCGGTGATATGCTGCTGACTGGAACTGCTCATTTGCAACTGTTTGCATAACAACAGCATTGAGTCGTTCCCGCAAACCTGATCGCGATGACCGCATGGACAAGTACACACCTCGGACCTGGGGGCCGGGCGAACGCCCGACCTTGCCCGGGTCGCCATCGATGCCCGAACACCCGACGCCCAAGCGCGTCGCGTATTTCATCGTCGGCCTGATCGTCGCGCTGACGGGAGGACTCGGCAACGGCCTCGTGACGGCCAACCTGCTCAACCTGCAGGGTTCGCTGGGCGCCTATGCCTACCAGATGCAGTGGCTGCCGGCCGCCTACGTGATGACCATCGTCTCCATGAATCTGCTGCTGGTGAAATTCCGCCAGCAATTCGGCCTGCGCCTGTTCACCGAATTCTTCCTCGTGCTGTATGCGCTCGTCACCTTCGCCCACCTGTACGCGAACAGCCTGTCGTCGGCCATCGCCGTGCGGGCCGCGCATGGCATGGTGGGCGGCGCCCTGGGGGTGCTGGGCCTGTACTACACCTTGCAGGCGTTTCCCGCCAAGCACCGGCTGAAGGGCGTCGTGCTGGGCCTGGGCTTTGCGCAGCTGGCGCTGCCGCTGGCGCGCATCTTTACTTCCGAGTTGCTGCAGATCGGCGAGTGGCATGGCCTGTACCTGTTCGAGCTGGGGCTGGCCCTGCTGGCGCTGGGCTGCGTGCTGGCCCTCAAATTGCCGCCCGGCGACCGCATGCAGACCTTCGAACCGCTCGACTTCCTCACCTTCATCCTGTTCGCGCCCGGCATGGCCCTGCTGTGCGCCGTGCTGGCGCAGGGACGCACGGCCTGGTGGATGGAGGCCGAGTGGGTAGGCGTGTGCCTGGCATGCTCCATCGTGCTGATCGCCGCGTCGCTGGCCATCGAGCATAACCGCGCGCGACCGCTGCTCAATACGCGCTGGCTCACCACGGGCAAGATCGCCAAGCTGTTTTTATCGGTGCTGCTGTTTCGCATCGTGCTGTCCGAATCGACGGGCGCCGTCGGCTTCCTGCAGGCGCTGGGCTTGAACACGGACCAGATGCAGAACCTGTTCGTCGTCGTGCTGCTGGGCAGCGTGGCGGGCCTGGTGGTCAGCGCGCTGACGATCAATCCGGCGACCCTGAACCGCTCGCTGATGTTCGCGCTGCTGCTGATCGCCGCCGGCGCCCTGATCGACGCGCATGCGACCAGCCAGACGCGGCCCGTCAACATGTACCTGAGCCAGTTCCTGCTGGCCTTTGGCGGCACGTATTTCCTCGGTCCCACCATGGTGGCCGGCATGGGGGCCGTGATCGCCGAACCGCGCAACCTGGTAAGTTTTTCCGTGATGTTTACCATGACGCAGAACCTGGGCGGCTTGCTCGGTTCGGCCATCGTCGGCACCATCCAGACGGCGCGCGAAAAATACCATTCCAGCTACCTGGTCGAACACCTGACCATGCTCGATCCGCAGGTGGCCGCGCGCGTGCAGTCGGGCGCGGCCAGCTACGGCGGCGTATTGGCCGATCCCGCCCTGCGCAGCGCCCAGGGCGTGGCGCGGCTCGGCGCCATCGCCACGCGCGAAGCCAATGTGCTGGCCTATAACGATGTTTTTTTGATGATCGCCGGCGTCGCCATCGCCACCCTGATCTGGATGCTGGTCAGCCAGTTCTGGACCCGCATCACCATCGGCGCGCGGCGCCTGGTGGGGCCGGTGCGCGACGCGCAAACGGCCATGGCCATCGTCCCCATTACCAATTCGGAACCGAGCAATGACAGAAAATAAGAATCCGCCGCCCGCCGCCACACCGGCGTCGCCCGCCGCCACGCCCGCGCCTGCGGCCAGCGCCCCTTCCGCGGCGCAGCCGGACCGGCGCCACCAGTGGCTGTCCGCGCTGGCCTTTGCCGCCGTGGCCCTGGTGGGCGTGTTGATCGTGCTGTATGCGTGGCGCCTGCCGCCGTTTACCAGTCCCATCGTGACGACGGAAAACGCCACCGTGCGCGGGCAGGTGACGATCATCGGCACGCAGTTGTCCGGCTACGTGGTGGACGTGACGGTGCAGGATTTCATGGATGTGAAGGAAGGCCAGCTGCTGGTGCGCATCGACGACCGCATCTACCAGCAGCGCTACGAGCAGGCGCAGGCCCAACTGGCCGCGCAGCAGGCGGCGCTGTCGAACTGGGCGCAGCAGAAGGCCAGCGCGCAGGCGGGCATTGCCGTCAGCCAGGCGGCGCTGGCGAATGCGGAAGCGCAGGCGCGCAAGGCCAGCGCCGACCTGGGCCGCGTCGAGCAGCTGGTGGCGGACGGTTCGCTGTCGCAGCGCGAGCATGACCAGTCGCGCGCGGCGCAGGCGCAGATGGCGGCCGCGCTGGCACAGGCCAGGGCCAATCTCGACATCGCCCAGCAAAGCGTGCATAGCGTGGTGGTCAACAAGCAGGCGCTGGAAGCGGCCGTGGCGAATGCGCAGGCGGCCGTCAAGGCGGCGAAGATCGACCTCGATAACACGCGCATCGTGGCGCCATCCGATGGCCAGCTGGGCCAGGTGACGGTGCGCCAGGGCGCGTACGTGAATTCGGGGGCGCAGCTGATGGCGCTGGTGCCGCGCCAGATGTGGGTGATCGCCAATTTCAAGGAAACGCAGATGAACGGCGTGCAGGAAGGGCAGAGCGCCACTTTCCACGTCGATGCCCTCGATGGCGCCGTGCTGACGGGACAGGTGGAGCGCATCTCGCCGGCCACGGGCTCGGAGTTTTCCGTGCTGCCGGCCGATAACGCGACGGGCAATTACCTCAAAATTGCCCAGCGCATCCCCGTGCGCATCCGCATCGATCCGGGCCAGGCGAATGCGCGCCGCCTGGTGCCCGGCATGTCGGTGGTGGTCAGCGTCGATACTTCCGCCGTGCTGAACGACTCGGCGGAAAACCCGGCGCCGTCGCCAGCAGCGCCGAAAAAGGCGCCGGCGAAAGCCAAGCCATGAAACGCCGCCATGCAATCGTGGCCGGCGTGCTGGCGCTGGCCGGCTGCGCCGCCAAGGCGCCGCCGCAGCCCCCATCGACCCTGCAGCTGCCGTCCGGCTGGCGCGCGCAGGCCGCCGGTGCGCCGGTGCCCATTGCCACCTCTGATGGTGCGCATGTCGAGCTGCTATGGTGGCACGCCTTTGGCGACCCGGTGCTGAGCAACCTGGTCGGCGAGGCGCTGGCGCGCAACGGCGACTTGCGCGTGGCGCGTGCCCGCGTGCAGGAGTACCGCGCGCGCCTGGCGCAGGCCGATGCGAACCGCGCGCCCAGCCTGGCCTTCGACGGCTCGCCCACGCGCACGCGCACGCTGGCCTACAACGGCGTGCCCTACGTGACGAATGTCTTCCAGGCCGAGCTGCAGGCCAGCTATGAAATCGATGTGTGGGGTCGGCTGGGCAATCTGAGCGACGCGGCCGCCGAGAGCTACCGCGCCGAGCAGGCCAGCCTCGATGCGGCGGCCCTGTCGATCGCCGCCAGCGTGGCCACCGCCTACCTGAATTTGCGGGGACTCGACGCGCAGCTGGCGCTGACGCAATCGACCCTGCAGCTGCGCGAACAGTCGCGCGAACTGGCGCACAAGCAGTTCGAGGTGGGCTACAGCTCGCGCCTGGAATGGCTGCAGGCGCAATCGGAATACCATGCGGCGGCCGAGCAGGTGCCGCAGCTGCAGCGGCAGATCTTCGAGCAGGAAAACGCGCTGGCCATCCTCGTCGGCGGCAATCCCGGCGCCATCGCGCGCGGCCTGCCGCTGGCGCAGCTGAGCGCGCCCGTCGTGCCGGCCGGCCTGCCGTCGGAACTGCTGCGCCGGCGCCCCGACATCGCGCGCGCGGAGCACAATCTGGCGGCCGCCAATGCCAGCCTGGCCGCCACGCGCGACCAGCTGCTGCCGTCGTTCAAGCTGACGGCGACAGGCGGCGGGCAAGCCACCACGCTGACCGATTTCCTGCATGCGCCGAAAGCCTTGTGGCGCCTGACGGCGCTGGCGGCCGGCCCGCTGTTCGACGGCGGCCGCGTGCAGGCGCAGACGGATGCGGCGGGCGCCCAGCGCGACCAGCTGGCGTATGCGTATGAAAACGCGGTGAGGAATGCCTTCGCCGAGACGGAGAACAGCCTGGGCGCCATCCACCGCCTGCGGCAGCAAGCCGTGGAAAACGACGCGCGCCGCGCCACGGCGGCTGACACCCTGCGCATCGCGCACAACCGCTACCGCAACGGCTATGCATCGTACCTGGAAGAACTCGACGCCCAGCGTACCCTGTACAGCGCCGACGTCGGGCTGCTGCAGCTGAAGACGCGCATCCTCGTCGCTTCCGTCGACCTGTACCGCGCCATGGGCGGCGGCTGGTCGGCGGGAGAGCCATAACGACGGCGTATCCGGCGCGGAGCATGCCGGCGGCCGGTGTACTATTCTCACCAGGGAAAGCGACGGCATGGTGCCAGCCGCTCCCGTCACGAACGAGGTTGCAGCATGACGATTTTTGGCATAGGCATTCACATATTGATCGCATTGTTTTTTGCGATTCACGTGGTACGCAACGGGCAGCAGCTGTACTGGCTGCTGATTCTTTTCATGTTTCCGCTATTGGGCAGCGTGGTGTATTTCTTCGCCATCTACCTGCCCAATTCGCGCCTGCCGCAAGGCGCGCGCAAGGTCGCCTCGGTGGCCGTCCAGGTACTCGACCCGAACCGCGAACTGCGCGAGGCGCGCGCCGCCTTCGAGTACACGCCGACGGCGCAGAACCAGATGCGCCTGGCCAGCGCGCTGCTGGAAGCGGGCGATGCGCAAGAGGCGGCATCGACTTATGAAGCCTGCCTGCAGGGCGCATTTTCATCGGACCTGGAAATTCGCCTGGGCGCGGCGCGCGCCTATCTGGAATGCGCGCGCGGTGCCGAGGCATTGACGCACCTGGAATTCATCCGTCGCAGCGATATTCATTTCCGTCCCGAGATGGTGGCCCTGCTGACGGCGCGCGCGCTGGCGCAAAGCGGACGTCAGCCGGAAGCCAGGGCGGAATTCGACGATGCGCTGACCCGCTACGGCAGCTTCGAATGCCGTGCCGAGTATGCAATCTGGGCGCTGCAGCAGGGCGACCAGGTGCTGGCCGAGCGCCTGCTGCTCGATATCGACAGCGCCATGGCCCGCTGGAGCAGCCATACGCGCTCGATGTATGCGCCGCTGCTGGCGCGCCTGGAGGCGGCACGCAAGTAGCGGAAGGTCGGTTGCCGGCTGCGTATTCGCTTACACGCCAGGCACCGTGTTCTTGCCTTCAACCAGCTTGTATCCCTTGCCATCGAAGGCGTAGCGCGCGTGGCCGTTCAGCGGCGTGGCGATGCGCGGCGGGTCCTGGTCCGGCTTGAGCGTGACGCCGGGCTTGATCTTTTCCGACGCACCCGTAAAGTCGATCAGCAAGTCATCGTAGGCGCCGCCGTTGCGCGCGGCGGCGAAGCGCCAGCTGCCTTCGACCATCCAGCACACATCCATGTCCGGCGTGCAGGCGCCCATATTGTCCGAGTACAGGTCGATGCCGCCGTCGAGCGCGGCGACCTTGCCGTCGCCGATTTCAAACAGGGCCAGCTGCGTGATCGTGTAGCCCTGGCCCGTATAGCCGTGGCGGATCGCCAGTCCCGGCTTGTGCGCGCCCAGCATGACCCAGTGCACTTCGCCCAGCTGCCCGGATGAACCGAGGGCGGCGATGTTTTCCAGGCGCTTGACGACCCGCCATTGGCCGTCGCCGGCCTGGCCCTTGGGCGCGAGGAAAAAGACATTCAGCAGGCCCGACGAGGCATGCGCCGATTCGGCCGTGCCTTCCGTGTTCGCCGTTTCCGCATTCGCCACCAGGATGGCCGTGCCATCGGGCAGCAGCTTGTGGCTGACGGCGCTGACCACATAACTGAGCTTGTCGACATGATTGTCCGGATCGGACAGGTCGGCCAGCGCATCGTCGCTGTCGTCGCGGTAGTCCTTGCCGAAGACGGCGCGCATCATGCCCGCTTCGCGCTCGCGTGCCTGCGGCGTGTTCATGTCTTCCGTCCTGGGCGCGGTAGCCGATGGCGGCCGCACGGCCTCGGTGGGGGCGGCTTCGTCGACGGCAGCGGCAGGGGCGCTTGCCGTGACGTCGGCCGCCGTGTCGGCCACGGTGGCGCTGGCGGGAGCGGTTTTTTCCGAGCAGGCGCCGAGCAGGGAGCAGATCAATAGCAGGGCCAGCGGGGTGGGGTAATTCATAGGCAGGGCAGATTGCGTTCATTGAGAATGGGCGCAGTATGCCAGATAGATGAAAGCGAGGGAGCGCGGCCTGCCGGCCGGTCCCTCGCTTCCTTGCCCGCAGGGGGCGATTTGGCAAACAATGGTAGTGCTTATTTTTCCAGCGCCACCCTGTCATCGCGCCGCAGCGGCGCCTTGTGGCGGCGCAGTTTGGCCATGCCGCGCTTGAGCAGGTGCTCGAGGTCGTCGATGTAGGTGAACACGGCCGGCACCACCAGCAGGCTGAGTAAGGTCGACGTGATCAGGCCGCCGATGACGGTGATGGCCATCGGCGAACGGAAGCTCGGGTCGGCGCCCCAGCCCAGCGCCAGCGGCATCATGCCGGCGCCCATGGCAATCGTCGTCATCAGGATGGGCCGGCTGCGCTTGTGGCAGGCGTCGACCAGCGCATCGAAGCGGTTCATGCCCGCCTGGCGCGCGAGGATCGCATAGTCGACCAGCAGGATCGAGTTCTTGGTGACGATCCCCATCAGCATGATCAGGCCGATCATCGATGGCATCGACAGCGCGCTGCCCGTGATCAGCAGCGCCACGAAGGCGCCGCCGATGGACAGCGGTAGCGCCGCCAGGATGGTCACCGGCTGCATGAAGTCCTTGAACAGCAGCACCAGCACGCAGTAGATGCACAGGACGCCGATCAGCATGGCCAGGCCGAAGCTGGCGAACAGCGACGCCATCTCCTGCGCGTCGCCCAGTTCCGCGATCTTCACGGATGGCGGCAGGTTCTTCATCGACGGCAGCGCGCGCGCCTCCTCGTTCAATTCGCCGAGCGTGCGCGAACCGAGTTCCACGTCCAGCGTGACGTTGCGGCTGCGGTTCAGGCGGTCGATCTGCGCCGGGCCGCTTTCCATGCTCACCGTGGCCACGTTCGCCAGGCGCACGGGGCCATTCTTGCCGGGCACCGTCAGACGTTCGATGGCGGCCAGGTCGGCGCGCACGCTGTTGGGCAGCTTGACGCGGATCGGCACTTGCCGTTCGGGCAGATTCATCTTCGTCAGGTCCGTATCGTAGTCGCCGGCCGTGGCCACCCGCACGGTTTCGCCGATGGCCGCCGCCGTCACGCCCAGGTCGGCCGCCTTGGCGAAATCGGGACGCACGATGATTTCCGGACGCACCAGCGAGGCGCTGGAATTGACGTTGCCGATGCCTTTCAAGCCGCGCAGTTCGCGCTCGACCTTGCGTGCCGCCTCCATCAGCGCCACCGGGTCTTCCGAGCGCAGTACCAGCTGCATTTTCACGCCTGTGTCGGGCGGGCCCACCGTGAAGCGGGCACCGGGAATCGTGTCGAGCTTGTGGCGCAGCTGCGTCTCCAGGCCGGCCATCGACTCCTTGCGCTCGGTGCGGTGCACGGTGGTCAGGGTCAGCACGGCGCGCCGCGCCTCGGCTGCCGCGCCGGGAGCGAAGGCGTCGCCGCTGGAGCCGCCGCCGATGGAGCTGAAGACGCCCTTGATGCCCGGCGTGCGCATGGCAGCGTCGCGCGCCATGGCCGCCACGGCCTGCGTTTCGCCCAGGGTGGAACCGGGCGGCAGTTCCAGGTTGATCTGCGTCTGCGCGCGGTCGGCGGCCGGCACGAAGCCCGTCGGCAGCAGCGGCACGAGCATGATGGAGCCGACGAAGAACAGGGCCGAGGCGATGGCCGTGATGCCGCGGTGATGCAGGCACCAGCGCATCACGCGCAGGTAGCGCGTCATCAGCCAGCCATCCTGCACTTCCTTGTGCGGCAGCGGTTTCAGGATGTACGCGGCCATCATCGGCGTGAGCAGACGCGCCACCACCAGCGAGGCCAGCACGGCCAGCACGGCGGTCCAGCCGAACTGCTTGAAGAACAAGCCGGGGATGCCGCTCATGAAGGCCGTCGGCAGGAACACGGCCACCAGCGCGAACGTGGTGGCGATCACCGCCATGCCGATTTCATCGGCCGCTTCCATGGCCGCTTCCATAGGCGACTTGCCCATGCGCAGATGGCGTTCGATGTTTTCGATCTCCACGATGGCGTCGTCGACCAGCACGCCGACCACCAGTGCCAGCGACAGCAGGGTGACGGTGTTGAGCGTGTAGCCGAACCAGTAAATGCCGAGAAAGGCGGGCATCACGGACAGGGGCAGGGCGGCCGCGGCCACCAGCGTGGCGCGCCAGTCGCGCAGGAACCACCACACCACCAGCACGGCCAGCAGCGCGCCCTCGTACAGCAACTCCATCGAACCGTCGAAGTTTTCCTCGACGGGGAAGGCGTTGTCGATCGACTGCTGCAGCACCACGTTCGGGTTTTCCTTTTGAAGTTCGGCGATGGCGGCGCGCGCGCCATTGGCCACTGCCACCTCGCTGGCGCCCTTGGTGCGGAATACCTCGAAGGCGACCACGGTCTTGCCATCCTGCTCGGCCAGCGCGCGCGGCTCGGCCACCGTGTCGCGCACCGTGGCGACCTGGTCGAGGCGCACATGGCGCCCATCCGGCAGCGGCACTTCGACGCGCGCCAGTTCATCGGCCGTTTTCACGGTGGCGATGGTGCGCACCGACTGTTCGGCTCCGCTGACGTCGCCGCGTCCGCCGGGTGCTTCACGCTGCACCAGGCGCAGCTGGCGCGACACGTCCAGCGCCGACACCTTCAGCGCCGCCATGCGCGCTTCATCGAGTTCGACCTGGATTTCGCGGTAGACGCCGCCCACGCGCGTGACGGCGCCCACGCCGGGCACCGTCAAGAGGCGCTTGGCCACCGTATTGTCGACAAACCAGGACAGGTCGGGCGCGTCGAGCGGATTGTCGACGCCGGGTTTCGCCGTGGCGATAAAGGTCAGCACCACGCGGCCGGCCGTCGACGCCTTGGTGACGGTGGGGTCGCGCAGTTCGGCCGGCATGTCCGCTTTCACGCGGGCGACGGCGTCGCGCACGTCGTTGACGGCTTCGGCGATCTGCTTTTCCAGGATGAATTCGACGGTCACCGTGACGGTGCCGTCGAGCACCTTGGTGTAGATGTTCTTGATGCCTTGCAGGGTGGCGACGGAATCCTCGATCTTGCGCGCCACTTCCGTTTCCAGCTGGGCCGGCGCGGCGCCTGGCAGCACCGCGTTGACGGTGACGATGGGCAGTTCGATATCGGGGAAATCCTGCACCGGATTGGCCTTGTAGGCCAGCAGCCCGGCCAGGGTCAGCAGCGCGAACAGCATGATGGCCGGGATCGGGTTCTTGATCGACAGGGAGGAAAAGTTCATGGCTTGCCTTACTTTTTCGCCGTGGCCGGCTTGGCCGCTGCCGCGACCGGGGTTTGCACATTGCGTACCAGGTCGCCGTCGTTGAGGAAGCCGGCGCCGCTGACGACGATGGTGGTGTCGGCCGTGATGCCGCCCAAAATTTCGATGCGGTCGCTCAGGCGCCGTCCGGCCTGCACCTTGATCTGGCTGACCCGTTGGTCGGGATTGAGGCGGAACACATAGCTGAAGCCATCGCGCACGGCGATGGCCTGCTGCGGCACGGTCAGCGCGCCCGAGGTGCCCAGTTCAAATGCGCCGCTGGCGTACATGCCGGCCTTGAACGGCGCGTTCGTGCCGGTGCTGGCCGGCAGGTCGACATACACGAGGGCGGAGCGGGTTTGCGGATCGACCGTGGGCGCGATCATGCGCACCTTGCCCGTCAGGATGCTGCCGTTGGCCGCCTTCACCTGCGCCAGCGTGCCCTGTTTCAGATTCAGCAGTTCGGTGGCCGTCACTTCGGCGCGCCACTCGAGGCGCCCCTGGCGGATCAGGCGGAACAGTTCCGTGCCGGCGCCGACCACCGAGCCGACGGTGGCCGAGCGCGAGGAGATGATGCCGCTGTCGGGCGCCACCACCTGCGTGTATTTCAGGCGCAGCTGCTGTTGCGCCAACTGCGCCTTGCCTGACGCGATGCGGGCGTTGGCCGTCTGTTCGGCCGTCAGGTATTGGCTGATCTGCTGCGCGCTGATGGCGCCCGTGCTTTGCAGCGAGCGGGCGCGCTGCGCGTTGGCCGCCGCCTCGGCCGCATTCGCTTCGGCCTCCAGCACGGCCGCTTTTGCCTGCGCCACGTCGGCGTTTACCGTGTCGTTCGAGAAGACGGCCAGCACCTGGCCTGCGCGCACGACGTCGCCGACATTCACGCGCACTTCCGTCAGGCGCAAGCCGTTCGACTCGCTGCCGATGACGGCTTCCTGCCACGCGGCCACGTTGCCGTTGGCGCTCAGCTTGATGGGCAGGCTGGCCGTCTGCGGCCTTGCCGTGGTGACGGTCAGGGCCGGCTTGGCGGCCGCCTTGTCCTTCGCTTCGTCGGCCGCCGTGGAGGCGGGCGGGTACAGGGCAATGCCGGCGCCCAGCGCGACAAGGACGGCGGCGAGGGCGAGTGCCATGGGTTTCAAGGTCATTTTTTTCATGTTGTCGTATCCGTCAAGGGGCATTGTTGGCGATGGAGGCAGTACTGTCCCAGCCGCCGCCGGCGGCGCGGTACAGCGCTACCCAGGCGGCGCTGCGTTCGCGCTCCAGATTGACCACGGTGTTTTCGGCGGCCAGGCGCGTGCGGCGCGATTCTTCCAGTTCGATCAGGCTGGCTAGGCCATTTCTGTAGCGGTCTTCGGTGGCGACAAACGAGATGCGGTAGCCTTCCATGGCTGCCCGTGCATGCCCGCTGCGTTCATCCGTGCTGGCCAGATTGACCAGTGCTTCTTCCACTTCGCGCACGGCCTGGCGCACGCCGGCGCGGTATTTCACTACCGCTTCGTCGTAGCGGGCCGTGGCTGCGTCGACTTCGGCGCGGCGGCGTCCGGCGTCGAAGATGGGCAGGCTGACGGCCAGCGGGCCGATGCTCCAGGTGCTGGCCGTGATGCTGCTGCCGCCGGAGCGGATATTGCCCTTGCCGATGGAGCCGGCAAGGCTCAGTCGCGGATAGCGCTGCGCCTGCGCACCGCGCACTTCAAAGCTGGCGGCCGCCACTTCGCGTTCGGCGCTGTAGATGTCGGGGCGCTGGCCCAGCGTCTGTGCCGGCAGCGCGGCAATTGCCACGGGCGAGGGCAGGACGGCGGGGCTGGCCGCCAGTTTCTGGCGCAGCGTCGCTTCCGGCATGGCCGACAGCGCCACCAGCGCCTTCACGTCGACGTCGCAGGCGGCACGCTGTTCGATGGCGCGGCTGGCGCCTTCGGCCGCGCTGGCGCGCGCCAGCGCCGCATTCGCGGGAGGCTGGAAGCCGGCGCCGGCGCTCAGTTCCGTCAGGCGCGACGAGTCGCGGCGCGAGACGGCATCCTGTTCGGCCACGGCTTGCAATTGCTGGCAGGTGCGCAAGGCGTAGTACTGGTTGGCCACTTCGGCCGCCACCGAGACGCGGGCCTCGTGCCAGCCCGCGCGCGCGCTGTCGTAGCGCTCCTGCGCCGCATCGCGCGTGGCGCGGTTGGCGCCGAACACGTCGATTTCCCAGGACGCCTGCAGCGCCGCCTGCGAGGTGGTGCCGCCGGGCTGCAGCGACTGCTGGCTGGTGCGCACCACGCTGCCCGTGGCGTCCAAGGCGGGCGCCAGCGCGGCGCCGCTGGCGACCCTGTCGGCGCGCGCCCGCACGATGCGCGTGCGGGCGGCGGCGATGCTGGGGCTCACTTGCTGGGCATCGGCGATCAATTCCACCAGCAGGGCGTCGCCCTGGCGCTGCCACCAGGTGGACAAGTCGGCCAGGCTGCCGTTATGTGGCAGCGGCGCCTGCCACTGCGCGGGCGCGCTGGCGGCTACGGCGGCGGGCGGCCCCTGCAGGGCGCAGCCGCCCAGGGCCAGCACGATGCCGGCGGCCAGGGTGCGTTGAACGGCTTTGTGACGTATCGTCATGCTGGTCCTTCTGCTTGTCGTTGAACGGTATGGTTTGAGGGTGGGCTGGCGAGGCGCTGGCGTTCCAGGTCGGCCATGGCCAGCGCATAGTCGGTCATGCGCGCCAGCCAGGTGTCGATGGCCTGCGGCGTTGCCAGCAGCTGCGGGCGCAGGGTTTGCAGCACCTCGGTGCCGACCATGTGCTGCAGGGCCAGCGAGGCGATGGAAAACGCCAGCCGGTGCATGTCGTCGCTGTCGTCGGGGGCGCCCAGGTGGCGCGCCAGCACGCCGGTCAGCGCTTCGTGTTCGGGGCGGATGTTCTGGTCGATCTCGCGCGCCCACAGGCCAGTCGGTTCCAGCATTTCGCGGCACCACAGGCGCATGCAGTCGCGCGCGATGTCGCCCTGCTGCATGGGGGCGAGCAGCTGCGCATAAAAGCCTTCCAGGCTCTGGCGCAGGGTGAAATGCGGCTGGTCGAACAGGGCGATATTGTCTTGCGGATTCGACGACTGCTGGGCGAAGGCGGCGCGGTACAGGCCCGCCTTGTCGCCGAAATAATAGCTGATGGCGGCCGCGTTCGTGCCGGCCGCCAGCGCCAGTTCGCGCGTCGACGTCTTGGCGTAACCGTGTTCGGCAAACAGTCGGATGGCGCTATGCAGCAAGCGTTCGCGCGACTGCTCGCCATCGGAACGCGGCTTGCGCCCGTCGTCGGCCGGGGCGATGGGGGTGGAAGTTTTTTCAATCATGCCGGAGATTTAATCACATATCTCAAGCGATTGATATAACTAAATCATTTGATTTAGTTATTGCCGGCAGGGCAGCAGGTTTGCCCGGACGCCGCCGCGCAAAAAAAAAGCCCGCGTACCTTGCGGCGCGGGCTGAATCCAATGTTCGGAGAACGAATTGGAGGAGACAGTTCTACTATAGCGCCAAAAATGGTGCGGTGCAATACCGTAGAACTACTGTATTCGTGCATTTGATATTGGTAAAATTATCAAGAAAGCAAATTTTCATGTTGCGGCGCACAGAAGGTCAGGCCTTGCTGCGCAGGGCCAGGGTAAACGTGCTGCCGGAACCGTAGTCGCTGTTGAAGAACAGGGCGCCGCCGATGGCGTTGGCCAGGTTCTGGCACAGGTACAGGCCCAGTCCCGCGCCTTCCACGTGGCGCGTGGAGGTGGAATCGAGCTGCGAGAAGGCCTGGAACAGCTTGGCCTGGTCCTCTTCCTTGATGCCGGCGCCGCTGTCGGCGATGCTCATTTCCGTCACCAGCACGCCGTCTTCCTCGCGCTGGGCCAGGCTGATGCGCACCGTGCCCTGCTCCGTGAACTTGATGGCGTTGTTGAGCAGGTTGATGAGGATTTGCGTCAGCGCGCGGCGGTCCGTGTCGATGATGGCGGGCGGCTGATCCGCCTCGCCCAGTTCGATTTCCAGCGCCAGGCCTTTTTGCTGCGCCAGCGGGCGCAGGGTGTCGGCCACTTCGGCCATCAGTTCCTGGCAGTGTACGGGCTCGATCGACAGGGTCAGCTTGCCGGCCTCGATCTTCGCCACGTCGAGGATGTCGTTGATCAGCGAGAGCAGATGGCGCGCACTGGCGCGGATGGTGTTCAGTTGCTTGTCCTGGTCGGCCGTCAGCGGGCCGGGCAGTTTCATCAGCAGCGCGCCCGTAAACCCGATGATGGCGTTCAGCGGCGTGCGCAGTTCGTGCGACATATTCGCGATGAAGGCCGACTTCATGCGGCTCGCTTCGGCCAGCTCGAGGTTTTTCAGCGCGATTTCGCGGTTGATGGTTTCCAGTTCGGCCGCGTGGTGCGCCAGGCGCATGTTCAATTCGATCACCTGGCGTTCGCGCGCCTGCAGCTCGCCGTTGACCTGCACCGCCTGCTCATAGGTGGAAATGAGCAGGTCGAGGATTTGCTGGCGTTCCGCATTGATGAAGTGCTTCTGGTCGCCCAGGTACAGTGCGATGCCGATTTCGACGTTCTGGTTCTTGCGCAGCTTCTGGTTCATCAGCATGTGGCTGATGCGGTTGAGCAGGTAGTCTTCCGCGTACGGCTTGCGGATGAAATTGTCGGCGCCGCACTCGATGCCGCGGATGATGTCCTTCGGGTCGTTGAGCGAGGTGACGAGGATGACGGGAATGTCGCGCAGGGTCGGGTCGGACTTGATGGCGCGGCACAGGTCGTAGCCATTCATTTCCGGCATGACGATATCGGACAGCACCAGATGCGGCTTGCGTTCGCGGATGGCGGCCAGGGCCAGCTGGCCGTTGGCGGCCACGCGCGCGTTATAGTGCAGGGACTGGATCAGGCGTCGCAAGCGCTCCGCCTGGGTCGGACTATCCTCGACGATCAGGATCTCGATTTCGTCAGGCTTGATTTGGTTGTTGGAGTCCACAGACCTCTCCTAGAATTCAGTATATTGGATGCTGGACGCAGTGGGCGCGCAATATCGACATCATGTGACTATATCGGATTTAGGTCTGTAAAAGTAACTTCCAAGTAACTATTTTGGCCACAGGGAATGCTGTGGCCGCTTGTTAATTCTCGCCCTGGAATTGACCGGCGCGATACGTCAGCACGAGCGTATCGCGGTGGCCATGTTCGCCCACGGGCTGGATCGGCGTCGACTCGTGGATGACGGCCGCATCGTCGAGCAGCAGCAGCGACCATGGCTCGGTGAGGGTGAAACGCTTGCCGTTGGGGCCTTCCGCCTCGAAGATGCGCGTCTCGCCGCCCTTGATCTGTTCACGCCCGATCAGCAGCACGGCGACGAAGTCGACGCCGTCGCGGTGCGCGCCTTCCGGCGTCGGGCGGCCGATGCCGTCGGTGGTGTCGATGCGGAACTGGTGCGCCTCGATGAACCACGGCTGGCGGCCCTTGACCTGGGAGCAGGCATCGCCCAGGGCGCGGATCAGCTGCTGCCAGGCCGGCTGCGCGACGATGGCCGGATCGACCGGCTCGAACAGGCGGTGCATGCCGCCGTGCAGGGCGTTGTACTCGACCGGCTGCCAGTGCGGACGGTGCGCCGTTTGCGTCAGGCGATCGCCATCCTGCACGAAGCACGAATGGCGCCGGCGCCGATAGCGGCCGCCATCCTTCAGGTAGTTGTCCAGCGCCAGGGTGTCCCAGCTGCCTTCGAGTTCACGCAGCGCCGCCAAGGGGCAGCCGGCCAGCGCGGCCACGTCCTGCGGGCGCAGCACGGCATAGCCGTCGTCGCGCAAGGCGTCCTTGAGACGGGACGGGTCGGTAAAGATCGGTGCGGAAGTGCTCATGGCGGTGCCGGCCGGGATGCGGCCTGTATCAGTTTATCCAGCCTGGCATTCTACGACTTCGCGGCGTTTCCTGTGCAGCGTCCGATAGGAATTATTCCTGTTCACTTAAAAATTCTTTACCAGGGTCAGGCGCAGCGAACGCGACTCCACCGGATGGAAGTGGATATCGTCGATGGGCTGCGCCTCGCCGGGCAGGCGCGAGGCATAGTAGTAGTCGATGGCCGAGTCGCGCCGGTTGGCCAGGTTGAAGCCTTCGAGCTCCACGCGCAAGGTTTTGTCGATCTGGTAGGCGAGGCGCCCGTTCACGCCCACGCTGGCCGAGGAGCGCACGCTGTTATCCTCGATCAGGGGACGCGGGCCGAAGTAGCGCAGGCGCAGGGAGCCGGACCAGGGCCCTTGCGGCGTCAGCGTCAGCGCCAGCTGGGCCACGCCTTCGATGGCGCCCGGGATGAAGTTGCCGGCCGGGTCGCTGCCGCGCGAGCGGGCGCGCGCATACGCGAGGTCCAGGTCCAGCGACAGCCAGCTGGCCGCCTTGTAGTAACTGGAAAACTCCACGCCATAGCGGCGGCTGGGGCGGCCCGCCTCGGTGGCGCCGGCGTCGCCGATGAACAGCAGCTCGGAATCGAAGTCCAGGCGGTACAGCGACAGCGACGTTTGCAGGCCGGCGATGGCGGCGCTGCGCAAGCCCAGTTCCAAGCCGCGCGAGCGCGCCAGCGGCGTGACCTTGTCGGCCGCCTCGCCGGTTTTCGGGTCGACGGCGATCGTCGTGCCGCGCGCGTCGTTGCTGTGAAAACCATTGCCAATGTTGATATACGCTTCCGTATCGCGCCACGGGCCGGCGATCACGCTCAGGCTGGGGCTGAACAAATGGTCGCTGGCCTTGCCCGAATTGTCTGCGCGGTCGCTGCGCACGTCGAAGCGGTAGGCGTCCGCGCGCAGACCGGCCACGGTGCGCAGCCAGGGCGACCAGCGCGTGCTGTTTTCGGCATACACGCCAAGGCTCGATTCGACGATGTGGTCTTGCCGCGTGGTCGACAGGATCTGGCGCTGCCGCGTGTTGTACAGGCCATTGTGGATATTGTCGTTTTGTAGCTGCAGGCCGATGGTGGTGTCGCTGCTGCCCCTGTCCGTGTGGCGGTGCCAGGTGTGGCTGGCATTGACGCCGGAGGTCACGCGCCGGTCCGGCTGGGCGAACTGGTCGCCATTGTCGGGGTCATCCATCGCATACGTAAAGTTCGAGAACAGGGCCAGGCGGTTGGCAATGACATAGGCGCTGACCTTCGACGACATGTCGTCCAGGGTCTGGCGCCAGGCGCCCGACAGGCTGTAGCGCTGCGCCTTGCCGCCATCGCTGGGGTCGACGGCGTCGAAGCGGCCCAGCGTGCCATCCTGCACGGCGCGCAGGGGAATCTGGTCGCTGGCGTTCCAGCTGGCGTCATACGCCATGGCCGTCACATTGAAACCGTTGTTGGCATAGCCTTCGCTGTAGCGCAATACGCCATTGCGCTTGCGGTAGCGGTCCGGCTGCGTGAACGGGCCATCGTTATGCTGCGCCTCGAGCGCGTACAGCAGGCTGCCGCGGCCCGCATCGAACGAGTCGGCCAGCAGCGCGCGGCGAAAGCCGTTCTGTCCGACGCCGACGCTGGCGATGCCTTGCGTCAGGCGGTTCGCATACACGATGGCGGCCGCGCCGGCCGAGGAAAAGTCGCCCTCCGCCGCCGAATACGGTCCCTTCTTGTAATCGAGGCGCATGGCCAGTTCGGGAATCAGGAAGTTCAGGTCCGTCCAGCCCTGGCCGTGGCCGTGGCTGCGCTGGTTGACGGGCATCTCGTCGACGGTGGTGCGCAGGTCGGTGCCGTGGTCGAGGTTGAAGCCGCGCAGGTAAAACTGGTTGGCCTTGCCCTCGCCGCTATGCTGGCTGACGATCAGCCCCGGCACGGCTTCGAGCAATTCGCCGGGGCGGTAGCTGGTGCGCGCTTCAAGCTGTTTTTGCGTGACGCTGCCGGCGTTGGCCGAGTCGGCCACGCCCAGCTGGTTCATGCGCGAACCATCGACCAGCACGCGCTGGAAGATGTCGTCGGCCCGGGCGGCGGTTGCTGAAAACAGGGCGGCGAGGAAGAGGGGCAGGTGGCGTGGCGTCATGGGTCCATGGGTGCGGCGGGGCGTGGCCCCTGCCGGTTTATTTGATCGGCAGCTCGGCGTGCTGGTGGTCGAAGAACAGCGTCTGGATGGTGCCGCCGTCCTGCACGTTGAGGGTGTTGCGCTGGCTGGGCAGGAAGTCGATCAGCAGCTGGTTGTGGATGCGCGTGGCGGGCGCCAGGCGCGTATGCTCGATCTCCTGGAAGATCACCACGTTGTCGGCATTGACCTTCATGCCGACCCAGTTCAGGCGCAGGCGCTTGCCATCCGCGCCGGTGATATGGAACTGCCTGTCCACGTAGCGGCGCAGCGCCGCCTCGCTGTCTTCCTGGCCCAGGTCGAACTGGCGCTGGTACAGGTTCGTCAGCAGCGCTTCCACGTCGTGGCCCGTGTAGGTGTGCACCACTTCCGTGCTGCCGCTGGCCGCGTTGTAGCTGATGTCGGCGATGCCCATGTGGAAATTGTGGGCGCCGGCCGCCATGCTGGCGCAGGCCAGCATGGCGGCGGCCAGCACGCGCCAGCGCTTCACGCCTCGTCGCCCTTGGCCGAGCCGCCGTTCTTGCCTTTCAACGGCGTATTAAAATCCTGCATCAGGTTATCCCTGGGCGCCTTCTCGCTCTTGAACAGCTCCAGGCGCGATGGCGTGATCTTGCGCGGCCAGGCATTGTTGCTGGTGTCGATATCGGCCGTTTCCCAGTACGGGTCCTGCACCAGGCCCACCATCGGTTCGTCGGTGATGACGACCTTGGTGATTTTCTTCGGCGAGTAGCGCCACACTTCGGCCGGCACGCGCTCGACGTATTTCTTGCCGCTCTTGAGTTCAATTTCCAGTATCAGCGGCATCACCATGCCGCCCAGGTTCGACAGGTCCACCAGGTACAGGTGCTTGCCCTGTTTCAGCAAGTCCCTTTCCCACGGCTCCAGCTTGTCCAGCGCTTCGGCGTAGGCGTTGCGGTCCTTGTTGGTCACCGTGAAATCGTCATGCTGGTTGTAGAAATCCTTCAGCTCAGGATGCGCGTCGACGCGGCGCGGCATGCCCTTGTTGGCGCGGTCCGTGACGGATTGTGGCTGGGCGCCTTTCTGCGCTTTTTTCCAGGCCTTTTCCGTTTCCGGATTTTTTGAACTCACGCCATATTCGGTGATGCCATCGATGCTGATGTCGACCGGATCGGTCGTGTAAAACCAGCCGCGCCAGAACCAGTCCAGGTCCGTGCCGGAAGCGTCTTCCATGGTGCGGAAGAAGTCGGCCGGCGTAGGGCGCTTGAACTTCCAGCGCTGCGCATATTCCTTGAATGCATAGTCGAACAGCTCGCGCCCGAGGATGGTTTCGCGCAGGATGTTCAGGCCCGCCGCCGGCTTGGCGTAGGCGTTGTTGCCGAACTGCAGCAAGGACTCGGAATTGGTCATGATGGGCACCTGGTCGCGGCTACGCATGTAGTCGACGATTTCGCGCGGCTCGCCGCGCGAGGCCGGGTAATGCTCTTCCCACGCCTGCTGCGCCAGGTATTGCACGAAGGTGTTCAGGCCCTCGTCCATCCATGTCCACTGGCGCTCGTCCGAGTTGATGATCATCGGGTAGTAGTTGTGCCCGACTTCATGGATGATGACGCCGATCAGGCCGTACTTGGTGCGCTTGGAATATGTCAGCGCGCCCGTTTTCTTGTCTTTCACCGGGCGCGGGCCGTTGAAGGAAATCATCGGATACTCCATGCCGCCCACCGGGCCGTTGACGGAGATCGCCGTCGGGTACGGGTAGTCGATGCTGTACTTGTTGTACTGCTCGATGGTGTGCACGATGGCTTGCGTGCTGTATTTTTCCCACAGCGGATTGCCTTCCTTCGGATAGTAGGACATGGCCATCAGCTTGCTGCCGCCCTTGTCGTAGCCCTGCGCATCCCAGATGAACTTGCGGCTCGAGGCCCAGGCGAAGTCGCGCACGTTGGACGCCTTGAAGTGCCACGTCTTTTGCGCGCGGCTGACGGATTTCTCGGCTGCTTCCGCTTCCTTCTGCGTGACGATGATGACGGGCTTGTCGCTGGTGCTGGCTTTCTCCAGGCGCTCGCGCTGTGCGCTGGAGAGCACGTCCCGCGGATTTTGCAGTTCGCCCGTGGAGGCGACGATATGGTCGGCCGGTACCGTCAGCTGCACGTCGTAGTCGCCGAACTCCAGCGTGAATTCGCCCGAGCCGAGGAACTGCTTGTGCTGCCAGCCGGCCGCGTCGTAGTAGGCCGCCATGCGGGGGAACCACTGCGCCACTTCGAACAGGGCGTTCTTGTCGTCGAAGACTTCATAGCCGGCGCGCCCGCCCAGCACCTTCTGCTCGTTGATGCGGTAATCCCAGTCGATCTGGAAGGCAAAGTCCTGGCCCGGCTTCAACGGCTGCGGCAAGTCGATGCGCATCATGGTGCGGTTCACTACATATTTCAAAGGCTGGCCATCGGCGCCTTTCAGGGCGCGGATATTGAAGCCGCCCTGGAAGTCGCCGCGCGCCAGCATGCCGCGCAAGCCTTCGAACTTCATGCTGTCCTCGCCCGTCTTGGCCCACGCCTGGCGCGACGGCGCCGTGGTCATGCGGCGGGCGTCGGAATCGGGTTTGTAGATATTCTGGTCCAGCTGCACCCACAGGTAGCCCAGGGTATCGGGCGACTGGTTATGGTAGGTGATGGTGCCGCTGCCGGCGATCTCGCGTTTGGCCTCGTCCAGGGTGGCGCGGATGGTGTAGTCGGCGCGCTGCTGCCAGTAGGCGTGGCCCGGCGCGCCGGAAGCGGTGCGGTAGGTATTCGGGGTGGGCAGCAATTCCTCGAGCTGGCGGAACTTGTCGTCGAATGGCTCGGCGGCGAAGGCCGAGACGGTAAAGCAGAGAGCCAACGAGGCAACGGAGCCGAAAGGTATGCGCATATTCACCCTGATGTTGTTGTAAGGAAATAGTGGCAACTATTCTATACGCAGGGTGATGGCCGCCTTGTATCGTTTTGTAATAAAGAAAGGCGGATTTTGCGCCAGCTTTTGCCTGGCGCCGTCAGGCTCATGCTTTGCCTGATTTTGCTTGGAAAAACAGCCTGTTTACTCACTTTTCATCAGGCTGTCGCGCAACTGGTTCAGTTGTTGTTTCATGTCCACAACTTGCTCCACGCTGCAGTGGCTGGCCGTCAGGATGGCCTCGGGCAGCAGGGCCGCCTCGTGGCGCAGCTGGTCGCCCTGTTCGGTGAGGGAAATGATGACCTGGCGCTCGTCGCTGGCGGCGCGCGTGCGTGTCAACAGGCCCGATTGCTCCATGCGCTTGAGCAGGGGCGTCAGGGTGGCCGAATCGAGGAACAGGCGCTCGCCCACTTCCGATACCGTCAAGCCGTCGCGCTCCCACAGCACCATCATCACCAGGTATTGCGAATACGTGAGGCCCAGCTTGCGCAGGAGCTTGCGGTACAGCTTGTTCATGGCGAGCGAGGTCGAGTACAGCGCAAAGCACAGCTGGCTGTCCAGGCGCGGCACCTGGTGCAGCGGGTTGGGGGAGGTGGTGGTATCCATGGAGACAGTATATATAGCGCACTACTTAATGACAAGCGTGGCTGGCCTGCACCCACGCACCGGACCCGTGTGGCCCGGCGCGTGGGTGCGGTCTTGGCGAACTAGCGCGCGTAGCGGGCGCGCAGCAGATGCAGCATGGCGACGTTCTGCTGCCAGGCGTCGGCCACGGGCTGCTGCGTCCAGGGCAGGGTTTGCGTGTACGGGGCGGGACCGAATTCCGGCGTAAACGTCATGCGCTCGGCGCCGGCGGCGCGGCGCAGGGCGACGATGGCGTCCCACCACGCCAGGTGGGCGTCGAGGGCCGGCTTGGCTTCCGGCGCGCGGAAGTCGGCCACCTGCGGGCCCTGGGCATGGCCGACGCGCGCGTGCACGTGGCGCACCAGCGGCAGCACTTGCGCCAGGGTCTGCGGCTGGTCTTCCAGCAGGGATTCGCAGGCGCAGCACCAGTGCGACAGGTCCGCCGTCAGCGGCAAGTCGGGATACTGGGCCAGGTAGGGCAGCAGCAGCATCGGGTGGCCGCTGAAGCGGCTGCGGTGGATCTCATGCACGATGGGCACGCCGTGCTTTGCCGAGATGGCGGCGGCCAGCTCGATCAGCTGCGCGTTCTGCGCCGGCGTATAAAAATCCTTGCCCGTGTGCGTGTTGACCAGCACGGGGCGCGCCAGGCAGGCGTTCTCCAGCAGCTCGGCCAGGGCCGCGCGGTGCAGCGCGAAATCGCTGTGGAACACGGTTTCCCATTGCGCGGCGATCAGTTCCAGTCCGGCCCTGGCGATGCGGTCCGTCCACTCCTCGCGCAGGGCCGCGTCCAGCGGCAGCGACATCTCGATGCCGTCGAAGCCGGCCGCCAGCACCTTGTCGATGAAGACGTCGGGTGGCAGGTCGTTATTGCCCCAGTGGGCGGCGAAAACCTGGATGCGCATCAGACGAAGCCTCGCACGGGGAACGATGCATCGCGCTGTATCCAGTTGTGGGCCGCGTATTCGGTCTGGCCATCGGTGGCGTGCAGGGTGTAGGCGTGGCGCGAGACGGGCGAGCGGTTCGGCGCGCTGTAGTGGGGCAGCAAGCCATGGAAGCAGACGAGGGCGCCGGCCTTGACTTCGAGCGGCACGGCCGTGCTGTCGTCGGGCCAGGGCATGGCGTCGAGTTTTTCCACGCGCACCTGGTCGCCGTTGCGGATGAAGCGTTCGCGCAGCGGGCCGCGGTGGCCGCCCGGTTCCGCCCACAGGCAGCCGTTTTCCAGGGTGGCGTCTTCCAGCGCGAACCAGAAGGTGGTCACGCTGACCGGCGTGGTCTCGAAATACGTGGCGTCCTGGTGCCAGCGCACTTCGCCGCCGATGCCGGGCTGCTTGAAGATGTACATCGATTGCCATACCTGCGCGTCCGCCAGGCCCAGGTCGCGCGCCACTTCGGCCAGCTTCGGGTCGGCCGAAAAGGCGCGGAAGACGGGGTCCAGGTCATGCATGGCGTGGCCGATCTTGTTGATCGACAGCGACTTGGCTTGCTTCAGCTGGCCGTCCGCGCCGAATGCCTCTTCCTCGAAGAAGCAGCGGATGGTGTTGTCGGAAGCGAGGAAATAATCGTTGGTATTCTTCGCCTGGTCGCGCGTGGTGAAGATGGACTGGCTGACGCTGGGATCGAATTCGTTGACAATCTGCTCGGCGCGCGCGCGCAGGGCGGCGATTGCGTCCGCGCCCTTGAAATCGGGCAGGATGAGGTAGCCGTCGCGTTGGTACTGTTCTTGTTGTTCGATCGTTAGCATGGCGGCGGCTCCGGAGGTGTATGGAAAACGCCATTGTAGGTGGCTGCAGGCGGGCAAACAATCGGCCAACGGTTGACAGATTGTCGCTCAAACGATGACAATCTTTGACATGGATCAATTAAAAGCGATGGAAATCTTTGTCGAAGTGGCGCGCCAGCGCAGCTTCACCGTGGCTGGCCAGCGCCTGGGCCTGACGCGCGCCATGGTCAGCAAGACCATCATGCAGCTCGAGGAACGCCTGCACGCGCGCCTGCTGCACCGCTCCACGCGTGAAGTGAGCCTGACGGACGCGGGGCGCGCCTACCTGGCGCCGTGCATGGCCACCGTCAGCCAGGCGCAGGAGGCGGCGCGCATGGTGGCACACGTGGCGCAAGCGGGCGCTGGATTGGCCGGGCCGCTGCGCATCCAGGCGCCGTCGAGTTTTGGCAGCGCCTGGCTGGCCGACGCCGTCGCGCGTTTCAGCCTGCTGCACCCGCAGGTGCAGGCCGAACTGTTTGTCGACGACGCGCTGCTCGATCCGATACGCCACGGCTTTGATCTGACCATCCGCGTGGGCGGCATCCCCGACAGCAGCGCGCTGGCCATGCGCCCGCTGGCGCCGTGCCGCGCCGTGCTGTGCGCCAGCCCCGCCTATCTGGCGCAATGGGGTGTGCCGCAGGCGCCGCAGGATTTATTGAACCATCAGTGCCTGCATTTCAGCCACCTGACCGATGGCACGAACTGGCATTTCCAGAAGGGGGAAGGGGAGCGGCGCGAGGAGGTGAGCGTGCGCGTGCAGGCGGGTTTCACGGCAAATAACGGCCTGGTGCTGCACCAGGCGGCGCAGCGCGGGCTCGGCATCGTCTACAGCACCACCTTCCTCGCCTGGCGCAACCTGCTCGACGGCAGCCTGCTGCCCGTGCTATCGGGCTGGGACCTGCCGCTCAATCACCTGAGCGCCCTGTATCCGGCCAGCCGCCAGCCATCGCCCAAGGTGCGCGCGCTGATCGATTTCCTGGTGGCCAAATACCAGCCCGTGCCGCCGTGGGACCGCGAGCTGGCAGCGGCCGGATTTTTCAGTTGAGGCTCAGTTGAAGGCGACCGGCTGCACCGTCCACGCGCCATCCGCGTACACGCGCTCGTCGTCGAGATAGACGGCTTCGGTGACGGCGAAGATGTCGACGTGGTAGCGCGCATCCTTGCGCTTGAACTGCGGTTTCGCATATACGCCGTGCTTGGCGCCCAGCGACAGATGGATGCCGCACATGCGTTCATACGTGCCGATGTCGTTGACCAGCTGCTCGCGCGAAAAGGCGCGGTTCATGCCGAAGCCCAGTTCGCGCACCCACACTTCGCCCTCATGCGCGCGGATGATTTCCAGCATGGCGGTAAATTCTGGCGTGGCGTGTTCGGTGCCCGTGACGCGGCCCTTTTCGATGATCAGGGTGATCGGCGTGTCGGGGCGGTTGACCATGAAGTGCGTGTCGCCAAAGACGAAGATGCGCACGCGCCCGTTGACCGCTTCCAGGTCCTGCGCTTCCGTGAATACTTCGCCCAGCGGGAACTGGCCGCCGATATTGTTCATGCCGCTGTAGTCGCCAATATTGAGCTTGGCCGATTCGAACGGCGAGGCGAAGACCAGCTGCTCGCCGCCGCTGTCGACCATGCCGTGGCGGGCGCCGTCGATGCGCGCCTTGAGTGCATGGCCCACGCCGCGATAGTAGGCGGGGTCGTAAGCCAGCGAGGCGATGTAGTGCAAGCCCTGCACGCCTGGCATGCGCGACAGATGCACATGCTCGATCACCTTCAAGCCGCGCTTGAACAGTTCGATGCGGATGCGGAACGCTTCCAGACGGAAGCTGGTCGACTGGATCAGCACGACAAGGCTGCCGGCCGGCAGTTCGGCAAACGCGGCCAGCACGGCGTCCGGCGTGACGTCGTCGAAATCGATGAGGGTGGCGTCCGGCAAGGCCAGGCGATAGGCTTCCGTCAGCACCACGTTGAGCCAGCTGCGCTTGTCGCAGACGATCAGGGCCGGTTCATCGGGCCGGTGGCAGATGGCCATGGCCAGCAGGTCGGCCACGTTGCGGGCCGCGACTTCGGTGGCGGCGGCACTGATGGCGTCGAGCCGGCTGGTATCATTTTCGGGAAGCGTCATGGTGAGGGGAGCGTCTTGCATGTGGGGAGGTAAGCGCAGCATTATAAGGCGAGTGCCGCCGGCGCCGCCATTCGGCCCTGAACGCGACGCTTGAGCGCACCGGGGCCGGGGCGCTGATTATCTTGTGTAGTGCTCTACGGCAATGTATTATTTGATAAACAGTATGGAACCGGCCAGCCGGGGCGGCAGCGTCCGCGCGCGGCACGGTTCCAGCGATAGCCATAAATACAACAGGCCAACCGGCGATGACAAAGAGCGTGATGCAATGAGCATAATTGGACAAGATATTCCCATGGAGCGGCCCGACACGGATGGGCGTGCCGCCGTGTTCGTTCCCGTGACGGGCGTCAAGGAAGATGTCCTGTTGACCATACGCAAAGGCGCGGCCATCGTCGGCTTTGCCAACCACGACCGCACCATCACCGTGTATTTTGAAAGCAACCGTTTCGACGACCCCGTGCTGGCCAAGTGGGAGCACAAGGCGCGCAAGGCGTATGACCGCCTGGTCGACAACGCGCCGACCGTCTCGAAGCTGACCACCAGCTCCGCCAATTTCGAACAGATCGGCTATATCAACGGCAAGGGCATCACCATCCGCCGCATGGAAAGCCTGCAGCGCTGGCTCGCGTATTCGGATGCGATGGCGTCGTGCCCGGAGAACGACATCATTCCGCGCACGGTGATCGCGAAACCCGACAGCGTCAAGGTGTAAGAACGGCCGATAAAACGCCCAGGGCGTTGTTGCCTGTCCCGTTTTCCTTGCCGTACTGACGTACCGCCTTCGGGGCGGCGCCTGGCCCTGCACGCTGTCTCGGCCGCTTTGGGCGCGCATAGGGCATTAACCCTATTGTCGGTTTGCGCGCGGCGTGGCTGCATCCCGGCGGCCCCATCTTGGCAGCGCCACCCCGGCGGCGCCACTCATCCGGCCTGCGCCAGAGTTTGTCCAGCATCACACGACCACGATATTCGCCTGCGCCTTGAGCGGGCAGGGCAGGCTGTCGTCGAAGGTGATCTCGATGGCGCTGGCGACGAACATGCCGCCGATATGCTGGGCGGCGATTTCCGGCGGCGTGCCCGGCTTGGTCAGGTTGACGTCTTGCGCGAAGACAAACACGCGCCAGGTGCCAAAGACTTTCTGTCCATACTGCAGCAAGGTACGGTAAGCGCGTTTCAAGTCCAGGCTGCCGGCATAGACGCCATCGTTGGCGCCAGGATCGAAGCCCAGGCCGTCATCGGTCAGCGATTCCACGAAATACAGGCCCTGCGGCGCCTGGAACAGCACGAATGCATACAGTTCCGTGCCGCGGAAGACATTGCCATTGTCGCGCTTGAAGCTGGCGCGTACCCACAACGGTTCATAGGCCTGCACGACGGCGGGCGTATCCGTTTCCACGGGGCCCGCCACATGGATGTTGACTTGCGTTTCAGTGACTGCATGCTGGTAGGTGGCGCCCGTGGTGAAGCGTTCGTACTGCCAGCTGATGTCGGCCGTGTAGGGCAAGCCCGCGTTTGGCGCCTCCGGCAGGACCCACTTCGCCACCACGCGTTCGGCCAGGGTCAGTTCGCCGGCGGCCGGGGGTGTTGCTTCCTGGCCACGCCAGAACGGGTCGGCGATATCGGAACAGGCGACGGCGATGGCGCCCGAGGCGATGGCCGAAGCCACGCCCGCCACCGTGAATTCGGGCTGGCCCGAACCGGCCCCTTCGAGCGAGCAGCAGTCGACGCTGGGGTCCGTCTCCTCGAAGGTGCCGCCCACGCTGAAGCTGGCCTTGCCGGAGCCGAGCGCGGCTGAAATGATGGCGACCAGCGCGGCGATGATGGCGATGATGATGGCGAGAATCTTCCACCACGGATCGGAAAACGGCAAGTCCCCGTGCGTGCCCGCGTAGGCGGGGTTCGGTGTCCAGACGAGGGTCATGCCGGTCGGCACGATGGGACCGAGGCCGGGCGGACAGCGGCAGTCCTTGTTGTCGCCGCCCGTGCTGCCCCAGCGCTTGGCGGGCAGATGGCCTTGCGGCTTGGACAGTTCCAGGGTGCCTTCCTCGACCGTGCATGTGTAGGTATTGGTGGCGCTGTCGAAGCGCGTCTGCGAGACGAAGATTTGCTGGATCGAGCGGCGCGGCGCGTAGCCGTCGGCCTTGGCGACAAAGCTGACGAGGCGCTTGCCGGGCGCCGCATGCTGGAAATCGGCATCCCACGTCACCAGCATGGCCGCGCCGGCCGGGACGCTGGCAAAGAAGAAGGTGCGCGCCACGGGCGCGATGCCGGGATCGCCCACGCTTTCCAGGTACACGGTGACGTTGTTGAGCGCGCTGCTCGACATGTTCGTCACGTGGGCCGCGATGCGCAAGCCGTAGATGGCATTGTCGAAGATGCCGTCCGGCAGCATGATATTGGTGACGGGTTCGATCGCGAATGGCCGCGTTAACACTTGCATGGGCGTGTCGCTCATGATGCTTGCTCCTCGGGGCTGTGCTGCTGGTCCTCGCCTTGCTCCTGATCCAGATCAACGACGATGTACGTGATGCCGCCCAGTACCTTGCCATCGCGCGTTTCCAGCACGCGCAGCAGCGCATATTGGCCACGGGGCAGCGCTTCGGCGCGCAAGCTCAGGTACACGGGCACGGCCTGGCCGCGCGGCACCTCGACCTCCAGCTTCTGTTCGCCGGAGCCATCGCCATTGCAGTGCGGCGTGCGCGCCAGGCCCGCCGCCAGGCGCGCCTCTTTTGCCGGCTGCCATTTGTCGAGGCCCAGGGTGGCCAGCAGGCGCTCCGGCAGTTCGCCGCCTTGATCGATATGCAGTTCCACTCTCTTTGCCTCGCGCGGCAGGGCCGCCACCGCGATGGTCAGCAGCTGCGCGCGCCTGGCCGCCAGCACCACCGTCACATTGCGCTGGGCGATCTGCTCGTGCAGCGTGGGCTGGAACGGGAAGCCGTTCGGCAGCGGATCGGGCAGCGGGTTGACGTCGCCGGCGCCGTGCGCCACGGCCAGCAGGCATTCGTGGCCGCCATTGACGATGACGGGCACCCAGGGCACCAGGCACAGCACTTCCTGCGTGGCGCCAGGCGCCAGGTCGGCAAACGCGGAACCGATCGGCGTGGCGGCGCCGACGGCGATCTGGCCCGAAGGATCGGCCCAGTAGAAATCCACGCGCACGCCGTTCGAGCCACTGTTGCCCGTGTTGTGCACGCGGCCCCACAGGTAGTTGCTGACGCCGGCAATGGGCGCGCCGGGCGGACCGTTCGGATCATTACCCGGCACGACCCAGATATCGGCGCTGTCCCACCACCAGGGCTGGCCGTCTTCGATGATCAGGTGGGCTGGCATGGCAATCTCCTTGTGCGTGGCCTGTGCTGGTAGCTTAGGCCGTGGCGGGCGATGCTCGTTGATCGGTATCAAGCCCTCTGAATTGTGGCGGCACGTGTTTATGTAGAGCCTTGCGAAAGGACTTTTATAAAGATTGACTAAGGCATCTTTGCTGTTATGCCGGAAATAGGTGGTATTGCTGGTCAAGGATGCGTTATTATTTGAAAGATAATTTAAGGTGTTTTTTGTAATTTATGGGTATCGGTTTTATCGTCATGCCAGGGAATATTCTCCCTGTAATAGATGAGTGACGTAGGAAGAGGTATTTTTGTGAATCAGGAAATTGAATACCAATGTCAAGAATTGAGCTGCCAGTCGACATACCACTCGACTGTGAATTTTTGTCCTTTTTGTGGAGTTAAGCAAACGGCCATCAAGGTAAAAATAATTTCACCTGTATTAACTGTGCCACACGTAGACAGGACTATGTCGTTGCCTATGAGTGAACAGGTCTGGACCAGCGCCTCTGAAGTTAAGGAAGATAACGCGCCGAAGGAACTGTTATTTTCAAACCCTGTTTTTTGGGAGGAGGCGCAGAAACAGTTCAATAAGAATATTGCCGATAGTGTTTCAAACGCATACTGCGATTGCGTCACTTTTGGTGTTCTAGTGCGAAATGGAAGGAAGGCTTTAGGCGTGGATTTGAGGCGAGTGGAGTCAATTGTGTCGTTGGCTTTGCAACGTTTAAATGTCGTCAATGAAAAAGGGTTGTTGGATGAACTTGATGCGCTACTACACACTTTTACAGATATTGAAAAAAGGTTAGATAAAAAGAGTCGTGTCGACGCTTTGCAAAGCGTCTGTAAGCCGCGCTTTGGTGCGATGAAGGGGGTCGATTTTGAGGTGGCAGAGCGATTTATCAACGATTTTTGTCGGAAAAATAGCGTGATGCAGCGGTCAGGTATTTGGGGGTGGAAAATTTTGTAGTGTAGGTAAGATGGCGAAGATTTTATTTGGTTTGATCATTTAGATAGAAACTTTTAGAAAACTGAGGGAAATATGAATCAATCTGATTTGGACTGGCTGAAGAACCGAGTAGCTGCGGCTGTAGACGATGATTTTTATCTGGATCGAGGTGAAGAGCGACGCATTAAAGAAGAAGCAGCCGCACGCGGTATCGTCAGTAGGGAAATAGAGTTGGTAATTCGTGAGCAGTTAGATGAGTATTCCGCAGTGTCGGAGCGTGCACTCGTGGAAGAGCTCGATAGGTTGTTGCATCAGTTTACAGACAATGACAAGAAGTTGGATCAAAAGGAGGAGCGTCTGGCGCTGAGTAAAGTAGTGAACGCGGCGTCTGGAAAACGTGTTGGACTTGATCCGCGTGTGGCAGAGGAATATGTGACAAGTTTCTGCAAAGCAAACGGTGCATCGCGTTCGACGGATACAAAAAAATGGCTTGGTTCCCAGATGGGACTGGTACTTGTCGCTATTGCAGTTGTAGGTGCTGCTATCTTCTTTGCTACTCGGCCATTGAAGGACGCGAAGGATGCGAATCCTGGTGCAGCGGCACAGGTCAATGAGAGTCGACCTGTGGGGACGAACGCAATTAAGCTCAATGAAAATGACCGTTCTGAAATCGACGATCAGTTGCGTCGTGCTTCTCTTTACATCGAGAAAGCTCAATACACTGATCCGCCGGAGAGTTCGGCTAAAGCTTCACTGGATCAAATTCGGCAGATTGACCCTGAGGGCCAATATCGTGGCGAAGAGGTCAAGGGGCTTGCCAGCAAGATAGTTGATCATTACATCAAACTAGCAGAGAAAAGTGCGGCATCGAATGATCTAGGCGCCGCTGCCAAGTGGTTGGCACGTGCGAAACTGCTGAATCGTGATCGTGAGGTAATATTGGAAAAGGAACGAGCATTAGGGCTGGTGAAGGCGGAGCGTTGAATCTGCGCTATCTCCGCCAGCAGATATAAGTAGAGTTCGTGCAATGAAGAGGGCATTCGATATGATCGTAAGCCTTCCATTGTTGCATGAGCAGTAAAGGTTGGAACGTGCCTGAAAAAGTGAATGAAATGTGCATCAACGCCGCTTGCGGCCGCTACTTGCCGCTGTGCGTGGCGCATTGTCCGTTTTGCGGCGCGCGCCAGGCCGCTGAATCTATTGTTTTACAGAAAGTATCGCCGTCCCCGGTGACGCCGCCACCGTTGCCGCCGCCGGTGCCGCGCATGCCGCCGCCTGTCCCCGTAGCTGCACCCATGTCCGTGCCGCAGCCGGCGACTGCCCCCGCGCCGCCCGCTCCGCAGCCGAGTACGGCACCTGCTGCTCCGCCGCCCAAGGCGCCGCCCGTCAAGCCTGCCGCCAGGGGCTCGGTGCCGCCGCCGCGTCCGCCCGTGCGCCTGCGCACGTGGATCGCGGCCGGGGTGGTGCTGGCTGGCATCTGGTTCATCAACAAGCCAGCCGACAAGCCGGCCAGCGTGACCGAGCAGGTAGAGGCGGCCACGGCGCTGGCGGCGCAGTGCGACCTGGACGGGGCGCGCAGCGCGCTGGCCGTGCTGAAAAGCGCCAAGGCGCCGGCCGCGCAATTGAAACGCTTGCAGGCGAGCATCACGACGGCCGCCGCCGCGTGCGAGAAGACACAGCGGCGCGAACAGGCGTGGAGCACGGCGCAGGCGTCCGTCAACCAGGCGCTCGACGGGGGCAAGCCGGATCTGGCCGCCACGCGGCTGGCCGCGCACGTGAAGCGCTGGGGCGACGATCCGGACACGCTGGAACTCGATGCCAAGGTGAAAGTGGCGCAGGCCAGCGCCCAGCTCGACGCGGCCGACGCCTGCCTGGCCAAGGGGGACCGCATCTGCCTGGAACGCAGCCTGATCGCCGCCGAGCGCTACAAGCGGCCGGAACTGGCGGCGCGCACGCAGGCGCTGCGCGCGTCGCTGTCGCAATTGCTCGAGCATTCCCTGCTCGATGCGGCCCCGGGCCAGTAGCGCCGGATAGCACGGAATGAAAAACGCCCGCCGCGGCCAGGCCGGGCGGGCGTCGCGATGCCGTCCCTGTCGACGGCTATTCTTGCGGCACCAGGGCCAGCGCCGCGCTGAAGTCGCCCATGGCCTTGCCGCCATTGGCCACCAGCGCCTTGTCGCGCGTGGTCAGGCCGTCGAGCACGGGCAGCGCAAAGCGGTGCGTGATGGCGCGCAGGATGGAGGCCGAATCGTATTGCGTATGATCAACCAATCCCTTTTTCACGTACGGCGAGACGAGGATGGCCGGCACGCGCGTGCCCGGACCCCAGCGGTCGCCCTTCGGCGGCGCGGCGTGGTCGTAGAAGCCGCCATTTTCATCGTAGGTGACGATGACCAGCATGTTCTTCCATTGCGGACTCTTTTTCAGCTGGGCGATGACGCCGGCGATATGCGCGTCGCCATCGGCCACGCTGGCATAGCCCGCGTGCTGGTTCAAGTTGCCCTGCGGCTTGTAGAAGGTCACGGCCGGCAGCTTGCCGGCGCCCGCGTCGCTGAGGAACTGGCTGTCGAAGTCGCGCAGGTGGGCGGCGCGGTAGGCGGGCGCCTTCACCGGGTCCATGCTGGCGAAGTAATTGAACGGCTGGTGGTGGAACTGGAAGTTCGGCGGGCTGGGGAAGCTGCCGGCGCGCGCGCTGGCCGTGGCCAGGGCCGTCGTGTCCTTCCAGGCGCCCGCATACCAGGCCCAGTCGATATTCTTGGCTGACAGCAGGTCGCCGATATTCGTCTGCGTCTGCTGCGGCAGGGTGGTGGCCTTGCCGGTGTCCGCATACAGCTTGCTGCTGTCGCCCGAGGCCGGGGCGTTGCTGCTGGGCTGGAAGGGCGGCTGCATGGTGTTGACGGCATAAAACATGCCCGTGCTGTCGGCCGGCGTCAGCGCGCCGTCGTTGGCGTAGGCGGGCGCGCCGTTCAGCACCGTGGTCGGCGCCGTGGCGGACGGCGTCAGGCGCAGGAAGCTGCCCTTGGCGTCGACGTCGATCTTCGCGATCGAACCCTTGGCCACCGAGGTGTCGGCGTTCGGGTAGGTGGGCGCGCAGGCGCAGATCAGGTACTGGTGGGTGAGGAAGGAGCCGCCGAACGCGCCGATGAACAGGTTGTCGGCCAGCGCATATTGCCTGGCGATGTCCCACAGCTGCATCTTGCTGCCGTCGTAATAGCCCATGGCCAGGCCGCCGGCGTCGGAATAGGCCGCGAACTTGTCGTTGGCGCCGCCGTTGATCTGCATCTGGTTGTTGTAGAAGCGGTGCACGAGGTCGCGCGTGATCACCGATTGCGGCAGGTACAGGGGGCTGTCGGCGGCATCGATCTGGAACGGCTTGTTTGGCAGGTTGGCCGACTGCGCCTGCGTGATGACGGTGCTCTGGCCGGCCGCCGTCATGCCGCCCCAGGTGGGCGGCAGCACGGGCAGGGTGCTGCCATCGATATCCTTTTGCGGCACGTAGGCGGAGGTCGACGTGGGGTTGACGCCCGGCACGCCATTGGCGCCCGGGAACAGGCCGTACAGATTGTCGAAGCCGCGGTTTTCCGCGTAGATGACGACGATGGTCTGGATATTGTTCAGCGCCAGCGCGCCGTTCAGCGCGGCCAGTGCATCGGCGGGCGCCGCCTGCGCGCTGGCGCCGGCGATCAGCGCCGTGACGCTGGCGTTTTCCGCCTTCAGTTTCGCCAGCTCGTCGCCGCTGGCCTTGTTGAAGTCGGACGCCAGTCCCGCTTCCGACACGCCGAGGCGCGCCGCCAGCTTGCTGCTGGCGGCCGCAAAGTCGCCGCCATTGCCTTCCATGACTTGCGCCAGTTCCGTCGACAGGGCGCTGACGAACGCGCCGTGGCCGGCGGGGGCGCGCAGCAGCAGTTTTTGCGTGACCTTGCTGCCGCTGTCGCCGATGGCCTCGTGGCGGATGGCGTCCGTGCCCACCGTCACCAGCACGGCGCCCTGGCCTTCCAGGCTGTAGCTGCCGTCGGCCGCCGTCCTGACGGGAGTCGAGGCGCTGTCGCACGTCAGTTTGGTCGTGCTGCTTTCCACGCAGACCTGGGCGTTTTCATAGTAGCTGCCGATGACCTGGCCCGTGATGTGCGGCATGACGGCGTAGTCGCTGCCGCAGGCCGCCAGGCCCAGCGACAGCAATAATGGCAGGGGACGTAGGACGGGAGCTAAGGTGATTCTGGCGTGCGGTTTCATGTTCATGCCTCGTGGGTGGAAAACGTCGCATGCTAGGCAGGCAATATGTCAGCTGCGTGACATGTCAGGCGCTGTTACATGACGTAATGTACGGACTTGATACATTACTTTTCGCAGGGTCTTGTCACGCAGCTGTCACATGCCGTTGCTACGCTGCCACCCCATGTTGAAACCGAATCCTTCCCTGCTGCTGGCGGCGGCCAGCGCCATCTGCCTGCTGGCCGCCTGCCAGCCCGCGCCGCCGACAGAAACCCAGGCCGCTGCTGCACCTGCCTACCTGGCGGGCGCCTACGCGCCGACGCTGAAACGCCAGCCTTCGGTACAGGAAATGACGGCCATGGGGCGCGCCATGTTCTTTGAGCCCAGCCTGTCCGTCTCGGGCAAGCTGGCCTGCGCCAGCTGTCACAGTCCCGAACACGCCTACGGCCCGCCGAACGGCCTGGCCGTGCAGCTCGGCGGCCCGGAGCTCAAGGATGCAGGCACGCGCGCGGCGCCATCCTTGCGCTATATCCAGAACGCGCCGGCCTTTACCGAGCATTTCCACGACGATGACGGCGACGACAGCGTCGACGCTGGGCCGACTGGAGGGCGCAACTGGGATGGCCGCGCCCAGTCCGGCCATGAACAGGCGCTGGCGCCCCTGCTGTCGCCGCGCGAGATGGGCAACCGCGATGCGGCGGCCGTGGTGGCCAGGTTACGGGCCGGTCCCCTGGCCGCGCAATTTCGCCGCACGTATGGCGACGATATCTTCGCGCAGCCGGGTCAGGCGCTGCGCTGGGCGCTGATGTCGCTGGAAGTGTTCCAGGAAAGTCCGGCCGACTTCTATCCGTACACGAGCAAGTACGACGCCGTGCTGCGCAAGCAAGCCGTTTTGAGCCCGCAGGAGGCGCGCGGCCTGGCCCTGTTCAATGCTGAAAACAAGGGCAATTGCGCCTCGTGCCACATCAGCCAGGTCAGCCCCGGCGGCGTCTTTCCGCAATTTACCGACTACGGCTTGATCAATCTCGGCGTGCCGCGCAACGGCCGGTTGCCGGCCAATACGGACCCGGCGTTCTTCGACCTGGGGTTGTGCGGCCCGGACCGCACCGATTTGACGCAGCACAAGGAATATTGCGGCAGCTTCAAGACGCCGTCGCTGCGCAACGTGGCGCTGCGCCAGGTGTTCTTCCATAACGGCAGTTTTGCCAGCCTCGAGCAGGTGCTGCGCTTTTACGTGCAGCGCGACACGGCGCCGCAGAAATGGTATCCGCAAGACAGGAACGGCAAGGTGCACAAATACGACGATCTGCCGCCGGGCCTGGAAGCGAACGTGAATCGGGAAGCACCGTTCGACCGCCAGCCGGGCCAGGCGCCGGCCCTGAATGAACGCGAGATCACCGACGTGATCGCCTTCCTGCACACCCTGACCGATAGCGACCAGCTGGCCCACGCCAGACACTGACAGGATGGCGAAAAGATATCAAGATACCATTGCTTACAAATACGCTACAAATCCGTGTTTTTATGTGCGTTAGCGAACGCTCGAAAATTTTATCCAGGTGTATATTGCGGACTGATCTGTGTCTTTTGATAACAATGAAAGGGAATATCATGAAAGTAAGCAAAAATTGGATGACCCTGTGCGCCGCCGGGATGATGGTCGTTGCGCTGGCCGCCTGCCAGAAGAAGGAAGATGTCGCAGCCGGTCCTGCAGAGCAAGCGGGCCAGAAGATCGATGCCGCCGCAGCCAAGGCTGAAGCCGACATCAAGGCTGCCGCCGCCAAGGCCGATGCCGCCGTGAGCCAGGCCGCTTCCGACACGGGCGCGAAGATCGACCAGGTCGCCGCTGACGCCGACAAGAAAATGACCGAAGCGGCCGATGCCGTCGGCCAGAAGGTGGAAAAAGCCGGCGAAAAGATCCAGGACGCCGCACACAAGTAATCGCTGCTCATCTGGCACAGGCCGCTTACGCCGGCCTGGCCGCTTGCAGCCAGTGACCGTGGCGGCCGCTCAGCCGGCCGCCGCCGTACCGCAGGCACCCGGGGCGTCGTCCGCAGCCGGGGCCGCCGCCATGGCGCTGCCCTTCTCCTCCTTTGTACCCAATACCACGCTCAGGTCGACATAGCCGTCGCGCCACGCCCGTTCCAGGTCTTGTTCCACCGCCTCGAGCGTCGTGCGTTCCACGTGCCGGAAGCCGCGCAAGCCATACGCCCGGTTGCGTCCGTGCGCCTTGGCCAGGTACAGCGCCATGTCGATCAGATTGACGCTGCGCTCCCAGCTCAGGGGCTGGCCCAGCGGCGACAGCGGATACGGCGCGAAACCGACGGAAACGTGCACGCCGATCGCCTGTCCCTGGTATTCGATCCTTTGCGCGGCCACGCCATTGAGGATGCGCCGCGCGATATCGTCGAGTCCATCGCGCGCGACGGCGGGCAGGAAGGCAAGGAATTCCTCGCCGCCCCAGCGCACGATCATGTCCGTTTCGCGCAACACCTCGTGCAGGGTTTCGGCGATGCTGGTCAGCACCAGGTCGCCTGCCGCATGGCCGTAGCGGTCATTGATATGCTTGAAATGGTCGACGTCGAGCAGGAACAGCGCACCGACCACGTCGCTTCCCGCGTACGTTTGCAGCGGCTTGCCCGCGTGGTTGCGCATGAATTCCTGGAAATGCCGGCGGTTGTACAGGGCCGTCAGCGGGTCGCGCGAACTTTGCCGCTTGAGTTCCTGGTTCTTCACCTTCAGCTGCACGTTCGCATGGCGTACCTTGCGGTACAGCATGCCGACGATGACGGAAGCCATGGCCAGCACCAGTGCCAGCAGCCACCACACGCGCTGCTGCAGGCGGCGGTTGTCGAGTTCGGCGCTCTTGATCTGGTTTTCGCGGCTCAGCAGCTCGATCTGGCGCTGCTTCTTTTCCATCTCATATTTTTCCTGCAGCTCGTACACGGCCTTTTGCCGCTGTTTCTCGAACAGCTGGTTGGAAATGCCCCGTTCGCGGTGGTAGGCCGTGACGGCGCCGCGCATGTCGCCCGCCTTTTCCAGCGCCTGGCCGTATTCGAGCAGCACGGCCTGCATGTCCGGCTGGTTGGCCGTGCGCTCGTAGTATTCGAGGCCCGTGGCCACGCTTTGCTTGCCTTCCTGTAAACGCCCCTGGCCGATCAGCGCTTGGCCGATGTTCAGGCGCGCCGTCGCCTCCACCTGTTCATTGTTGATCAGGCGGGCCGCCGTGATGGCCTCGTTCGCGTAGCGCAGGGTTTGCGGATAGTCGCCTTCCTTCAGATAGCTGTCCGACAGGTTGACGAGGGTGGTCGCCACCATGCCGCGGGCGCCCAGCTTGCGTTCGAGGGCCAGCGCCGCCAGCAGCGCGCGCTGGCCCCGCTGCGGCTGCTGCGCATCGAGTGCCAGGCCGTATTCCGTGTTCTTCGCCTGCGCCATGCGGCCCGGCGATTCCAGCGTGCCGGAGACGGCCAGCAATTCATCGAGCACCTGGAAGCCCTTGTCGTATTCGCGCATCTGCGTGTACAGCAGGGTGAGGGCGTTCAGGGCGGCGGCCAGGCTGGACGGCGAATCGCTCTGGCGCGCCAGGTCGACGGCGGCCTGCAGCTTGGCCAGCGCGGACGGGAAATTGCCTTCTTCGGCCCACGACTGGCCCGCGCTGATGGTCGCCTGCACGCGCACGGGCAAGTCGTCCGTGCGGTTGGCGATCTTTTCTGCCTCGAAGGCCAGCAGGTGCGAGGCGCGGCGCTCGTTCATGGCGAACGTGATGTAGGCCTTGCACAGCATGCCTTTGGCCAGCGCCACGTCGTTATTGTGCTGGCGGGCGTAGGCGATCAATTCCTCGGCCAGCTGCATGGCGATATCGTTCTGCCCCAGGCGCATGCGCACGGTGCTCAGCTGGGTGAGGAATTCGGCGCGCACCGCCAGGGGCGCGCTGCGCGCCTGCGTTTCCACTTCCTGCAGGCGCAGCAGGGCGCGGTCCGGCACGAAGCGGCCATCCTCGCGCACGGCGTCGATGCGCTGCAGCAGCTCGTCCTGGGCGCCGGCGGCGGGCGGCAGCAGGCATGCCAGTGCCAGCAGCCAATGCGCCTTCCGCCATGATGCCCGTTTCTCTCTGCCTGCCAACTTCCCGCCCCCGCAATGACACTCTTGTCTGCAAAGATTATATTCTGTTGCAATCAAGAAATATCACGCGGCTTGCAGAAATTTACGAAAGTGCACACTCCCGGCATTGACAAAACAGCATTACTGCGCCAGCTGCTGCAGCAGGTACAGGCGCTGGTACAGGCCGCCTTCGATCTGCATCAGGCTGTCGTGCGGCCCCGACTCCGTGATGCGGCCATGATTGAGCACGATGATGGTGTCGGCATCGCGGATGGTCGACAGGCGGTGGGCGATGGCGATGATGGTCACCTTGCCGCGCAATTCGTTGAGGGCCAGTTGCACGATCTGCTCCGTCTGGCTATCGATGCGCGACGTCGCTTCGTCGAGCAGCAGGATGCGCGGCTGGCCGGCCAGCGCGCGGGCGATGGCGATCAGCTGCTTCTGTCCCGACGACAGGCGCGAGCCGCCTTCGCCCAGCGGCGTGTCGTAGCCGTGCTCCAGCGCCGCGATGAAGTCGTGTGCATGCGCGGCGCGCGCGGCCGTCTCGATCTGCGCCTGCGTGTAGCCGCGGCCCATGTCGATGTTTTCGCGCGCCGAGGCGGCCAGCAGGAACGGGTCTTGCGGCACCAGGCCCACGTCGGCGCGGAAGTGCTCGTTGTCGATGCTGTCGAGGGCGGCGCCGTTGATGGCGATGCTGCCCTGCGTGACGGGATAAAAGCGCAGCAGCAGGGACAGCAGGGTCGACTTGCCGCTGCCCGTGTGGCCGACGATGCCGAAGAAGGCGCCGTGCGGAATCTGCAGCGACAGGTCGTGCAGCACGGGCTGGTTTTCCACGTAGGCGAACGTCAGGTGCGCGATGTCGACGGCGGGCGTGTCGATGCCGGCCGCCGCATGCCGCAGGGCCGGTGTTGCCTGCTTCGGCGCGTGTTCGAGCGCCTGCGTTTCGTCGAGCAGGGCCGAGACGCGCGCCGTCGCCACCACCGACTGCTGCAGCTGGCTGAACTGCATGGTGATCTGGATCAGCGGCTCGATCACGCGCGCGATGTAGCTGATGAACGCATACAGCACGCCTACTTCCACGGCGCCCATTTCGCGGCGGCCGAAGCTGAAGATGACGACGGCCAGCAGCACGATATTGAGCATGTCGAGCGCGGGGCGCAGCAGCCAGGCGTTGGCGCGCAATTCCTGCATGCGCGCCGTGTAGTGGTCCTGGTTGATGCCCGTGAAGCGCGCGCCGAAGCGCTTTTCCGCGTTATTCGCCTGCAGCACGCTCATGCCGCCGATCGATTCGGCGATCTGCCCGTTGATTTCGCTGCGCAGGGCGCGCGCGCGCGTGACGGCCGGCGCGCTCCAGCGCTGGTACAGGAAGACGATGACCAGCACGGCCGGCAGCAGGGCCAGCACGATCAGCATCAAGCGCCAGTCGAGGAAGGCCATGGCGGCCATGGTGCCGACGAGGACGATGGTGCTGTCGAGGATGACGAACAGCACCTGCACGTACAGCGATTTCACCGCTTCCGTGTCGTTGGTGACGCGGCTCACCAGCTGGCCCGTGATGGCGCGGTCGAAGAAGGCCATGGGCAGGCGCAGCACGTGCTGGTAGACGGTTTCGCGCAGGCGCTGCACGGAACGCATGGCCAGGCCGGACAGGCGCACCAGCTGCAGATAGCGCAGGCCGGAAGCGACCCAGCCCGTCAGCAGGCAGCCGCCCAGCAGCAATGCCATGCGCGTCCAGTCCAGGTGGCGCGGCAGCAGGTGCTGGTCGATCAGGGCCTTGCCCAAAATGGGGCCCGTCACTTCGAGGGCGGCGGCGATGATCAGCCAGAACGTGGCCCAGTTCAAGTGGCCGATGTCGGGTGCGGCGGCGCGGCGCAGCAGGCCGATCGCCTGCATGGCCTGGCGGCGCACGGATTGCGTGGCGGTGCTGGCTTGGTCGGTCTTAGATGGCATCGAGGCTGGCCTCCAGTTGTTGATAGCGCCACTGGCTGGCATACCAGCCATCGCGCTGCATCAGCGCGTCGTGGTTGCCCGTTTCCGTGACGTGGCCATCGCGCAGGACGAGGATCAGGTCCGCGTTGACGACGGCGCTCAGGCGGTGGCTGGCGATGATGGCGCTGCGCTCGGGGCGCTTGCGGCGCAGTTCTTCCAGGTGCTGCAGGATGCGCGTTTCCGTGCCCGTGTCGACGGCGGAGAGGGCATCGTCGAGCAGCAGCAGGCCATTGTCGGCCAGCAGGGCGCGGGAAATCGCCACGCGCTGGCGCTGGCCGCCGGACAGGGTGATGCCCTTTTCGCCCACGTGGGTGGCATAGCCATCGGGGAATTGCAAAATATCGGCATGGATGTCGGCCAGCTGCGCCGCCCGCTCCACTTCCTCGCGCGTGGCGCCGGGGCGGGCCAGCGCGATGTTGTCGGCGATGGTGGCGGAGAACAGGAACGATTCCTGCGGCACCCAGCTGATGGCCGCGCGCAGCGCATGCAGGGTGTAGGCGTCGAGCGCCTGGCCGTTCCATGTGGCCGTGCCCGATTGCGGCGTGACCTGGCGCAGCAGCACGCGCAGCAGCGTCGACTTGCCGCTGCCCGTCGGACCGACCAAACCCAGGGTCTGGCCCGGCAGCAGGCGCAGCGAGATGCCGGACAGCGCCGGCGCCGTCTGGCCCGCATACGCAAAGCCGATGTCCTGCAATTGCAGGGGACCGGGCGTCAGCGTATCAATCGTGCCATGGTCGTCGATGGCCAGCGGCGCGTCCAGCATCGGCTGCAGCCGCTGCCAGGCGGCACGGCCCCGTTCGATCAGGGAGAGCACCCAGCCGGCGGCGAACATGGGCCAGATCAGCTGTCCCAGGTACATGGAAAAGCTCGTCAGCGCGCCGATGGTCAGCTGGTCTTGCCATACCAGATAGCCGCCCAGGCCCAGGGTCAGCGCCGTGGCGGCCGTCAGGGTCAGGCCGACGGCCGGTTCATATGCCGCTTCCCAGCGCTGCGCCGTCAGGCTGGCGTTCGCCGCGTGGCCGGCCAGGGTGGAGAACTGCTTGCTGCTGCGCTCTTCCAGGCCCAGCGCACGCAGGGTGCGCACGCCCGACAGCGATTCCTGCACGTGGTCGTTCAGCGCGGAAAAGCGTTTCAGCGAATCCGTCGACGCCGTGTGGATATGGCTGGAGATGCGCCAGAAGGCCAGTCCCATCAGCGGGAAGGGCAAGAGGGCGATGCAGGCCAGGCGCCAGTCCACGCCCAGCAGCATGATGCCGAGCACCATCAGCAGGGTCAGGGTGCCGTCGAAGCCGGCCAGCATGGCTTCGCCGGCGGCCATTTCGATGGCGTCGATATCGTTGGTCGCCAGCGCCATCAGGTCGCCCGTGCGCTGGTTCTGGTAAAACGACGCGCCCTGCTGCGACATGCGCGTGTAGAAGCGCGTGCGCAGCATCACGCCCAGCTGGTAGGCGGCCTTGAACAGGGTGATGCGCCAGCCCACGCGCAGGAAGTAGATGACGACGCCGACAGCGAGCAGGGTCAGCAGCTCCAGCCACAGTTCGGCAGCCGTCATGCGGTGCGCGGCCAGCGCGTCGATGATGGCGCCCACGCGGCGCGGTATCCAGACAGTTAGTGTTGCCACGCCCGTCAGCATGACGGCGGCGGCGGCATACGCCGGCCAATGCTGACGCACGAAGCCGGCGATGAGCCTCGATAAACTCATGGTTACCTTTTGTTTTGCAGTAATGGGGTGTCGCGGGGCGGAAGGACGGGCACGCGGACGGAAAGTACGCGTAGGATACAACACGGCGGAAAAATGCGCTGCGGACGGGCACGCAAAAAACGGGCCGTAGCCCGTTGTGGTGTTGCCTGCCGTCCTGCGCGATGCTTACTTGCGGCCGCTGCCTTTGCCGCCGCCGAGCATGTCGAGCTGTTTCGACGGCGTGCCCTTGGCGGCAGGCTTGGCTGCCGGCGCGTGGGCGGGCTTCACGGCCGCCTTGGTCACGGTCTTGCTGGCGGCGCTGGCCGGCTTGGCGGCCGGTTTGCTGGGTGGAAGCGGCTTGGCTGCCGGCTTGGCCACTGCGGGCGCAGCGGCGGCTTTTGCGGGCGTAGCTGCTGGGGCCGGGGCTGGCTTGACGGCTTCAGGCTTGGCGACCGGTTGCGCTTCCACGGCTTTCGCGGCAGGCTTGTCGGCGGCCTTGGCTGCCGGTGCCGGTGCCGGTGCTGCAGCGGGGGCGGCCTTGGCGACCGGCTTGGTCACTTCGACGGGCTGGGCCGGTGCAGGCTGGGCGACGACGGGCGCCGCGGCCGCTGCTGGCGCTGGCACAGGTGCAGGCACGGCAGCCGGCTTGGACGCGGGCGCGACGACGGCCAGCGTTGGCTTGGCCGCCACGGGAGCAGGGGCGGCTTCATCGAGGCGGGCCTTGGCCGAAGCCAGCAATTCCGCCTGCGTGCTCGAGGCGATGCCGAACAGCTGGCGGCTGTAGGCCAGCACGCTTTCGATATTCGGCTGCGCCTGGCTGCTGCTGTAGCTGAAGAAATCGCGCGGATCCTGCGTTTCCAGCAGGTGCTGCGCCGTTTCGGCCGTGTGCGACAGGGCGGCCTTGCCCGCGTTCAGGTTCAGCGCGATGATTTTCTCGGCGCTTTCAAAGACTTTGCTGGTGATGGTGCTAAAAATCTGCAACTGGCTTTCCAGTTGCGATTTGGCGGCACTGGAAAATTGTTCAGGAATTGGAAACATATTTACTCCTTTATACGGATTAAAATGCTGGCAAAACGCTCTGCAAAATCCCGAAAACCAGAGTTGGCCGCGTTTTGTAAAGTATGTAGCGTGCTGAATAGCTGATCATAGGCTGATTTTGATGCAACGCAATATGAATATTCTAGCGGTGATTCGAGTTGGTTGAAAGTTATTTTTATCTTACCGGTTGCCATGGGCGTGCAGGATTCATCAGCCTGTCACTGTATGCTGCACATTTGCGCCTGCGCAAGGTGCCCACCGCGATTCTATGGCTATGTTTTTGCCAGTCGCTATATTTTTGCACTGCAGCATCCGCGCGAAAGTAGATGCAATGGCAATGATGCCCTTGTTCCAAGTCGCCTACCAAAGGAGTGTCCGCATGGACCTAGTCATCCGCAATGCCAGCCTGCCCGACGGGCGCCGCGCCATCGATATCGCCATCGAGGACGGGCGCATCGCCGCCGTCGGCCCCGCCTTGCCCGTGCAAGGGGCGCAGGAAATCGACGCCGAAGGCGACCTGGTCACGCCGCCATTCGTCGACGCCCACTTTCACATGGACGCCACGCTCAGCTACGGCTTGCCGCGCGTCAACGCGTCCGGCACCCTGCTCGAAGGCATCGCCGTCTGGGGCGAGCTGAAACCGCAGCTGACGCAGGACGCACTGGTCGAACGCGCCCTCCAGTATTGCGACTGGGCCGTGGCGCGCGGCTTGCTGGCCATCCGCTCGCACGTGGATATCTGCGACCCGCGCCTGCTGGCCGTGGAAGCGCTGCTCGACGTCAGGCGCCAGGTGGCGCCCTACCTGGACTTGCAGCTGGTGGCCTTCCCGCAGGACGGCATCCTGCGCAGCGCGGGCGCCTTCGACAACCTGAAGCGCGCGATCGCCATGGGCGTCGACGTGGTGGGCGGCATCCCGCATTTCGAGCGCACGATGGCCGATGGCGCGGAATCCGTGCGGTTGCTGTGCGAATTTGCCTGCGAACGGGGGCTGATGGTGGACATGCATTGCGACGAGTCGGACGACCCGCTGTCGCGGCATATCGAGACCCTGGCCTTCCACAGCCAGCGCCTCGGCATGCAGGGCAGGGTGACGGGCTCGCACCTGACATCCATGCACTCGATGGACAATTATTATGTGAGCAAACTCCTGCCGCTGATCCGCGAGGCGGGCGTGGCGGCCATTGCCAATCCCCTCATCAACATCACCCTGCAGGCGCGCCACGACACCTATCCGAAGCGGCGCGGCATGACGCGCGTGCCCGAGATGCTGGCCGCCGGCATCCCCGTCGCCTTTGGCCACGACTGCGTGATGGACCCGTGGTACAGCCTCGGTTCGGGCGACATGCTGGAAGTGGCGCACATGGGGCTGCACGTGGCGCAGATGACGGGCCAGCAAGCCATGCACGACTGCTTCCTGGCCGTCACCGAGACGCCGGCCGCCATCCTCGGCCTGGACGGCTACGGCATCGCGCCCGGCTGCCATGCGGACCTGGTGATCCTCGACTGCGGCTCCACGGTGGAAGCGTTGCGCCTGCGCGCGGCGCGGCGCCTGGTGCTACGCCGCGGCAAGGTGCTCAGCGAAGCGCCGCGCGCGGCGTCGCGCCTGCACCTGCCGGGCCGCCCGGACAGCGTGAACTTCCGCCTGGGGCGCTGACCCATGGATGCGCGTGCCACTGGACGGCCCAGCGCAAATCCCCGACAATCGTTGCACACTTTTGCTGCTGGAGCCGCACCTTGAAAGAAATTGACATCCGTCCCGCCCGGGAATCCGACTTCGACGCCATGTGGCCGATCTTCCAGACGCTGGTGGCCGGCGGCGACACTTATTCCTTCCCCGCCGACACCTCGCGCGAAGAGTGCCACGCCTACTGGTTCGGCCCCGGCGTGCAAAGCTTCGTCGCCGTGATGGGCAGCGAGCGCCTGCTGGGCATGTACAAGCTGGTGGCGAACCAGCCGGGCCATGGCGCGCACGTGGCCAATGCCTCGTTCATGGTCGATCCGGCCGCGCAGGGCGTGGGCGTGGGCCGCATGCTGGGCGTGCACTGCATGGAGGAAGCGCGCCGCGCCGGCTACCTGGCGATGCAGTTCAACTTCGTCGTCAGCACCAACCTGGCCGCCGTCACCCTGTGGAAAAAGCTGGGCTTTACCGTGGTCGCCACCCTGCCGCTGGCCTACCGCCACGCGCAGCTCGGCTATGTCGACGCCTACGTGATGTACCAGCTGCTGACCGACCCGATGCAGTGGCCGGCATGAGCGGCGCCATGACAGAGTCGATGACGGTCATCGAGACGCCGCGTCTGCGCCTGCGCACCGCCACCCTGGACGATGCGGCCTTTTACATGGAGCTGGTCAACGACCCGTCGTGGATCGCCAATATCGGCCAGCGTAACATCCACACGCTGGAGGCGGCCCGCGCGGCGCTGAAAACGGGCCCGATGGCGCAACAGCGTGAACTGGGCTATTCCTTTTACATCATTGAACTGCGCAGCGAGGGCTTGGCCATCGGCATGTGCGGATTGATCAAGCGCGCCACCATGCCCGGGCCTGACATCGGCTACGCGCTGCTGCCGGCGCATTGCGGCCAGGGCCTGGCCTGGGAGGCGTCCGCCGGCGTGCTGCGCCACACCCGCGACGTGCTGCGCGTGCCCACCCTGTATGGCCTGACTTCGCCCAGCAACCAGCCCTCGATCAATCTGCTCAACAAGCTTGGTTTGCGCTTCGAGCGCTTTTCGCGCCAGCCGCTGGGCGGCAAGGATTCGAATATTTACCGTCGCGATTTTTTGCGTACAGATGCGTGAAAAATAGTATTTGAAAACTGGCCGCTTTTGCAGTGGTGGCAGGCCGTCTTTGTTTTTATAGTGGACTCACCGGTGGAAGACCGCCGGACTATAAAAATGGAGACTCGTGATGAAAATCGTTACTGCTATTGCATGGGGCGGCGTCATGTCCGCCGCCTGCGTGTCGATGTCGGCGGCATCGGCGCAAAGCTGCTCGGTGCCGGTGCTCAAGGTGCTGGCGCAAAAAAGCCTGGGCCTGACCGTGATGGAAAAGACCCTCGCCGAGTATGAAAAGAAAAACGGCACCAAGGTGCAGATCAGCTATTTCGGCGAAAACGACCGCCGCTCCAAGGCCCGCCTCGACGCCTCCACCAAGGCCGGCTCCTACCAGATCTACTACATCGATGAAGCCAACGTGGCCGAATTCGCCACGGCCGGCTGGGTCGTGCCCCTGCTCAAATACCTGCCGAAGGATGCCGATTACGACGACTTCCTGCCTGGCCGCCGCGCCGTCGCCTCGTACAAGGGCGTGGCGTATTTCGCCCCCCTGATCGGCGGCAGCGACTTCCTGTTCTACCGCCGCGACCTGCTGGAAAAGGCCGGCATCGCCGTGCCGAAGACGCTCGACGAGCTGGTGGCCGCCGTGAAAAAACTGAATAGCCCGCCGAATGTCTACGGCTGGGCGGCGCGGGGCCAGCGCGGCTCGGGCATGAATGTCTGGCGCTGGGCGCCGTTCATGCTGGCCGCCGGCGGCAAGTGGGAAAGCAATGGCGTGCCGACCTTCAATTCGCCGCAGGCCGTGAAGGCCACCACCCTGTACCGCGACCTGTTCAAGTATTCGCCGCCGGGCGGCGCCACCTACGACTGGAGCAATGCGCTCGAAGCGTTCAGGTCGGGCAAGGTGGCCTTCATGATCGAGTCGACGCCGTTCGCCGACTGGATGGAAGACCCGAAAAAATCCTCGGTGGTCGACAAGGTCGGCTATGTGCGCCCGCCCGCGCCGCTGGCGTCGGCCGCCTACGGCCACGGCCTGGCCATTTCCGCCACGGGCGCGAAGGATGAATGCACGCGCCAGGCGGCCGGCAAGTTCATCGCCTGGGCCACGGGCAAGGAACAGGAGCAGGCGCGCCTGAAGGACAACGTCTTCAGCGATTACAACCGCAGCAGCACCATCGCCAGCGACTACTTCCGCAAGCACGTCAAGCCGCAGATCCAGGCCGGCCTGACGGACACCACGCCCGTCTCGCGCGTCACCATCTGGCCCAGCCCCGAGTGGCCGGACATCGGCGACAACCTCGGCGTCGTGCTGGAGGAGGTGTTTACGGGCACGCGCGGCGACGTGCAGAGCGCGCTCGACGAAGCCAACGAGTACGCCACGGACGTGATGCAGCGGGCGCAAAAAAGAAAGTAATCCCCATGCCGTGTAGCCGCCGCCCGCCAAGGTGGCGGCACAGTTTTCTGTGCCTGACAGTCCGTTGCGAGAGTCTCTCCTATGCCGCACTCCATCCGTAAACAACGCCATACCTGGCTGCCGGCCGTGTTCCTCACGCTGCCGCTGCTGGTCCTGCTGGTACTGGGCCTGGTGCCCAGCATCGCCGCCATCAACCTGGCCCTGCAAAACCGCGTGCTGCGCTACAGCGACAGCGACTACGTGGGCTTTGCCAATTTTCTCCGCCTGTTCGGCGACCGCCGCTTCGTCAATGCCGTGCAGGTGTCGGCCATCTGGGAAGTGGTCACCGTGGCCGGCTCGCTGATCGTCGGCGTGCTGCTGGCTGTGTTCCTGTTCGAGAGAATCAAGGGGCGTACCCGCGACGTCATCGCGCTGCTCCTGATCGTGCCGGTGCTGCTGCCGCGCGTGTCGGCTGCCTTCATCTGGAAGTTCATGTATTCGCCGCTGATGGGCATCCTCAACTGGCTGCTCGAATGCGTGGGACTGGGCGGCAGCGCCTTGCTGTCCGACCCCGCCACGGCCCTGTATGCGGTGGCGCTGGTCGACATCTGGCAGTGGGGCCTGTTCTTCGGTGCCGTCATCCTGAAACTGCTGGAAACCCTGCCGGCCGAACCGCTGGAAGCGGCACGCCTCGACTACGCCAGCACCGTGCAGGTGTATGCGTACATCGCGCTGCCGATGCTGAAGGTGCCCATCATGAGCCTCGTCTTCATCAAGATGGTCGAGTCGCTGCGCTCGTTCGACCTGATCTACGTGATGACCAAGGGCGGCCCCGGCATCTCCACCGAAACCCTGGACATGTACGCCTATGCGCAAGGCATCGGCCTGATGGGCAAGGTGTCGTACGCGTCCAGCATGGCCGTGCTGATGATGCTGGCCACGACTGTCATCTTCACCTTACTCTGGAAGCGGGTCGCCAAATGGGAAAACTGACCAGGAACACCCTAAGCAAACCTACCGCGCAGCGCGATTTGCGGCCTTCGATGCTCACTGTGCCTGCGCACAGCTCCGCTTCTCGGCCACAACTCACACCTGCTCGCAACGGTTTTGTCAGGTGTCTTAGGGGGCTGCGCACCCTGGGCGGCGTTGGCGCCGTCACCACCACCGCCATCACCACGGTGATCGTGCTGGTGGCGCTGTTCCCCATCCTGTGGGCCGTGCTCAATTCCTTCAAGGAGCTGATGGACATCGTCACGCCCGTGCCGCGCTTTTTCTTCAGCCCGACCCTGGCCAACTACAAACAGGTGCTGGCCAGCCCGGAAGTGCTGACGGGACTGGGCAACAGCGTGGCCATCGTCGGCGTGGCCGTGCTGCTGGGCGCCGTGCTGGGCGTGCCGGCCGCGTATGCGATCGCCCGCTATCCGATCCCGGCCAAGAAGGATATCCAGTTCTTCCTGCTGTCCCTGCGCTTCCTGCCGCCGGTGGCCGTCGCCATTCCGCTGATCTCGATCTGGATCGACCTGGGCCTGTACGACTCGCGCCTGTCGATGGTGGTGACGTATCTGCTGGTGACCCTGTCGACCATCATCTGGCTGTCGATTCCCGCGTTTGCCCGCATCCCGAAGGAGATCGAGGAAGCGGCCGCGCTCGACGGCTACGGTCCCTACCAGGTGTTCTGGCACGTGGCCCTGCCGGTGGCGTCGAAGACCCTGATGGGCGGCATCGTCTTCAGCTTCGTGCTGGTCTGGAATGAACTGATGATCGCGCTGGCGCTCACCTCGTCGAAGAGCATGACCCTGCCCGTGGTGGCGTCGGCGTTTACCTCGATGGGCCAGGAAGTGCCGTGGGGCGTGGTGAACGCCTCCACCGTGCTGCTGGCGCTGCCGCCGCTGCTGTTCGTCGGCATCCTGGGACGGCTGCTCAACTCCATGCTCAAACATAAATAAGGAAGGCTATCATGCAAGCACTCGTACTGGAACAGGCGGAAAAAATCACCTTGCGTGACATCGACGTGCCGCTCCTCGTCGGCCCGCGCGACGTGAAGATCAAGGTGCACACGGTGGGCATCTGCGGCAGCGACGTCCACTATTTCAAGCATGGCAGGATCGGCCCCTTCGCGGTCGAGGCACCCATGGTGCTCGGCCACGAAGCTTCCGGCGTGGTGGCCGAGGTGGGCGAGGAAGTGACGCACCTGAAAGTGGGCGACCGCGTCTGCATGGAGCCGGGCGTGCCGCAGTTCGACTCGCCCGCCACCATGCGCGGCCTGTACAACCTCGACCCCGCCGTGCGCTTCTGGGCCACGCCGCCCATCCACGGCTGCCTCACGCCGTATGTCGTGCATCCTGCCGCGTTCACCTTCAAGCTGCCCGATAGCGTCAGCTTCGGCGAAGGCGCCATCGTCGAGCCGCTGGCCATCGGCCTGCAGGCGGCGAAAAAGGCGGCCATCAAGCCGGGCGACGTGGCCGTGGTGATCGGCGCCGGCACCATCGGCGCCATGAACGCGCTGGCCGCGCTGGCGGGCGGCTGCTCGCGCGTGATCCTGGCCGACCTGGTGCCGGAAAAGCTGGCCCTGTTTGCCGGCAATCCCGCCGTGACCACGGTCGACGTGCGCCACGCCAGCCTGGCGGACACCGTGCGCGAGGCCACCGATGGCTGGGGCGCCGACATCGTCTTCGAAGCCAGCGGCAGCATGCGCGCCTATGACAACATCATCGACCTGCTGTGCCCGAACGGCTGCCTGGTGCTGGTCGGCATGCCGCCGGATACGGTGCCCTTCGATATCGTCGCCATCCAGGCCAAGGAAGTGCGCATCGAATCCGTGTTCCGCTACGCGAACATCTTCCCCCGCGCCATCGCGCTGCTGGCCTCGGGCAAGATCGACGTGAAGCCCTTCATTTCGCGCACCTTCGGCTTTGCCGATGGCGTGCAGGCGTTCGAGGAGGCGGCCCAGGGCCACCCGCGCGACGTCAAGATCCAGATCGAGCTGGCCTGAACCAGCCCCCAAGAAAGCGGAGACAAGACCATGGCAAATATCGCCTGCAGGCAGCTGCACAAGACTTATGACGAGAAGACGGCCGTGCTGCAGCCGTTCGACCTGGAGATAGACGACGGCGAATTCATCGTCCTGCTGGGGCCATCGGGCTGCGGCAAGTCGACCCTGCTGCGCATGATCGCGGGGCTGGAGGACATCAGCGGCGGCGAGCTGCTGATCGGCGGCGCCGTCGTCAACGACTTGCCGCCGCGCGCGCGCAACGTGGCGATGGTGTTCCAGAACTATGCGCTGTACCCGCACATGACGGTGTACGACAATATCGCCTTCGGCCTGCGCCGCCTGAAGGTGCCGAACGACGAAATCGAGCGCCGCGTGCGCGAAGTGGCGGCCATCCTCAGCCTGGACAGCCTGCTTGACCGCAAGCCGCGCGCCATGTCGGGCGGCCAGCAGCAGCGCACGGCCATCGCGCGCGCCATGATCAAGACGCCGCAGGTATTCCTGTTCGACGAACCGCTGTCGAACCTCGACGCCAAGCTGCGCGCGCAGCTGCGCGCCGACATCAAGCGCCTGCACCGCCGCCTGCGCACCACCACCCTGTACGTCACGCACGACCAGCTCGAGGCGATGACCCTGGCCGACAGGGTGGTGCTGATGAAGGGCGGGCATATCGAGCAGATCGGCACGCCGGCCGAGCTGTACAACCACCCGCGCACGCTGTTTGCGGCCGGCTTCATCGGCACGCCGGCGATGAATTTCATCGATGGCGTCATCGAAAAAGAGAACGGGCAAACGGTGCTCGTGTGCGCCGGCTACCGCTGGCCCTTGATTTCGCCCCGCTTTGCCGCGCTGCCAGCGGGGGGACGCGTGGTTTTCGGCCTGCGCCCGAACCATTTGCGCGCGGCCACGCAGCTGGAGCAGCGGCAGCCGCAGGCGGGCAGCCATGGCCTGGCGTGCGCGGTCGACCTGGTCGAGCTGCTGGGGGCGGAGGCGCTGATCAGCTTTCAGTGCGGCGCCCTGACCCTGTCGGCCCTGCTGCCGGCGAATGCGGCCAACAGCGCGGCGCAGGTGGGGCAGAGCCTGGCGCTGGCCTTCGACGAGGAGCACATGCACCTGTTCGACGCCGACAGCGGGCTGGCAGTGGCCGCCGGCTGACGTCGCGAGGACGTTAGAATAGGGTGACCGAGACCGTGCAAGGGAACTGCCGTGACGCCTGACCTGGAACTGATCCACAAACCGATCCACGAATCGTTTCGCGCGTGGGCGCACGGCTATCCGCACGCGGTGGCGAAATGGCATTTCCATCCCGAGTACGAGCTGCACATCATCACCACGTCGACGGGGAAATTCTTTGTCGGCGACCATATCGGCAGTTACGCGCCGGGCAACCTGGTGCTGACGGGGCCGAATTTGCCGCACAACTGGGTCAGCGAGCTGGCCGAAGGCGTGACCTTGCCCGCGCGCGACCTGGTGCTGCAGTTTTCCAGCGATTTCATCGAGCGCTGCGCGCTGCTGTTTCCGGAAATGGCGCCGCTGAAAACCCTGCTGGGCGAGGCGGGCAGGGGCTTGCAGTTTCCCGATGCGCTTGGCCTGCGCCTGGCGCCGCTGATGGCGGAACTGACGACGGCGCAGGGCCCGCGCCGGGTGGAACTGTTCGCGCGCCTGTTCGGCGACCTGTGCGACTGCCGCGAACGCAGGCCCCTGGCCAGCGTCACCTACCTGGCGCAGGCGGGGCGCTACATGTCCTCCACCATCAACCTGGTGCTGGCCTATATCAAGCAAAACATCACGCTCGATTTCTGCGAACAGGACGTGGCCGACGTGGCGGAGATGAATACGCTGAAATTCACGCGCTTCTTCCGCAAGCACACGGGCACCTCGTTCATCCATTACGTCAACCAGGAGCGCATCGCGCTGGCCTGCGAGCTGCTGATGAACACGGACATGAAGGTCACCGATATCTGCTACCGCACGGGCTTCAACAACCTGTCCAATTTCAACCGCCAGTTCCTCGCCCACAAGCAGATGTCGCCGTCGAAATTCCGCTCCTGCCTGCACATGAACATGCCCGAGTCGTTTTCCTGACGGCCGGCTTTTTACTTTTTTTATGGAACCATCGTGACTTATCTCGGTATCGATATCGGCACTTCCGAAGTCAAGGCCATCCTCACCGATGACGCGCAAACCATCCTCGCCAGCAGCGGCGTGACCCTGCGCGTGTCCAGCCCCCATCCGGGCTGGTCGGAGCAGAATCCCGAGGACTGGTGGCACGCCACGCTGGACGTGATCGCGGCCATCCGCAGCGCCCAGCCGGTGGCGTTTTCCGGCTTGCGCGGCATCGCGCTGTCGGGCCAGATGCATGGCGCCACCCTGCTCGACAAGCAGCAGCACGTGCTGCGCGCGGCCATCCTGTGGAACGACACGCGCGCCTTTGCCGAGTGCGTGGAACTCGAGGCGCTGGTGCCCGAGTCGCGCGCCATCACGGGCAACCAGGCCATGCCCGGCTTCACGGCGCCCAAGCTGCTGTGGCTGCAAAAGTACGAGCCGTCGCTGTTCCGCGCCATCAGCAAAGTACTGCTGCCGAAGGATTACGTGGCCCTGCGCCTGACGGGCGAGTGCGTCTCCGACATGTCCGATGCGTCCGGCACCTTGTGGCTGGACGTGGCTAGGCGCGACTGGTCCGAACGCATGCTGGCGGCGACAGGACTGACGCGCGAGCACATGCCGCGCCTGGTCGAAGGCAGCGCCGCCGCCGCGCAGGTACGCCCGGCCCTGTGCCAGGAATGGGGCATCGCGCACGCGGTCGTGCTGGCCGGCGGCGCGGGCGACAACGCGGCCGCCGCCGTCGGCCTGGGCGTGGTGGAGCCGGGCGCCGGCCTGCTGTCGCTGGGCACGTCCGGCGTGCTGTTCGCGGGCAGCGATGGCTTTGCGCCGAATCCGGGCCAGGGCGTGCATGCGTTCTGCCACTGCCTGCCCGGGCGCTGGCACCAGATGAGCGTGATCCTCAGCGCCGCATCGAGCCTGGCCTGGGTGGCGCAGCTGACGCAGTCGCACGACATCGGCGCCCTGGTGGCGCTGGCCGAGGGCGTCGAGGCGGGCAAGGCGCCGCTGTTCCTGCCCTACCTGAGCGGCGAGCGCACGCCGCACAATGACGCCACGGCGCGCGGCGTGTTCTTCGGCCTGGCCACGGAGCACGGCCGCGCGGAACTGGCCTACAGCGTGATGGAAGGCGTGGCCTTTGCCATGGCCGACGGCAATGCGGCCCTGCGCAGCGCCGGCACGCAGCTGAGCGAGGCTTCGTTCGTCGGCGGCGGCTCGCGCAGCCGCTTCTGGGCCCAGCTGTGCGCAAATGCGTCCGGCCTGAACGTGCTGCGCCACGACCATGGCGCGGCGGGCGGCACCATGGGCGCGGCGCGCCTGGCGCAGATGGCCGTGACGGGCTTGCCGCCCGCGCAGGTGTGCACGCGCCCGCCCGTGCAGGAGACGGTCGCGCCGCAGGCGTCCGGCGTGCTCGATGAGCGCCTGGCCCGCTACCGGCGCCTGTACCCGCTGCTGCGCGAGGAGTTCGCGGCGGCGGCCGCGGCGGCGCGCTAGGCGCAACGGTGATCCATGGAGTGGTCATCCAGTTAACATTGACTTGTAATTTGTTGTTTCTATGTTGAAAGTGTTTCGCTAGCGCAAGCGCCGCTTGGTTTTTCACGGGGGGCGCGGCATGATTTGCGCATGCGGTGAGAATTGGATAGTTTTGGCGACTATTTTTGTTGCCATCCTGTTCTAGCCGCCGGGAGAAATACATGCAACTCGCGAATCTGAAAATCTCCGTCCGCCTGGGTCTGTTAGGCGCCTTTTTCTTTCTTGCCCTGGTCTTCGTCGGCGTGCGCGGCTGGAGTGCCCTCGACGCTGCCAGCGCACGCGGCAGCGAGGCCATGCAGCGTTCCGTCGCCCTGACGGAAGCGGTCGACGCGGCGCGCAGCGCCCAGGTCGAATTCAAGATCCAGGTGCAGGAGTGGAAGAACATCCTGCTGCGCGGCGGCGATGCGGCCGCCTTCCAGCGCTACCGCGAAGCATTCGTCGCCAGCGGTGCGCAGACGCGCAAGGAGCTGGCCAGCCTGCAAGCCATGATGGCGGCACTCAAGCTCGATACGGCGCCCGTGGCGAAAGCCATGCAGGCGCACGATGCGCTGGGCGTGAGCTACCTGGCGGCCCTGCAAAAGTATGACGGCGCGCGCGCCGACAGCGCGCAGGCCGTCGATGCGCTGGTGAAGGGCATGGACCGCGAACCGACGCGCCAGATCGACGCCATCGTCGCCACTATCGGCAAGCAGTCGCACAGCCTGATGGCGCAGATGAAGGAAGCGGATGCGGCCGCGCACCGCAGCGCCAGCATCGCCATGCTGGCCACCGTGCTGGTGACCCTGATCATCGGCAGCATCACCGTCTGGTGGCTGATCCGCAGCATCACGCGTCCCCTGAGCGCGGCCGTCGGCATCGCCCAGCAAGTGGCGGCCGGCGACTTGCGCGCCGTGGTGGCGGACGGCAGCCGCGATGAAATCGGCGACCTGCTGCGGGCTTTGAAGGCGATGAGCGGCAACCTGGCCGCCATCGTCGGGCGCGTGCGCACCGGCACGGACGCCATCGCCACGGCCTCGGCCGAAATCGCCAGCGGCAATATGGACTTGTCCTCGCGCACGGAGGAGCAAGCCAGTTCGCTGGAAGAGACGGCCGCCTCGATGATCGAGCTGACCTCCACCGTGCGGCAGAATAACGACAATGCGGACCAGGCGCGCCAGCTGGCCGGCGGCGCATCCGACGTGGCGCAGCGCGGCGGCGAGGCCGTGGCGCAGGTGGTGCGCACCATGAGCGATATCAATGCCTCGTCGAAGCGCATCGTCGACATCATCGGCGTCATCGACGGCATCGCCTTCCAGACGAATATCCTGGCGCTGAACGCGGCCGTGGAAGCGGCGCGCGCGGGCGAGCAGGGGCGCGGCTTCGCCGTCGTGGCCAGCGAGGTGCGCAACCTGGCGCAGCGCTCAAGCGATGCGGCGCGCGAGATCAAGGCCCTGATCGGCGAATCCGTGCGCACGGTGGAAGAAGGCAGCGTGCTGGCCGGCCAGGCGGGGCGCACGATGGAGGAGGTGGTGGGCAGCGTGCAGCGCGTCAACGCCATCATCGGCGAGATCGCCGTGGCCAGCGTCGAGCAGCGCGATGGCATCGAACAGATCAGCATCGCCATCAGCCAGATGGATGGCGTGACGCAGCAGAACGCGGCCCTGGTGGAACAGGCCGCGGCCGCGGCGGACGCCTTGCAGCAGCAGGCGGCCAGCCTGGCCGACGCCGTCAGCATCTTCAAGCTGCAGCCGTCATCGGGCATGCACGCGCCCGTGGCCGGCCCCCGCGTGGCGCAGTCCCGGGTCCTGTCGCTGAGCTGAGGCGCGCTGCCGCCGCGCCGCTTGACGCCAGTCAAGCGGCGTCCGATCAGGCAAATATTGCGCCGGATTTCTTATACTATTTCCTTTCCGCATGTATCTGCGCCCGGCCAGACGGCGCGCGTTGCAAAGGAAAGCCATGTCTTCCATCTCCTGCCTGCCGGGTGACGCATGACGACGCTGCTGCTGGCGCTGTGCCTGTGCCTGGCCGTGGTGCTCAGCGTGCTGCTCGCTTGCCAGTGGCATGCGGCGCGCGCCTGGCGCATGCGCCAGGCCACGGGCGTCGTGCTGCAGGCGGCGCAGGCACGCACGCTGGCGCTGCTGCATGCGCTGCCGGCGGCCGTCGTCGGCACCGACCACGAGGGCATCGTGGAATACCTGAATCCGCGCGCCAGCGCCATGGGTGGCACGCTGCCCGACGATGGCCTGGGAATGCCGGTGACGCAGCTGCTGCCGCTGTTCCATGACGGCACCCCCATCGATGCGGCGCGTCAGGTGCGCGATTGCGTGGCGCGGCAGGAAGTGCTGGAAGTGGCGCGCGGCGCGGTACTGCTGCGCCATCTGGACGGCAAGCGCATCGACGTGCAATACAGCTGCGCGCCGCTGGCGAAGGGCGGGGCCGTGCTGCTGCTGCACGATGTGTCGGCGCGCCGACGCGCCGAGCAGCAGCTGGAATTCATCGCCCACCACGACGGCTTGACGGGGCTGCCGAACCGCCTGCATTTCCAGATCCGCTTCGAGCACGGCATCGCCTATGCGCGCCGCCACCAGGGCTTGCTGGCCGTGCTGTTCGTCGACATCGACCGCTTCAAATCCATCAATGACAGCCTGGGACACGACGTGGGCGACCAGGTGCTGACGGAATTCGCGCGCCGCGTGCAGCAGTGCGTGCGCAAGGTCGATACGGTGGCGCGCCAGGGCGGCGATGAATTCATCATCCTGCTGACGGAGCTGCGCACGGCGCAGGATGCCGAGCGGGTGGCCGAGAAAATCGTCGGCGCCATTGCCGCCCCCTTCGTCATCGGCGAATACAGCCTGGCGGTGGCGGCCAGCGTGGGCGTGGCTCTGTATCCGGACGACGACGACGACGTCAATGCGCTGATCGAAAAGGCCGACCTGGCCATGTACGCGGCCAAGCGCCACGCGCCCGGCACCTGCCTGCGCTATGCGGCGCGCATGCAGACGCAGTCGTATTCGCGCACCATCCTCGAGACGGCGCTGCGCCATGCGCTCGAGCGCGACGAATTCGTGCTGTATTACCAGCCCAGGATGAACCTGCGCACGCGCAGCATCACGGGCGTGAAGGCGCTGCTGCGCTGGAAGCATCCGGAGCTGGGCCTGATGATGCCGCTCGATTTCCTGCACGTGCTCGAGGAAAGCGCGCTGATCCTGCCGGTGGGCGCCTGGGTGCTGGCCACGGCCGTCGGGCAGGCGCGCAGCTGGATCGCGCAGGGGCAGCCGCTGACGGTGTCAGTGAGCCTGTCGGCGCGGCAGTTCTACCAGCGCGACATCGCGCGCAATTTCGCCGCCGCGCTGGAGGCGGCCGGCGTGCCCGGTCACTGCATCGAACTGGAAATCGCGGCCGCCATCCTGATCGACCGCAGCCAGAACTGCGAACTGATACTGCGCCAGTTCCGCCAGCTGGGCATGGCGATTGCCATCAGCGATTTCGGCACGGGCGACGCTTCGCTGAACTACCTGAAGCGCTTCCCCACGGACGCCGTGAAGATCGAAAAGTGCTTCATCGACGACCTGGGCAAGCCGGGCGGCGACGGCGCCATGGTGCGCGCCATCGTGGCGATGGCGCGCACGCTGGAATTGCGCACCATCGCCGGCGGCGTGGAGAACGGCGAGCAGCTCGAGCTGCTCGCCGAGATGGGCTGCGACGAGGCGTTCGGCTATTTCCTGGGCCGCGCCATGGCGCCCGAAGGCATCGAGGCGCTGCTCAAAAGTGGCGAAGCCATTCAGAACTTGTAGCGCAGCGACAGCATGGCGTTGCGCGGATCGCCGTAGTAGCCGCCCAGGCCCGTCGAGTAGTATTTCTTGTCGAAGACGTTGTTGACGTTCAGGGTCGCCAGCAGCTGCGGCGTGACCTGGTATTGCGCCATCAGTCCCGCCACCGCATACGCTTTCTGCGTGAAACGTTCGCCATGCGGCCCGCGGTCATCCATGTAGATATCGCTTTGCCAGTTCACGCCGCCGCCCAGCACCAGGCCAGGCAGGCCCTGCGCCAGGCGCCAGGTGGTCCACAGCTTGGCCATGTTCTGCGGCTGGTTGGTCTGGATGCGCTCGCCGGCGGCGTTGCGGATGCGGCTATAGGCATAGCTGGCCGTCAGCTGCCAGTCGGGGCGCAGCTGGCCCGATACTTCCGCCTCGAAGCCGCGCGTGGTGGCGCCTTTCACCGTGTGATAGGCGTAGGAGCCGCCGCCCGTGCCGATGATCCAGACATTGCCCGGATCGGCTTCGGCCAGGTTTTCCTGGCGCAGCTGGAACAGGGCCGCGCTGGTGGTGAGTTTGCCGCCGAAGAATTCGCCCTTGGCACCCACTTCGTAGTTCTTGCCCTCGAGCGGCGCCAGGAAGCGGCTGTTGACGTCGCGCTGGCTTTGCGGCGTGAAGATGCTGGTGTAGCTGGCGTAGGCCGACCAGTGCTGGCCCAGGTCGTAGACGAGGCCCGCATACGGCGTGATCTTGCCGTTTTCGCGCATGGCGTCGTACAGGTCCGTGTCGTTGAAATAATCGCTGCGGATGTCGCGCTTCCAGTATGACAGGCGCGCGCCGAGGATCACCGACAGCGCATCCGTCGGGCGCAGGCGCAGGGTCGAATACACGCCGCTTTCCCGTTCCTTGTCGTACGAGCTGCCCAGGCGCGTGCCGCTGTAGTCGGGCACCGGCATGGCGCCATTCCAGTGATGGATATCCGGCACCGTGTAGGTGTAGCCGTCCAGACGCCAGCCCGGATAGATGGGGCCATTCGTCTTGAGTTCAGAGGCGCTCACGCCCAGCACCAGTTCATGCTGGCGGCCGAAAGCCTGGAACGGGCCGCTGACATAGGCGTCGAGCGAGGTTTGCTGCGGCTTGCTGTGCCAGTTGGCCAGCCACAATCCCATGCCGCCGCCCGTCACGCGGTCCGGGTAGCCATTGCCGGAAAAGCCCTGCAGGGCGTCGTACCGGTTGCTGCTGCGGCTGACGGCCATCTTGGCGATCCAGTCGTTGTCGAAATAATGCTCGAGCGTGGCGAACAGCATGCTCTGCTCGCGGTCATACGTGCTCCAGGCGGCCGTGCCGTTCATCGCGCGGGGAAAATGGGTCTGCGTGCCGTCGCTGTAGAAGATGGGGAAGTCGCGTCCCGCGCCTTTCAGCTTTTCCTTCTGGTAGTTGATGCCGGCGCTGAGCACCGTCGATGGCGTCAGGTCCGCTTCGACGATGGCGTACAGCACGTCCTTTTTCTGCCGGTAGCGGTCGATGAACGAGCGCTGCTCTTCGTGCGCGGCGACGATGCGCGCGCGCACCTTGCCGTCGGCCGTCAATGGCGTCGAGACATCGCCCTCGATGCGGTAGCGGTCCCACGAGCCCAGCTGCGCGCCGGCCGTGGCGGCAAAGCTGCGGCCCGGGCGCTTGCGCACCAGGTTGACGGCCGCCGACGGGCTGCCCGTGCCGCTGATCAGGCCCGTGGCGCCGCGGATGATCTCGACGCGGTCGTAGATGGCCATGTCGTAGGTGCGCGCTTCCAGGTTCTTGCTGGTCGGGATGCCGTCGAACATGTACGAGGTCACTTCGAAGCCGCGTGAAAACACCTGGTCGTATTCGCGCGTGCTCGAGGAATGGTCGACCGTGATGCCGGGCGCCTGCACCAGTACGTCCTGCAGGGTATGCAGGCCCTGGTCTTCGATCTGCTGGCGCGTGATGACGCTGACGGCTTGCGGCGTTTCGCGCAGCGACAGGTTCAGGCGCGTGGCGCTGGTCAGGCCCGCGTAGCCGCGCTTGCCTTCCGTGGTGCCGTCGCGCAGGGCGCTGGAACTGACGGCCACTTCATCCAAGGTGGCGGCGATCGGCGCGCCGGTGGACGCGCTGCCCGCCTTGCGCAGCACGTAGCTGCGTTCGCCGCTGGGCAGCGCTTCCAGGCCCGTGCCGGCCAGCAGGCGGGCCAGCGCCTGCGGCACCGTGTAGCTGCCGCTCAGGCCCGGCGTGCGCAAGCCTTGCAGCAGTTCGGCCGCCGCGCCCACGCTCACTTTCGCCTCGATGGCAAAGCTGGCGATGGCGGCCGACAGCGCGCCGGGCGGCACGCTGAAACTGACCTGGGTGGCCGCTGGCGCGGCGGCATCGGCCGCCATGGCCGGCGCCTGGGCCAGCGACAGCAGGAACAGGGCGCCGCCGACGGCGCGCGCGAGGGGAGTCAAACGAGCTTGGTGCATGGTATTGCCTTTCCGGTGGAATGTCGTTGCAAGATGTCGTTGCAATACCCACAGGACAGGCCGGGGCGAAAAAAGGGGCCAGCTTTTCGCGATTATTTTTTGCGGGCCGCGATGGTGACCCAGTACGGCGTGCGGTACAGCACGTCGACGGGCAGGATGCGCGTGAGGCTCTCCAGCACGGCGTCGGTGTCGTCGAGCTGGAAGGCGCCCGACAGGCGCAGGCCCGCCGCCTGCGGCTCCACGCGCAGCAGGCCGGGACGGTAGCGTGATAATTCGGCAGCGAAGGCATCGAGGCGCATGTCCTGTGCCGCCAGCATGCCGCGCGCCCACGCGTCGGCCTGCAGCGGCGCGGGCGCAGGCAGGCTGGCGTGGCCGGCGTCGAAACGGCTTTGCTGGCCCGCCATGACCGTGCGCACGGTGGCCGAGGGCGCGCGCGGGGTGATTTCCACCGCATGTTCGAGCACCGTCACGCGGCTGCCGTCGTCATCGACGCGCACGGTGAAACGCGTGCCCAGCGCGCGGATGCGGCCATGGCGGGTGGCAACGATGAAAGGGCGGCTGCCCGCGTGGTCGGGGCGCGTCTGCACCAGCAGTTCGCCGCGGCGCAGGGTCAGCAGGCGTTCGTCGGCGCCATACGCCACATCGACGGCGCTGTCCGTATTGAGCGCCAGCGTGCCGCCATCGGGCAAGGACAGCTCGCGCCGTTCGCCCACGCCGCTGCGGTAATCGGCCAGCAGTTCGTGGCGCACCAGCAGCCAGGCGGCCGGCGCCGCCATCAGCGCCAGCAGCACCTGCATGGCGACGCGGCGCCGCGGCCGGCGCAGCAGGGGCGCGGCCAGGTCCGGCGGCAGCAGGCCGGCCGTCTGGCTCACCTGCTGTACCCTGTTCCAGGCGCGCGCATGTTCCGGGTCGCGCGCGCGCCATTGGGCTGACGCCGCCAGGTCGTCCGATGTGGCCTGGCCCGACTGCTCGAGCAAATACCATTCGACGGCCTGGCGCGCCACCTTGCGCGACAGCGGGGGACATGGTGGAGCGACGCTGCTCATGCCAGCAAGTCCGGCGCCAGCAGCACGCATTCGGTCAGCGCCTCGGCCATGTAGCGCTTCACGGAGCGCTCGCCGATGCCCAGTTGCGTGGCGATTTCCGCATACGCATGGCCTTCGATCTGCGCCATGATGAAGACGGCGCGCACCTTCGGTTTCAGGCCGTCGAGCATGGCGTCGACCGCTTGCAGCGCCTGCAGGATTGCCGCGCGCTGTTCGGTCGATGGCACATGGTGTTCGGGCAGGGCCGCGAGCGCGTCCAGCCACGCGCGTTCCAGCGACTGGCGGCGCAAGTGGTTGATCAGCAGGTGTTTGGCGACAGTGGCCAGGTAAGCCTTCGGCGCGCGCAGGGCCGGCGTTTGCGGCTGCGATGGCGCGCCGGCCAGCAGGCGCGCAAAGGTATCGTGCATCAGGTCGGCGGCTTCGGCAGCATTGCCCAGGCGCCGCTGCAGCCAGTGCGCCAGCCAGCCGTGGTGCGCGCGGTAGTGGCTTTCCAGCTGCGTCGGCAGCAGGGGAGTGGGCGCGAACGGACTGCCTGGCATGGTGGAGAGAACCTTAATGCAAATAAGAATTATTCTCATTTTAGCGCGGTGGGCGTGCCGGCGCAATGCGCTGTTGCTGTGCCGCCACGCGGGCGGCACAGCAACAGCGTTACAACAAGGCCAGCGCGATGGCGGCCAGCACGGCCGCGCCGCCGATGAGGCGCGCCAGGCGCATGGCCTGGTGCGGGGCGTAGGGCAGCAGCCAGATCAGCAGCAAGCCGCAGCCCGTCAGGCTGCCGACCCAGTAGACGAAGCCATAGCCGCCGCCGGCGATATGCATGGCCCAGGCCAGGCCGGCCGCCAGCGCCAGCGACCCCGTCCACTGCAGGCGACGGCACAGCGGCGCGGGCGGTTCGGCGCCGCGGCCGTGCAGGTCCGCATAATGGCGGTCCATGGCCAGGCATAGCGAGGACAGGCCCGCATAGCACAGGGCGAAGACGAGGAAATTGGCCAGCAGTTCCATCATGCGGCCTCCATCGTCGTTGCCGGCTTGGCCGCATCCGCTGCTTTTTGCGCCTTGGCCGCCTTCGCGGGCAGGGGCTTGAGCTTGTATGCCGCATACGCGAGGCCGAGGCCCAGCACCAGCACCACCAGGTCGAAGGCGGCCACCGCCACGGGGCCGCGCCCCAGGAACAGGCTCGCGCCCAGGTGCGAGCCGCTGGTGAAGACGTTCAGCACGGGCAGGGCGCAGAACAGGAAGGCGCCCACGGCCAGCTGCATGCGCCACATGGCGCGCGAAGGCCGCAGCTGGGCGACGATGGCGGCCAGGGCCCAGGCGCCGAAGAAGCAGGCGATTTCCTCCTTCGGCCGGTCTTCCATCGTCACCGACAGCAGGCGGTTGGCCCAGAAGTAGGCGCCGAAGGCGATCGGGATGCCGGCGATGGCGCCGATATTGAGCGCTTCCACCAGGCGCAGGCCGAAACTGGGGCGCTTGCCGGCGGCCAGCGCCTTGGCCTGCTTCTGGCGCGTCTTGACGGCCCACAGCAGCGCGCCCGTGGCCACCATGGCGCAACCGGCCAGGCCGGACAGGAAGAACAGCGCGCGCAGCAGCGGTCCGCCGAAGCGGGCGATGTGCAGGCCGTACATCACGCCATGCGTGGCGGCCGCGCCGGGCAGGGCGTCGCCGTCGGACGACAGCAGCTTGCCCGTGACGCCATCGAATTCCATCGACGGCTGCTTCGACGAGATGTCGCGTCCGGCCGCGCGCGACAGCGAAATGGTGGCGTTGGCGTCGCCCGGGTTGTTCACGGAGATGCGCTCGACCTTGCCGCCCCATTGCTGCTCGGCCTGGCGCACGAGCGGCGCCAGCGGCGTCAGGGGTGCGGCCACGCCGGCCGCCTTGCGCTCGTCCGAGCGGCCCGGGAACGCTTCGGCGAAGAAGGCGTCCTGGTCGCCCTTGTAGGCGGCCGTGGCGCCGGACGGCATGTACAGGAACATCAGGGTCACCAGGCCCGTGTAGGTGATCATCAGGTGGTAGGGCAGGGCCAGCACGGCCGTCACGTTGTGCGCATCGAGCCACGAACGCTGGCCCTTCTTCGGCCGGAAGGTAAACAGGTCCTTGAAGATGCGCTTGTGCGTGACGATGCCGCTGATGATGGAAACCAGCATGAACATGGCGCAGAAGCCGACGATCCAGCGGCCCCAGATGGCCGACATGTAGTGCAGGTCGAAATGCAGGCGGTAGAGGAATTCGCCGCCGCGCGTCTCGCGCGGCTTGGACAGCACTTCGCCCGTGGCCGGGTCGGCCATTTCGCTATGGAAGTTGCCGCGCCGTCCGCGCTTCTTTTCGCCCGGTTGCGACGGCTTGCTCCAGCCCAGCTGCGTGGCGGGGTTGCGTTCGCCGGGCAGGCTGATGAACCAGCGCGTGGCGCCCGTGGCGCGCTCCTGCATGGCCTGTTGCGCGACGCTGGCCGCTTCCTCCGTCGTCACCTTGCTGGCGGCGGCGCCGTGCAGCTCGGGCTGCATCCACAGCGTGATTTCATTGCGGTAGTAGCTGGCCGTGCCGGCGCAAAACACCAGCAGCAAAATCCAGCAGACGAGCAGGCCGGACCAGGTGTGCAGCCATGCCATCGACTGGCGGAAACCTTCTTTCATGCGAGACTCCAGGATAGTGCGTCCATCCAGTGCAGGATGGCGGCGATGACGGCGGCGGGGATCGCCAGGCCCAGCCAGGCGCGCACGGCGCTGGCCGTGGCGAAGACCCACATCACGGCGCAGGTGTAGATGGCAAACGACAGCAGCGTGGCCGTCATGACGGCTTCCGAGCGGGCCATGGGCAGGCTCACCGACAGCAGCATGGTGACCAGCGCCGCCAGCAGGTAGCCGCCGGCGATGGCGGCCACGCTGCGCGAGGCCACGCCGAGGCGGTACAGCGCCGCGGCGGACAGGCGCAGGCGCGCAGCTTTTTCAGTCGTTTCAGTTTCGATAATGGCAGGCGCTTGCATGGTCAGCCGTGATCCTTGCTAGGGGGCAAGGCTGCAGGGGCCGGCAGCGGCGCCGCGCCTTGCGGCTGCACCAGGCTCAGGGTGGTGACGTACATGGCCTTGTCATAGTGCTCGTCGCCACGCTGGCCGGCCGTCTTGTCCGTGTGCTGCACTTCCAGCACATACGTGCCTTTCCAGGGCAGCGGGAAGCTGACCAGGCCCTGCGCATCGCTGTACGCTTCCTTCGCCCAGCCCGACTGCACCACGGCGTTGACCTTGGCTTCTGCCAGCGGCTTGCCTTTGTAGCTGACCTGGAACTGGCCAGCTTTGCCGGTCGGCACCAGGTCCAGCGTCAGCGCGGCTGCCTGGGCTTTGCTGTCGGCGACGAGGCGCGCGGCGGGAATCCACACGGTGCGCGTGGCCTTGCCATCCTTTTTCTCTTCCCACGACGGGTAGTTGCGTTCCTCGACGATGATGCTTTCGCCGGGCGCCACCTTGCCGTTCAGCGCGAAGGCGCCCGCCTGCCTGCTCGCCTGCAGCGGCTTGCTGCCCCTGGCCGAGATCCACGTGACCTGGCCGATGCTGAACTTGTCCAGCTGGCCGGGCGACGCCTCGCGCAGGTTGTCGCCGAATTCGCCGAAGTACACGTGGGCCGCCTGGCCGTTCTGTTCCAGCCAGATCTGGTGGGCGCTGGCGCTGCCGGAAACGATGGCGGTGCCCAGCAGGGCGGCGGCAAGGGCGCCGCGGCGCGCGATGGAAGTGATGTGCATGGTGTATCCCTTATCTTGTTATATGAAACGGAAAATCGGCCGCGCTCCTGTGGGAAGGCGGCCGGCTGGGTGCATCAGTACTGGTAACGCAGGTTCAGCGCCACGCTGCGCGGTTCGCCGTAATAGCCGCCGTTATAGAAGCCCACGCGGCGGAAATAGGTCTTGTCGAACAGGTTGTTGACGTTCAGGGTGGCCGCCAGCTTGGGACTGATCTGGTAGCGCGCCATCAGGTTGGCCAGCACGTAGCTGCCCTGGCTGACCCGCGTCTTCGTCCTGTTCGGCAGGGTGGCCGTCGTGTAGATCTCGTTCTGCCAGTTCAAGCCGCCGCCGATGGTCAGATTCTGCAGCTGGCCCGGCAGGCGGTAGGTGGTCGAGACGCGCAGCATGTTGGTCGGCTGGATGGTATTGGTCAGCACGCCCTTGCCCGTCTTCGACTTGCTGTGCGTGTAGCCGGCGAACAGCTGCCAGCCCGCCAGCGGACTGCCCGACACTTCCGCCTCGTAGCCCTTGCTCTTCGTGCCCTTGCCCGTCGAGACATACGGCCGGCTGCCGTCCGGCAGCACGAAGCTCAGCGGCACGGACGCATCCTCTTCGCCCAGGTTGTCCTGCTTGGCCTGGTACACGGCGAACGAGCCATTCAGGGCGCCGTCGAAGAATTCGCTCTTCACGCCCGCTTCCACGTTGCTGCCCGTGATCGGGTCGAGGAAGGCGTTGTTCTTGTCCTTCAGGTTCTGCGGCTTGAACAGGTCCGTGTAGCTGGCGTACAGCGAGGTGCTCTTGCTGACGTCGAGCACCACGCCCGCGTACGGCGTGACGACATCGTCCGTCTTGTAGGCGGAGCTGCGCTTCACGAAGGCGCCTTTAGTGTCGTAGCGGTCGTTATACGTTTCCCACTTCGAGATGCGCGCGCCGGCCAGCACCTTCAGATTGTCCATGATGTTGATGCGCGTGGCGATGAAGGCACCCGACTGCTTGGTGGTGGCGACGTCGCGCGCGCCCGTGCGCAGCATGGCTGGTTCCGGCACGTCGCCCGTCCAGTGGCGGAAGTCGGGGATGGTGGTGGCGAAGGGCAGCGGGTCCTCGAACTGCGTCTCGTTCGTCGTGCCGACGCGCTTCCAGCCGTTCACGCCCAGTACCAGGTCGTGTTGGCGGCCGAACAGGGGGAAGGTGCCGTTGGCCGACAGGTCGAAATTGTCCTGTTTTTCATCGTAGGGGAAGGCGCTGCTCCACACGGCCAGGCCCGAGCCGTCGCGGTTCGGATAGCCGCTGCCGCCGTAGAACAGCTTGCCGTTCGAGGAGCTGTCCAGGCGGCCATAGGCGGCCTTGACTTTCCAGTCGTTGGCGAAGCGGTGCTCGAGGTAGACGTATTTGTTTTCGAATGCGCGTTCCCAGCTGCTCCACTTGGCCGCCATGTTGAACGAGCGCGGCATGTTGGCCGGCGTGCCGTCCGAGAAGAACAGGGGCGTGGTGCCCCAGCTCGTGCCTTTCGGCGTGTTCTTTTGATAGTCGATGCCAGCCGTCAGCAGGGTGTCCGGCGTCAGGTCCGCTTCGACGATGACGGCGCCCACCAGCTTGCGTTCCTTGTACAGGTCGAGGTGGGAATGGCGGTTCTGGCCAGCCACGACGACGCGCCCGCGGATGCTGCCGTCCGCATTCAGTGGCGCGCTGACGTCGCCTTCGAGCCGGACCTTGCTCCAGGAGCCGACGGTCAGGCCGGCCGAGGCGGCGAACTCCTTGCCCGGGCGCTTGTGCAGCATGTTGATGGTGGCCGACGGGTCGCCATTGCCGCTGACCAGGCCCGTGGCGCCGCGCACGATTTCGATGCGGTCATAGATGGCCGTGTCGAACAGCGCATTGGCGCCCGAATTGACGGCCACGCCGTCGATCTGGTAGTTGCCGATGGAAAAACCGCGCGCCGAGAAATTGGTGCGTTCGCTATCGTTTTCCTGCACCGTCACGCCCGTCGACTGCACCAGCACCTCGGCCAGGCTGTTCAAGCCCATGTCGTCCATGCGCTGGCGCGTCACCACCGAGATCGATTGCGGCGTTTCGCGGATGGACAGGCCCATGCGCGTGGCCGTGGCCATCTGTTTGGTGGTGTAGGAACCCGTGTTCTCGGTCGACGCCTTGTCCTGCTGGCCCAGCACCTTGATTTCGCTCAAGGTGGCTTCATCGGGCCTGGCTGGGGCTTCCGCAGCCAGCGCCGTGCCGGCGCCCAGCGCCGCCGCCAGCAGGGCCGAATGCACGGCGGCGGCCAGCGGGCGGAGGTGCAATGCCGGGATTGCGGGAGTCATCGTGGCGGCAACGGTGCCGGCCAGCGAACGTGTTCGTGCCATGAAGCATCCTTCTTTTCGTGCGCCCGCCGTCGTGCGGCAAGGCGTGTAGTGGTATGGGGGGAGCTTGCTTGGCGGTGATGCCTGGCTGGCGCAGCGTGTCATTCAGCCGCGCACCAGCCAGGCGACCGGGTGCGGACTCTCGCGAGAGTCCAAATGTGAATGAGAACTATTCTTATTATAGTGCGGGGTTGCGAGACATGCAAGAGTGCGATGTTGTAAACGAGAACGGCCACCGCATTGTTGCGGTGGCCGTGCGTCGGCCCGGCTGGCGGGAGCTTACAGCTGGCCGCGCAGGGTCAGCATGGCGTTGCGCGGTTCGCCATAGAAGTTGGAGCCATAGGCGGCCCACACGCGCGTGTAGTATTTCTTGTCGAACAGGTTGTTCACCGTCAGCGACAGCTCCAGTTTGGGACTGAGGCGGTAGCCGGCCTGCAAGCCCACCGTCGTGACGGGACCCTGCTCGAATTTCACGGGGCCGTTCAGGCGGTACATGCTGCTGACGCTGCGCAGGCCGCCGCCCACGCTGATCTTGTCCAGCGCGCCGGCCAGCCGGTAGGTGGTCCACACATTGAAATTGTGGCGCGGCGCGATGAAGGTGTACAGCTGCGCCTTCTGGTCGTCGCTGCCTTCGAGGGTGCGCGTGCTGGTGTAGGAATAGCCGCTCGAGATGTTCCAGCCCGGCAGGGGACTGCCGCTCAGCTCGGCTTCCATGCCCTGGCTGCGCATCTTGCCGGCGCCGATGGAAAACAGCGGGTTGGCCGGGTCGGGCATGACGCGGTTTTCATCTTCCATGCGGAACAGGGCCGCATGCGCGTTGACGTTCTTGTCGAACAGCTCGGCCTTCAGCCCCAGCTCGAACTGCTGGCCCGTGCGCGGCTTCAGGGTTTGGCCGGCCGCGTCCGTGGTGCTCTGGGGCGAGAAGATGCGCGTGTAGCTGCCGTAGGCCGACAGCTGCCTGTCGAGCTCGTAGACGAGGCCCGCGTACGGCGTGAATTTCGCCTTGATGGTGTTGCTGACGTCGGTGAACTGGTTGAAATACGCGTTGCGGTTGACGGTATGGTTGTCCCAATGCGTCAGGCGCCCGCCCAGGTTGACGGCCAGCCGGTCCGTCGCCTGCAGGCGGGTGCGCGCGTACAGGCCGAACTGCTTGGTGCGGTTGTCATTGCCGTTGGAGAAAGTATAGCTGGGCTGCGGCACATTGTTATCCGGGTGGAAGACGTTGATCGGCGCATTGTTTCCGCCGCCATACCGGAAATTCTTGTGCACCTGGCGGTAGTCGGCGCCCACGATCAGGTCGTGGCTGCGGCCGAAGGCCTGGAACGGCGTGGCCAGGTAAGCGTCGAGTCCCTGCGTCTTCCAGTGGCTGCGGTAGTTCCAGCTGATCAGGCAGCTGTCGCCCGTGACGGGATCGGCCGAGCAGTCGGACCAGCCGAAGTTGCGCGACGGTTCATCCTGTTCGCGGTACAGGGCGGTGACCTTGAACTGGCCGCCGTTGTCGAGCTTGTGATCGAGTTCGGCAAAGTATTCGGTGACCTTTTCCGTGATGTGGTTCCAGGCCGGGTCCAGGTAGGTCGAGCGCGGCACGTCGAGCAGGCGCCCGTCTTCATGGGCGGGCAGGCCGAAGGCGGGGCGGCCCCTGTACTGCTGGTGGGTGATGCCGCCCGTCAGCACGGTGCCCGGTGCCACGTCGACGGCGACGGTGCCGTACAGCAGCGGTTTTTCCGCATACACATGGTCGACGAAGGAGCGCCGGTGTTCATAGGCGGCCACCAGGCGGCCGCGCACCCTGCCATCCGCGCTCAGGGGGCCTGTCACGTCCGCTTCCGCGTAGTAGCGGTCCCAGGAGCCCGCGCTGAGCACGCCGCTGGCGGCAAAGGTGTCGCGCGCGCGCTTGCGCACCAGGTTGATGGTGCCGCCCGGGTCGCCCGCGCCCTGGAACAGGCCGGCGGGGCCGCGCAGCACTTCCACCCTGTCATAGATGGCCAGGCCGAAGCCGGCCGACAGGTCGTTGCCCGTGCTGGCCGGCGTCATCACGCCATCGACCTGTACCGAGTCGAGCGCATAGCCGCGCGAATAAAAGTTGCCATGGTTGCCGCCCGTGCTGCTCGCTTCGACGGTGATGCCTGTCACGCCGCGCATGGCGTCGTCCAGGCTCAGCAGGTTCTGGTCGTTCAGCTGCTGGCGCGTCAGCACGGAGACGGACTGGGGAATCTCGCGCAGGCTTTGCTGGCCCTTGCCGATGCTTACCGCCTGCGCCGCATACGATTTCGTCAGTTCAGTCTCCGCATTGGCGTCCTGGCGGGCGCTGACGGTGATTTCCGCCAGGGTCGCCACCTTGCCCGTGGCGGCGGGCGCCGGGCGGATGATGACGCTGTTGCCGTCGATGCTGGCGGCCAGGCCGCTGCCGGCCAGCAGGCGCTCGAGGCTGTCGGCCACGCTCAGGGTGCCGCTGACGGCGGGCGCCGTCTTGCCGGCCACGAGTTCGGGGGCGAACAGCAGTTGCAGATTGGCTTGCCGCGCCAGTTCATTCAGGGCCTGGCCCAGCGGCTGGGCGGCGATGGTCAGTTTAACGGTGGGCCAGGTTTGCGCCTGCGCCAGGGGAAGAGTGCCCAGGGCCAGCATGGCGGCCAGGGCGAGGGGGGCGGGTGTCAGATTGCAGCGGTGGGACCACATGTTGCATTTCTCCAGGTTAATTTGTTGTCGATTAACGAGGTAGACGCAGCAGCGGCGGAAATCCTCACCTGCGAATGCGAATTATTTGTATTTATTTTGCGGCAGTTGCATCGATGGCGCTTGCGCGGACGCTTTCGGCGCCATGCCGATCGTGCTGGTGGTGCCGCTGCGCACGATCTGCACGGGCAGCAGTTGCGGCAGGGCGGCGGCGAAGCGGTCGAGCTGGGTCAGGCTGAAGCTGCCGCCGATGCGCAGGCGCGCCACGGCCGGATCGCGCACGACGAAGCCCGTGTCGCCATAGCGCTCGAATTCGGCCAGCGCCACGCTCAGCGGCACGTTCTCGAAAGTGACGCGGCCTTCGCGCCACGGCGCCACGCTGCCGGGCGCCAGGCTGGCGATGGCCGACAGGCGGCCGGCCGCATCGGCCGTCACGCCCTGGCCCGCCAGCAGGTCGATGGCGTCCGGCTGCGCGCCCGCCACGCGCACATGGCCGTGCTGCACGGCCACGCGCAGGCTGCCGTCGTGATCGAGGGTATTCCGCACGGAAAATTGCGTACCCACCACCGTCACGCGCAGCGGGCCGGCCGCGACCTCGAATGGCTGGCCCTGCCTGGATTGCACCTGGAACAGCGCTTCGCCCTGCGCCAGGCGCACTGCGCGCCGCTGGCGGTACAGGGTGACGTGCAGCCGCGTGGCCGTGTCGAGCTGCACCGTGCTGCCATCGGGCAGGGCAACGGTCAGGCGCTGGCCGCGCGCGGTGGCATAGGACTGGCTGAACGTGGGTTGTTGCCACCACTGGTAGCCGCCCGCGCCCACGCCGAGCAGCAGCATGGCGGCCGCCGCATACGGCAATGCGCGCAGCCAGTGGCGGCGGGGCGCGGAGGCTGGGGCGGGGGCAGCCGGGGGCACCGTCCAGCGCGCGGCGACCTGTGCGGGAATCCGGCGCACCGCCCGCTGCGTGTGCTGCAGCTGCGCATACGCGTGGGCGTGCCGCGCATCGGCCGCCAGCCAGGCGGCAAACGCGGCCTGGCCCGGGGCATCAAGATTGCCGCGCCGGCTGAACCAGGTGGCCGCCGCCAGCGCCACGGGATCTTGCGTTGCCGCAAAGCGCGCATGCGCGCGCGCGTCCGCCTCGTCCTGGGCGGAAGGGCCGAAATCGTGGCGGGGTGGAAGTGCGGTCATGGGCGCCATTATGTGGCTTCCCGCAAAGAATGCAACTGTGCCTGGCAACTGAGCATGCCGCGCGCGATATGTTTTTCCACCATGCTCACGGAAATGCCCATGCGCGCGGCAATTTGCGCGTGCGGCAATTCCTCGAAGATGTGCAGCACGAAGGCGTCGCGGCAGCGGGGCGGCAGGGCGTCGATGGCGGCCACGCATGCTTGCCAGTCCTGGCTGCCCTGCAGCGCCTGTTCCGGCTGCAGGTGCGATGGCGCGGCCGGATGCGCCGCTTCCGGCATGGCGTCGAGCGCATCGTACTGGCGCAGCGCGGCGCGGCGGTGATTGTCGATCAGCAGGTTGCGCGCCGTGTGGTACAGCAGCGCGCGCGGTTCGCGGATGGCGTGCTCTTCCCGGCTGGCGCCGTCCGGCACGCTTTGCGCGCCCAGCACGCGCACATAGCTTTCCTGTACCAGGTCGGCAGCGGCTTCGCGGTTGCGCAGGCTGCGCCAGCAGAAATTGAGCAGTTCTTGATAGTAGCGTGCAACCACGGCGTCCGATGTCTTGTTGAAAGTGCAGCCTGGCATGCCACATATGAGAATGATTCTCATTATATTGCATGGCGGGCCGCCGTGGGCCGCCGTGCTAAGCGGTTTACCGCACCGTGGCAGGTGTACAACGCTTTGCGGCGCATCCCACATGCATTACCATCCATAGTTGATATGGAGATAACATGGCTATTCAAATCATCAACACGGCGCCGATTGCCGGCCAACAGCCGGGTACCTCGGGGTTGCGCAAGAAGGTGGGGCAGTTCAGCCAGCCGCAGTACCTGGAAAACTTCGTGCAAAGCGTGTTCGACACGCTCGGCGACTGCCGCGGCCAGACCCTGGTGCTGGGCGGCGATGGCCGCTATTACAACCGCACGGCGATCCAGACGGTGCTGCGCATGGCGGCGGCGCATGGTTACGCGCGCGTGCTGCTGGGCCAGGGCGGCATTCTGTCGACGCCGGCCGTCAGCTGCGTGATCCGCAAGCATGGCGCCAGCGGCGGCATCATCCTGTCGGCCAGCCATAATCCGGGAGGTCCCGACGGCGATTTCGGCATCAAGTACAACATCGGCAACGGCGGCCCGGCGCCTGAAAAGCTTACCGAAGCCATGTTTGCGCGCACGCAAGCCATCACCGAATACCGCATCAGCGACGCCGCCGACATCGACCTCGATGCGCCGGGACTGGCGCGCATCGAGCAGATGAGCGTCGAGGTGATCGACCCCGTCGCCGATTACGCGGAGCTGATGCAGCGGCTGTTCGATTTCGACGCCATCCGCGCCCTGTTCGCGGGCGGCCTGCGCATCTGCTTTGACGGCATGCACGCCGTTTCCGGCCCGTACGCGAGCGCCATCCTGGAAGGCATGCTGGGCGCTCCCAAGGGCAGCGTCATCAACGGCGTGCCCTTGGAAGACTTCGGCGGCGGCCATCCGGACCCGAATCCCGTCAACGCGCAGGAATTGATCGCGCGCATGGCCAGCGACGATGCGCCGGACTTCGGCGCGGCGTCGGACGGCGACGGCGACCGCAACATGATCGTCGGGCGCCGCTTCGACGTGACGCCGTCGGACAGCCTGGCCATCCTGGCCGCGCATGCCACGCTGGCGCCCGGCTACCGCGCCGGCTTGAAGGGCATCGCGCGCTCGATGCCCACTTCCGGCGCGGCCGACCGCGTCGCCGCCGCGCTGGGCATACCGTGCTTCGAGACGCCGACGGGCTGGAAGTTCTTCGGCAACCTGCTCGACGCGGACATGGCGACCCTGTGCGGCGAGGAAAGCTACGGCACGGGTTCGAACCACGTGCGCGAGAAAGATGGCGTGTGGGCCGTCCTGTTCTGGCTCAACCTGCTGGCGGCGAAACGGCAGTCGGTGGAAGAGATCGTGCGCGCCCACTGGGCCACGCATGGCCGCAACTATTATTCGCGCCACGACTACGAGGATATCGACAGCGCCGGCGCGGCGCAGCTGATGGAGGCCGTGCGCGCGCAGCTGGCCACGCTGCCGGGGCAGGTGGTCGATGGCTACACGGTGGCGCTGGCCGACGATTTCAGCTACACGGATCCCGTCGACGGCGCGGTGGCCGGCAAGCAGGGCATCCGCATCATCATGACGGACGGCGCGCGCATCGTGCTGCGCCTGTCGGGCACGGGCACGCAGGGCGCCACCTTGCGTTTGTACCTGGAGCGTTACGAAGCCGACGTGGCCCGGCACGACCTGCCGACCCAGGAAGCGCTGGCCGGCCTGATCGGCGTGGCGGAGCGGCTGGCGCAGATCCGCCAGCGCACGGGGCGTGATGCGCCGACGGTGACGACATAAAAAAAGGGCGCACATGGTGCGCCCTTCTTCATTGCGGCAGATCAAACCAGCATCACGCCTTGGCTGGCACGACCGCCTGGCGGTAGTTGTCGACCATCTTGTAGCGCTTCGCGTACAGGCCGAAGGCCATCATGGCAACGGCGGCAAAGGCGGCGAAGAAGAACATCTGGAAGGCCGTCACGCTGATGCCGCTCTCGGCAATCTTGCCGATCACGCCTTCGTTCATGACGCTCTTGTTGACGATCAGCACCCACAGGTTGCCGACGGTGGTCGACAGGTTCCAGAAGCTCATGATGGCGCCCTTCATCGAGACGGGCGCCTGGCTGTAGGCAAACTCCAGGCCCGTGGCCGAGACCAGCACCTCGCCGAAGGTCAGCAGGGCATACGGCAGGATCTGCCACATGATGGAGACGGCGTTGCCGCTGTCGAGGGCCAGCTGCAAGAGACCGATGACGATCCAGGCCAGCGAGGAAAAGCCGATGCCGGCCGTCATGCGGCGCAGCGCCGTCGCTTCCATGCCGAAGCGGTTCAGCATCGGGTACAGCACCAGGTTGTTGAACGGTATCAGCAGCATCACCAGCATCGGGTTCAGCGCCTGCATCTGCGCCGGCAGGAACCAGCTTGGTTTTTCCATGGTGTTGGCCTGCACGATCCAGGTCGACGCCTTCTGGTCGAACAGCGAGAAGAACGGCGTCACGAGGGCGAAGATGACGAGGATGCGCAGCACGGCGCGCACGCCTTCGACGGCTTCGTCCGGGTGGATGCCGCGCGCGCGTTCCAGTTGCATGGCCGTGCCGATGCTGCCGAAGGCCAGCAGCAGGACCAGCGCGGAGCAGGCCGAGATGACGAAGCCCCAGTCCGGGATCATGTAGAACGAGAACAGGGCGCCGGCCACGCCGACGTAGGCCACGTACAGGCCCGGGCGCGAGCCGTTGTCCACTTGCGCCAGCAGGGCGGTGCGTGCCACGCGGGTAAACGAATCGGGATTCGGCGGTGCCGGCGGCACGTGCACGTATTTCTTGGCGCCCATCCAGAAGACGATGGTGGCGGCCAGCATCATGACGCCGGGGATGCCGAAGGCGATCGACGGACCGTAGTCGCGCAGGAACATCGGCATCAGCAGCGAGGCGAAGAAGGAGCCGAAGTTGATGATCCAGTAGAACAGGTCGAACACCAGCTTGGCCTTGTGCTTGTTGGTCTGGTCGAACTGGTCGCCGACGAACGAGGCCACGAGCGGCTTGATGCCGCCGGAGCCGAAGGCGATCAGGAACAGGCCGAAATAGAAGCCGTTGACATTGTTTTCAAAGACGGCCAGGCAGGCATGGCCGGCGCAATACACGAGGCTGAGCCAGAAGATGGTGTTGTACTTGCCAAAGAAGCGGTCGGCCAGCCAGCCGCCCAGCAGCGGGAAGAAATACACGCCGATGACGAAGGTATGGAAGACGTGCTTGGCTTCCCCCGTGCGCTGGTCGATCGGGATCATCAGCAGCAAGGTGCTGATGAGGAATGGCGTCAGGATGTTGCGCATGCCGTAAAAGCTGAAGCGTTCGCAGCCTTCGTTGGCGATGATGTACGGTATTTGCCGCGGCATTTTTCCCGTGGCGGTTTGTGTCTCGGCCGATGACATTGGCTCTCCCCAAGTATTTTTTGTAAGCCGCGATGCTAAGGCCTGCCGCGTTTGCTTGCAACAGAAAAAACGGCCCCTTGGCTATTTCGCAAGGAATTGTAAGGTATTGATTTTCATAAAGACATTACTTTGCGTCGTTGCGATGGCAGGACGCGGCAGTACTAATTGCATTTGCAACATGCCATGCGATGCCGCTTCGTCCGCCAGCACGAAACCGCATGCCAGGTACAGGGTCAGCGCCGCATGGTTGTCCTGCGCCACGGCCAGGCGCAGCCGGGCCAGATCGGGGATGCTGCTGGCATGGGCGATGGCGGCGCGCAGCAACTGCCGCCCGACGCCCTGGCCGCGCGCCTGCGGCGCCACGTAGACGCCCCACAGGCTGGCTTTGTCGTGTACGACGGCAATCGGCTCGCGGCGCAGGCCAGCCATGGCGATCAACTGTTCTCCTTTGAAAGTGCCAAATATTATTTGGTATGGCGTCGTCTGCAGGCGCTGGGCGATCTGTGCCAGCGGCAAGCCGCTTTCCGCCGCATGCGTGGTGCAGAAGGCGGCGGGCAGTTCGGCGATGCCGGCCAGGCGCAGCGCGCGGTAGGCGGCAGCGTCGTCGGGCGCGAGGGGACGGACAGTGTGGGCAGGCATGTCGGCGAGTATCGGGCTTCGATGCCAGAAAGTAAACCTTGCGCTGCGCCATATTCGAACATAAGATATATCTTATTGAGATATATCTTAAGGAGCCACCATGCTGCACTTCCATCGCGGCGACCAGCTGTTGCGCGCCGCCCCGCACAGCCAGGGCGATGCGCCGGGCGCCGTTGCCAGCGTTGTTCCCGCCGCGCGCGGCCCGAAGATGTTTGACGCGGGCACCCTGCGCTACCTCGTACTGCAATTGATCGCCGACAAGCCGCGCCATGGCTACGACATCATCAAGGCCATCGAACAGCGTGCCGGCGGCGCGTATGCGCCGAGTCCCGGCGCCATCTATCCGCTCATGCATGGCCTCGTGGGCCACGGTTACGTGGCCGTCAGCCTCGACGGTAACAAGAAACTGCACAGCATCACGCCCGAGGGGTTGGCCTTCCTGGCCGCCAACCGCGCCTATGTGGACGCCATCGCCGCCAGGGTGGATGCGCCGGCTGGCGCGGACGACGACTTGCGCCACCTGATGCACGAGCTGAAGGCGGCGGTGCTGGCGCGCGGGCGCGCGGGCGAGTCCGATGCCAGCCGGCTGGACGCCATGCGCGCCATCCTGCGCCGGGCGCGTGCCGACATCGAGGCGCTGGCATGACGCCCGCGCCGCTGTCCATGCCGGTGCCCATGCTGACGCCGGCGCGCGAGCGCGCGATGCTGTGGTTGCTTGCGCTGACGCAATTTACCGTCATCATGGATTTCATGGTGATGATGCCGCTGGCGCCCCAGCTGATGCAGGCATTCCATATCGGCCCGGCCGCCGTCTCCGGCGCCGTCTCGGCCTATGCCTGGTGCGCCGGCTTGTCCGGCTTGCTGGCGGCCACGTATATCGACCGCTTCGACCGCAAGAAGCTGCTGCTGACCATGTTTTGCCTGTTTACCGTGTCGAACCTGGCCTGCGCGCTGGCGCCGAACTTCCACGTGCTGCTGTGGTCGCGCGCGTTTGCGGGGCTGACGGGCGGCGTGCTCGGTGCCATCGTCATGGCCATCATCGGCGACGTGATTCCCGCCGAGCGGCGCGGCGCGGCCACCGGCATCGTCATGACCTCGTTTGCCATGGCGGCCGTGGGCGGCGTGCCGATCGGCGTGGTGCTGGCCGCGCACTTCGGCTGGCCTTCGCCCTTTTTCCTGCTGGTCGTGCTGTCGCTGCTGATCTGGCTGGGCGCGGCGCGCGTGCTGCCGTCGCTGACGGCGCACATGGGCGCGGCCCCGACGCCGTTGCGCCAGGTGCTGCCGAACCTGCTGGCGCTGCTGCGCGAACGGCGCCACCTCGAGGCGTTTGCCTTGTCCATTGTCAACATGACGGCGGGCATGCTGGTAATTCCCTTCATTTCGCCCGTGCTGGTGGGGAATATGGGCCTGGCGCCGGCCGACGTCACCTGGGTCTACCTGGCGGGCGGCTGCGCCACGATCTTCACGGCGCGCCTGATCGGCCGCTGGGCGGACCGGGCCGGCAAGCAGCAGGTCTATCGCTGGGTCTCGTTGCTGTCGATCGCACCGCTGCTGTTCATGACGCATCTGCCCCAGTTGCCGCTGCTGGCGCTGATGCTGGTGTTTCCATTCTTTATGGCCCTCGTGTCGGGGCGCACGATACCGCTGCAGGCACTGCTGACGACCATCCCGGAGCCGCGCAAGCGCGGCGCCTTCCTCAGCGCCAATTCGGCCCTGCAAAGCCTGGGTAGCGGACTCGGCGCCTGGCTGGGCGGCCTGACCCTGCAGACGGATGCGGCCGGCCACATCGGCGGCTATGGCTGGAATGGCTGGCTGGCGGCGGCCTTGTCGCTGTGGACGGTGTGGTGGGTGGCGCGCGTGCGCGGCGCGGCGCCGCAGGGCGCGCCGGCGTAGGCGGGCTTACTGCGTGGCGATGCGCTGCATGGGCGCGCTGTCCTTGCGCCATTGTTCCAGGCTCAGCAGGTCACCGCTGACGATGTCGTCGATAAGGATGCGCTTGCCGTCCGGCGAGACGACGAAGCTTTCCCAACGGTGAGCCGCGTCCGGCGTGCTTTCGAAAAAGCTCAGCTGATAGTAGGGCTGGCCATCGACGAGGCGCGTCTCGGGTGACGTTTCCATCACGGCGCCATGCGCGCGGCCGGCCGAGGCTTTTTCGATATGCGCCGACCATGCCTTGATCTCGGGCAAGGCCATCAGCGCATCGACGGCGCGCGCATTCTGCTCTTGCGCCGCCGTCTGGCTGCTCGCGGCCGGGGCATTGCTGCCGTGCTGCGCGGGCTGCTGGTAGACGTAAAAGGCGGCCAGGGCGGCGGCCAGCAAGCCGGCCAGGGTGCCGGCGATGATGGCGGTTTTGGAAGAGGAGGCGCGTGGCGGCATGGTGGTGTGGGCGTGAGAAAGAAGGTCGATGGCGGCCATGCTAAAGCAAAACGCACAGGCCGGCAATCGCCGGGCTTGCCAAGCGGGCTGGCCACGTCAACAGGCGAAAAAAAAGCTACCTTCCGTAGAAGATAGCTTTTCGGGGCCGCCGGGGAGGCACTGGCAGCTTTTGGTCTGCCTGTTCCTGCCCGGCGCAGGCGGCTCCGCGCGCCGTCGCCTGCGCGCGGAGCCGCAGGACATTACATCATGCCGTCCATGCCGCCCATGCCGCCCATACCACCCATGCCGCCGCCCATGCCGCCGCCTGCCTTGTCGTCAGCGATTTCGCAGACCATGCAGTCGGTCGTCAGCATCAGCGAAGCGATCGAAGCGGCGTTTTGCAGCGCCGAACGGGTCACTTTGGCTGGGTCCAGGACGCCCATTTCAACCATGTCGCCATACGTGCCGTTGGCAGCGTTGTAGCCGTAGTTGCCCGAGCCAGCCAGTACGGCTGCCACGACGACCGAAGCTTCTTCGCCAGCGTTTTGCACGATCATGCGCAGTGGCTCTTCCATTGCGCGCAGGACGATCTTGATACCGGCATCTTGATCAGGATTGTCGCCCTTGACCGTGATGTTGGCGCGTGCGCGCAGCAGGGCTACGCCGCCGCCAGGCACGATGCCTTCTTCGACGGCAGCGCGGGTTGCGTGCAGTGCATCTTCAACGCGGGCTTTTTTCTCTTTCATTTCGACTTCGGTGGCTGCGCCAACCTTGATCACGGCAACGCCGCCAGCCAGTTTGGCTACGCGCTCTTGCAGTTTTTCACGGTCGTAGTCCGAGGTCGCTTCTTCGATCTGTACGCGCACTTGTTTCACGCGTGCTTCGATCGAGGCAGCTTCGCCGGCGCCATCGATAACGATGGTGTTTTCCTTGCCCACTTCGATGCGTTTCGCCTGGCCCAGTTCGGCCAGGGTCACTTTTTCCAGGGTCAGGCCGACTTCTTCAGCGATCACCTGGCCGCCCGTCAGGACAGCGATGTCTTCCAGCATGGCTTTGCGGCGGTCGCCGAAGCCAGGTGCTTTCACTGCGCAGGTTTTCAGGATGCCGCGGATGTTGTTCACAACCAGGGTCGCCAGCGCTTCGCCTTCGATGTCTTCGGCGATGATCAGCAGTGGACGGCCAGCTTTTGCGACTTGTTCCAGTACCGGCAGCAGGTCACGGATGTTCGAGATTTTCTTGTCGCACAGCAGGACGAATGGGCTGTCCAGTACGGCAACTTGCTTCTCTGGGTTGTTGATGAAGTATGGCGACAGGTAGCCGCGGTCGAACTGCATGCCTTCAACGATGTCCAGCTCGTCGTTCAGCGACTTGCCGTCTTCAACGGTGATAACGCCTTCCTTGCCGACTTTTTCCATCGCTTCAGCGATACGCTCGCCGATCGAGTAGTCCGAGTTGGCCGAGATCGCGCCAACCTGGGCGATTTCCTTGGTCGTGGTGCAAGGACGGGCGATTTTCGCCAGTTCTTCGACGGTTGCTGCAACAGCTTTGTCGATACCGCGCTTCAGGTCCATCGGGTTCATGCCGGCGGCAACGAACTTCATGCCTTCGCGCACGATGGCTTGTGCCAGCACGGTCGCGGTGGTGGTGCCGTCGCCGGCGTTGTCGCTGGTGCGGGAAGCAACTTCCTTGACCATTTGCGCGCCCATGTTCATGAGCTTGTCTTTGAGTTCAACTTCTTTCGCTACCGACACACCATCCTTGGTGACGGTAGGGGCGCCGAACGAGCGCTCCAGGACCACGTTGCGGCCTTTCGGGCCCAGCGTTACTTTGACTGCGTTGGCGAGGATGTTGACGCCTTCGACCATCTTGGCGCGCGCTGCGTCGCCGAATACTACTTCTTTAGCTGCCATGTTCAATTCTCCTGAGTTTCGGGATGTATCTGTCTACAACGTGGAAACAATTACTTGACGACGATCGCCATGATGTCTTCTTCGCGCATGACCAGCAGCTCATCGCCGTCAACTTTGACGGTTTGGCCGGCGTACTTGCCGAACAGGACGCGGTCGCCCACTTTGACATCCAGAGGACGGACTTTGCCGTCGTCGAGAATCTTGCCATTGCCTACGGCAAGGACTTCGCCTTGATCCGGTTTTTCAGCAGCTGCATCAGGAATGATGAGGCCGGACGCAGTCTTGGTTTCCTGGTCGAGGCGTTTGACGATGACGCGATCGTTCAATGGGCGCAGATTCATACAAAACTCCTTAAAGTTCAATGGATAAGTGTTGCTAAATGAATACATGCCTGGCACAGCGCCAGGCCTGCTTTCAGTGACCGCCGTTGAAAGCAGCCCGCAACGGTCAAGCAAACCCCATGTCATCCTGTCCTTGCCCGTATCCGGCAGTGGTGCATCGCGGCGTCGCCCGCCGCGTAGCATTCCCTGCAGTGGCCTGGCAAGCACCATCATTTCCTGAGGATTGCTACGAAAGAGTTTGTTAGCACTCTCTACTAACGAGTGCTAATTATAGGGACGGTAGGGGGCTTATTCAAGGGCTTATTCTCCGGGAAGATATGCATAGACGTTCTGCGCAGCCTGCATTTACGCAGGGTTTGCGCTGGCGCAAGCCAAGTTCCCGGGCGTCAGCAACAGCAGCGACTCTAGCATGTCGTCCGGATGGGGGGCGTTCCTGTACACACAGGAAACAGATTTCACTATGAAATTTGATAAGATGATTGATATTACATATCAATATCGCCACTGCGCCAGAAAGCACACCATGCAGCACATCATGCCCTATCCTGTTTCCCGCCCCGCGCTGCGCCTGCTAGGCGCCGCCGTCATCGGCCTCGCTTGCCTGGGCCATGCCGTCGCGCAAACGGCTGCCGCGCCAGCGGCCACCATCGTCGACGAGATCACCGTGGCGACCCTGACGCCGCTGGAAAAGGAAATGCTGCTCAATGACCTGTTCAACGACTTGAACAAGGATGACGACGACCAGGAAGCGCATGTGTGGGACAACGGCGGCGACCGCGGCGTGCTGGTGAAAGCCACGTATAACTTCAGCAATTCCGGCATGACCGAGCACAGCCTGAAGGCGCACATGTGCCGCGACCTGAAGTTCGTCGTCACGGCGGGCGGCAAGACGCAGGACCTGAGCCGCCGCACCTGTTCGCAGAACAGCGGCAACTGGGATGTGCAGGGCAAGGGCCCGGCGCCCGTCGTGTATCCGCCCTTCCTGTCGGACGTGACGGTGGCCAAGCTGAATGCCAAAGAGCAGGCATCGCTGCTGAAGGCGGCCGTGCGCACCTTGAAGGATGAAGAGGATGGCAAGAGCCGCCAGTGGAGCAACAAGGGGCTGGGCAATGCCCAGGCCTTGCTGGTGACCTTGACGCCATCCGCGACCGGCACCAAGCCTGGCAGTTTTACCACGTGTCGCGACTTGACGATGGTGCTCGACGGCAAGGGCGGCAAGCAGGAATTGACGCGCCGTGCGTGCGAAAACCGCTACGGCAGCCTGGACATCGAACCGGACTTCGAAGGGCATCGCTAGGACGGCCTGCTGCAGGGCGGCAAGCGCGCCGTGGCGTTAAAAAGCATGTATTTCACGGCAACTGCGCTGCATTGATGTAAATATGTGTGACAGCGGCCTGATTCGATTGACGCCCGGGGAGCGTCCGCCCTATAGTGGCGGGATGATTTCCGAATTCAACGAATTATCCGACAAAATCGGCCTGCTGGCCGAAATGACCCACGCGCTGCGCCGTGAAAACGCGCAGTTGCGCAAGGACAATGTCGCCCTGGCCGCCGAAAACGCGCTGTATGTGCAACGCATGCGCGAGGCGCAGGAGCGCGTGGAAGCCTTGCTGGAAAAAATCCCGGAACTGGTGCAGGCCGGCCTGGAGCAAGCCGCTTCCGAAGCCGCCGCTGTCACCGGCGATCACCTTGCCGAGAACGAGAAGGAAGCGTAATGCCGCGTGTCGATGTCAATATCATGGGCCAGGCCTACAGCATGGTGTGCCGCGATGGCGAAGAGCGCGCCTTGCGCGAAGCGGCGATCTATCTCGATAGCAAGATGAAGGCCATCCGCGACGCCGGCAAGGTCAAGGGCAACGACCGCATTGCCGTGCTGGCCGCGCTGGGCGTGGCGGCAGAGTTTCTCTCCGTCAAGTCACCGCAAGGTCCGCTGTCGGAATTGACGATACTGGAAGTGAAGCAAAAGATCTCGGCCATGCATACCGTCCTGGACAGCGCACTGACGCCCCAGGAAAACCTTTTTTAAGCGCGTACGCGACGATTTGTCTTTGCGATGCGCGACCAAAGGAGTAAACTTGGGTCTACCCTGCGGTGTTCGCGATTGCCATATATTCCTTGAACCATTTATGCGCATCGGTTGCGAATTTTGTTTGATGGGAGTGAGCGTCGCTCGTTCGACGAACCCGAAATTGAACTAACGTGACCACCTTGAACCGTTTGGTTCGGGATGCCGGCATAGCGGCACAGGCGGGGCCCAATTTGTAGTACAACTGAAAACGGTTGCGGCATCACGATGCGCAACCGTTTTTTTACGTCTGTTGCCTTGATGCGGGAGATTTGATGAAACAATATTGGCTGATGAAATCGGAACCGGATGAAGTGAGCATCGACGACCTGATGGCGGCGCCGCAGCACACCATGCCGTGGTTTGGCGTGCGCAATTACCAGGCGCGCAACTTCATGCGCGATGGGATGAAAGTGGGCGATGGCGTGCTGTTCTATCACTCCAGCTGCCCGCAGCCGGGCGTGGCCGGCGTGGCCGAAGTGGCCAGCGGCGCGTATCCCGATCACAGCCAGTTTGAAGAGGGCGGCAAGTACTTCGATCCGAAAGCCACGCCAGAGCAGCCGCGCTGGATCAGCGTCGACGTGCGCGGCCTCAGGAAGACGGCGCTGCTGCCTTTGTCTGAAATGCGCCAGATGCCGGAACTGGAAGACATGCTGCTGTTGAAGAAGGGCAGCCGCTTGTCCATCACGCCCGTGACGCCGGCGCAATGGAAGGTCATTACAGGCAAGTTGACAGCCTAGGCGCCGGCGTGGCATCGACCTCGATGCGGTTACGGCCATGTTGCTTGGCCCGGTACAGGGCCCGGTCGGCGGCGGCGAGCAATTGTTCCGGCGCCGGGCAACCGGTATTCAGGGCCACGCCGATGCTGGCCGTCACCTGGCCGCCGCGCGACGGGGCCTGGGCGATGGCGGCCGCGGCGATCGCTTCCTGCATCTTTTGCGCCACCGCCTGCGCGCCGGCCAGTCCGGTGGCTGGCAGGATGGCGGCAAATTCCTCGCCGCCAAAGCGCGCCACCAGGTCGCTGGCGCGCGGTAGCGCCGAGCGCAGGGCCGCGGCAATCTGCACCAGGCAGGCGTCGCCATACGGATGGCCAAAAGTGTCGTTCAGGCTCTTGAAGAAATCGATATCGATGATCAGCAGCGCTAGCGGCTTGCCGTCGCGCGCTGCGCGCTGCCATTCGCCCTGCAGGGTCTGGTCGAAGCAGCGCCGGTTGGCGACGCCCGTCAAGCCATCCGTCAGCGACAGTTTTTCCAGCAGCTCGTGCGCGGTGCGCAAGGCCAGCTCGCTTTGCATGTAGCGGCTTTGCAGGGTGGCCGAGCGCAGCGCGTGGACGGTCAGCGCGACAAACAGCGAGGTGGCCGCCAGGTAGAAATGGTCGCGCAGCACGACGAAACCCAATCCCAGCAAGGCCGCCGTGAAGAAGATGGGACTGAAGTTGTCGATCAGCAATGTCAGCGGCGGCGGGGCATGCCGTGGCCGGGTCGCTTCCTCCTGCGGCCCGGTTTGCGCAGCCAGCACGGCCAGCAGCAGGAATGGCACGCTTGGCAGCAACTCGGTCAGGATCGGCCCGGCGAGCGCATGCAGGGTCAGGTAATTGTAGGCGCCGGCGCAGCCGGCGTAGCACCACAGGAAAACGCTGAGCAGCAGGTAAAAGCGGCCCTGCTCGCCATCCCGGCGGTGCGCCAGCAGGCGCAGCGAGGCGCAGCAGGCCAGGACCAGGTTTTCCACGTTGTACGTCACCACCAGCAGGCTGGCGGGAATCGGCGCGATCGAGCGCTGGGCAAATGGCGAGACGGAAAAGATGGCCGTATAGGCCAGATAGGCTGCCAGCAAGACTTGCACGGCGTCCAGCCATTGCAGGCTGCGCGAGGGATGCTGGTCGCTGACCGAGGAAATGGCCAGCAGCAGGGGCGCGCCATACATGAAATAGGCAAAATCGGAGAAATACGTGGCGTCGGACGCCACCTGTCCGCTCAGGTCCTGCCAGGCGGACAGCGCCATGCCCACGCTCCAGAACAGCATGGCCGCCGCGAACAGGCCCCATCCCGTGCGCACGATGCCGGGCGCGCTCAGGCGGGCGCAGCGGCAGCAGGCGGCCAGGGCCAGCAAGGGCGCCAGCAGGTTGAACAGGTAGCCCACGGTCGCGGCATGCTGGCCGGCAAACGCCGTCAGGGCCAGCTGCGCCAGTAGATAGGCGGCGCCCACGGTCATCCAGAACGTCGTGGTCTTCCTGGCAAGCTGCATAGGCTGGGCTCCCTGGCTCGAATGTCCGTCAGATCATGAGCGCCTGCCTTGGTTTGGCGGCAGGGTAAAACGATCATACCCCTTATCCCAAAAGCAAGTCTATTCCATTGGGAAATTTTAATGCATAGAGGGAAAGATTGTGGCGGATCACGCCAGGCAGGGGGGCGGATGGCGCGGCGCGTGCCGCCGCCATCCGCCTGGAACGGCGTGTCAGGCCTGGGCCGCGCGCGCCTTGGTCGGCGGCGTCGCCATCACCTGGCTCTTATAGGCCCAGACGAGCAGCGCGATGGCGCCGACGATCATCGGCAGCGACAGCATCTGGCCCGAGGTGATCGGCACGCCCAGCCACACGACTTCCCAGTCCGGCGTGCGGAAGTACTCGGTGAAGAAGCGCGCGCAGCCGTACAGCAGGGTGAACATGGCGCCCACGGCCATGCGCGGATGCTGCTTGCGCGCGTACAGCCACAGGATGATGAACACCAGGATGCCGTCGACCAGCATCTGGTAGATCGGCGACGGGTGCACGGGATACGGAATGCCCGGCCATTGCATGGCCCACGGCAGGGTGTCCGGCGCGATGCGGCCCGGCAATTCGGCATTGATGAAGTTACCGAGGCGGCCGGCCGCGTAGCCGAGCGGCACCAGCGGGGCGATGAAGTCGAGCACGTCGAACAGGTTGCGGCCCGCCTTGCGGCTCCACAGGTACATGGCGACGATGACGCCGAGGAAGCCGCCATGGAAGGACATGCCGCCATGCCAGACCATGAAGATTTCGAGCGGATTGTGCATGAAGTATGCGGGGCGGTAGAACAGCACTTCGCCCAGGCGGCCGCCGATCACCACGCCCAGCATGCCGTAGAACAGCATGTCGTCGAGGTCTTCCTTCTTCCAGCCCAGCGCGGCGATATGCGGCTGCTTGATGCGCACCCGGCCCAGGATGATGAACAGGGCGAAGGCCAGCACATACATCAGGCCGTACCAGTGCACGGCCAGCGGGCCGATCTGGATGGCAATCGGATTGGGCATCGGGTGTATCAGCATGGGGTTTCTTTCTTTGTTTAAAGCGAAGGTTGCGTAGTATGGCCCTGCGGCAGCTTTTTTGCCTTAGCGGCCACTTAATTTATTGACCGCCAGCGGCAATTTGCATGCACAGCAGGGCCAGGAAGCCTTGCAGCACGGCGGACGGATTGTCGCGGCGCCAGGCCAGGCCCGTTTCCACCAGCGGCGTGGCGTCCTGCAGCGGCCTGTATTCTACGCCGGGGCGCATCAGGTTCGAGACCGATTGTGGCACAAGCGCGATGCCCATGCCAGCCGAAACGAGGCTGACGATGGTTTGCATCTGGATCGCTTCCTGGCCGATCTGCGGCGTGATGCCGGCGGCGCGGAAGACGCCCAGTATCGCGTCGTGCAGGGCCGGTGAGATCGCGCGCGGGAAGATGATCAGCGGCAGCGGCGGCACGTCCTGCAGGCGCACGGGGCCCGGCGTGGCCCATATGGCGAGGCCGGATGGCGCGGCCAGCACCAGCGGCTCGGCCAGCACGGGCAGGTAGTCGAGCGCCGCCTTCGCCTTCTCGGGCAGGGGCGGGATCAGGAGGCCGGCATCCGTGCGCCCGGCCAGCAATTCGTCGAGCTGCAGGTCGGAGGTGGCTTCCTGCAAGGCGATCTGCACTTGCGGATAGGCCGCCTGGTAGGCGCGCAGCAGGGGCGGCAGCACGCTGTAGTCGGCCGACGAGACGAAGGCCAGGCTCAGGCGGCCCGCCTCGCCCTGCGCGGCCCGCCGCACCAGCGCCGGCAAGTCCTGCGCCTGGGCCAGCAGGCGGCGCGCCTCGGGCAGCAGGGCCGTGCCGGCCGGCGTCAGCTGCACTTCGCGCCGGGTGCGCACGAACAGGGGCGCGCCCAGCAAGTCTTCCAGGGCCATGATGGTTTGCGACAGGGGCGGCTGCGTCATGTGCAGGCGCGCGGCGGCGCGGCCGAAATGCAATTCCTCGGCGACGGTGACAAAGTAGCGCAACTGGCGCAGCTCAAGATTCATATGCGTTTCCATGCGGATTGAATGTTGTGATATGTAATATGACTCACAGACACGTGCATCATATATTTGACAGTGGCGCGCGCGCAAGGCAATCTGGCGTACCCCCACTGCGCGCAGGGTCTTGGCCCTTGCCGGCCCGCCGCCGCAGTCAGGCACTCACATTTTTGGAAGGACCCCATCATGCCGCAATACCGCTCCCGCACCACCACCCACGGCCGCAACATGGCTGGCGCCCGCGCCCTGTGGCGCGCCACCGGCATGAAGGACGGCGACTTCGACAAGCCGATCATCGCCGTCGTCAACTCGTTTACCCAGTTCGTGCCCGGTCACGTGCACCTGAAGGACCTGGGACAGATGGTGGCGCGCGAGATCGAGGCGGCCGGCGGCGTGGCCAAGGAATTCAACACCATCGCCGTCGATGACGGCATCGCCATGGGCCACGGCGGCATGCTGTATTCGCTGCCTTCGCGCGACCTGATCGCCGACTCCGTCGAATACATGGTCAACGCCCACTGCGCCGACGCCATGGTGTGCATCTCGAACTGCGACAAGATCACGCCGGGCATGCTAATGGCGGCCATGCGCATCAACATCCCGGTCGTCTTCATTTCCGGCGGCCCGATGGAAGCGGGCAAGGTCGTCAAGGTGGTCAACGGCACGCAGAAGATCATCAAGCTGGACCTGGTCGACGCCATGATCAAGGCGGGCGACAGCACCGTCTCCGACGCCGACGTGGCCGAGATCGAGCGTTCGGCCTGCCCGACCTGCGGTTCGTGCTCCGGCATGTTCACGGCCAACTCGATGAACTGTCTGACCGAGGCGCTGGGCCTGGCCCTGCCCGGCAACGGCACGATCCTGGCCACGCACTCGGACCGCCAGCAGCTGTTCCTGCGCGCCGGCCGTCTGATCGTGGAACTGGCCAAGCGCCACTACGAGCAGGACGATTATTCCGTGCTGCCACGCTCGATCGCCACCAAGGCCGCTTTTGAAAACGCGATGGCGCTCGACGTCTCCATGGGCGGCTCGACCAATACCGTGCTGCACCTGCTGGCCGCCGCGCATGAGGCGGAAGTGGAGTTCACGATGGCCGACATCGACCGCATCTCGCGCAAGGTACCGTGCCTGTGCAAGGTGGCGCCGATGACGGACAAATACCATATCGAGGACGTGCACCGCGCCGGCGGCATCGTGGGGATTCTGGGCGAGCTGGCGCGCGCCGGCCTGCTCAACACCACTCTGCCGACGATCCACGCGCCGACACTGGCCGACGCCATCGCGCAAAACGACATCATGTGCACGGACAATCCGGCCGTGCATGAACTGTTCCGCGCCGCGCCGGGCGGCGTGCCGACGCAGACGGCGTTTTCGCAGTCCGAGCGCTTCGCCGCCGTCGATACGGATCGTTCCACCGGCTGCATCCGCGACAAGGCCCACGCGTATTCGCAGGATGGCGGCCTGGCCGTGTTGTACGGCAACCTGGCCGAGAAGGGCTGCATCGTCAAGACGGCCGGCGTCGATGAAAGCATCCTGAAATTCTCGGGCAAGGCGCGCGTGTTCGAAAGCCAGGATGCGGCCGTGGCAGCGATCCTGGAAGACACCGTGCATGAGGGCGACGTCGTCATCATCCGCTACGAAGGCCCGAAAGGCGGCCCCGGCATGCAGGAAATGCTGTACCCGACGTCGTACATCAAGTCCAAGGGCCTGGGCAAGGCGTGCGCGCTGTTCACGGACGGGCGCTTCTCGGGCGGTTCCTCGGGCCTGGTGATCGGCCACGCGTCGCCGGAAGCGGCCGAAGGGGGCGCCATCGGCCTGGTGGAAGAGGGCGACTTCATCGACATCGACATTCCCGAGCGCAGCATCAACCTGCGCGTCACGGATGCGCAGCTGGCCGCGCGCCGCGCCGCCATGGAAGCGAAGGGCGATGCGGCCTGGCTGCCCGTCAACCGCGACCGCTATGTCTCGCAGGCGCTGCAAGCCTATGCGGCACTGACGACATCGGCCGACCGCGGCGCCGTGCGCGATCTGTCGCAGTTGAAGAAGCGTTAATTTGTTGTGCCAGTACGACGGCCGGCCCCGATCCACCGCGCGGGGCCGGCTGCCGTTACATCGCCTTACAAACAACATGGCCATAGGCGTGCAGATGGGGCAGAATGTGAGTGCCTCCCGACTGCATTGCGTTACTACATTGAAACGCTTGATCTGGGCTCGTGGTGCATCTGCGGAAACACAGTAAAATGCCGCAGGAAGTAACTTTGGAGAAAAGACAATGAAACGTTTTATGTTGGTGAGTGTATTGGCCGTCTCGGCCCTGGCATCGCAAGCAGCGTTGGCCAATCCGGACCTGGCGAAAGCCAAGAATTGCATGGCGTGCCACGCCGTGAGCACGAAACTGGTGGGTCCCGCGTTCAAGGACGTGGCTGCCAAGTACGCCGGTCAGAAAGACGCGGAAGCCAAGCTCGTGGCGAAAGTCATGAAGGGCGGTTCCGGCACCTGGGGCGCGATCCCGATGCCAGCCAACCCGCAAGTGAGCGATGCGGAAGCCCACACCCTGATCAAATGGGTGCTGGCGCAGAAATAATCTGTGCCGCTCTACCCGATATCAGCGCGCCGGCAATCCCGGCGCGTTTTTTTTGCCTGCCGCCTTCAAGTTGCCCATGCCTTCCAGCGTCGCCCTGACCGCCTCGGCCAGAGGCGTATGCGCTTCCTGGCCCAGCACGGCCAGCAGGCGCGCATTGTCCATCTGCAGCGGCGTTTGCCATAAATAGCGCATCTCGCGCATTTCGCGCAGGGTCGCCACGAATGGCGATGCCAGGGCCACCAGCCACCAGGGAAAACGCCGGATGGCGGGCGCAGCTCCCGTCGCCTGCTCCACCACGCGGGCAATCGCCGCCGTCATTTGCCGGCCATCGTGGTCCCGGTGTCCGGCCATGTGAAAGCGCGCAAACGCGGGCAGGGTGTCGCGCATGGCCAGCAGCTGCAGCATCGTGCGCGCCACGTCGGGCAGATAGGACCACTGGTGGCCGATGCCCGGCGCGCCCGGATACAGCACCGTGCGCGCGGGCTGGCCCGGTTTCACGAGGCCTTGCGAAAACCAGTTGTTGCCGGCGCGGGGGCCGAAAAAGTCGCCCGCGCGCACGATCAGCACGCGCGCGCCCTGCGTGCTGGCTGCCTCCAGCCGCGCCTCCAGTTCCACGCGGATGGCGCCCTTGCGCGTGCGCGGGTGCTGCGGCGCGTCTTCCGCCAGTAATTCCCCCGTTGCGGGAAAGGCATCGGGGCCAAAGTTATACACGGTGCCGGGCAATACGATGGTGGCGTTTTCGGCAATCGCCGCGGCGATCGTGTTGTCGAGCATGGGCAGTACCAGCTGGCCCCAGTGCCGGTAGCCGGGCGGATTGACGGCATGCACGATGACGGCGCAGCCTTTCGCTGCCGCCAGCACGTCCGCGCGCGACAGGGCGTCGCCGCGCAGCCATTCGATGGCGTCGCCGCGTGGCGACGGTGTTTCTCTCCGCGTCAGGGCGCGCACCTGCCAGCCTGCGCCCAGCAGCTGGCGCACCATCTCGCCGCCGATGCCGCCCGTGGCGCCCAGTACCAATGCCGTCTTGTCCATGCTGTCCTCCGTGTGGTTGATGGCGTCAGTATCTGCCGCGCGGGGCTAATTGGGAATTGACGAACATCGCTGACAGGCTATACATTTATGTATGACAGAACTTCATCCATGAATCCGGCGATCGCCTGGGAATACTACCGCTCGCTACTGGCCGTGCTCAGCCATGGTTCGCTGTCGGGTGCCGCGCGGGCGCTGGCCATCACGCAGCCCACGGTCGGCCGGCATATCGGCGCGCTCGAGCAGGCGCTGGGCGTGACCCTGTTCACCCGTTCCCAGACAGGCTTGCTGCCCACGGAAGTGGCGCTGGCCCTGCGCCCGCATGCGGAAGCGATGGCGCAGACGGCCGCCCTGATGGAGCGCGCCGCCAGCAGCCAGGGGCAGGGCGTGGCCGGCGTCGTGCGCATCTCGGCCAGCGAGGTGGTGGGCGTGGAAGTCTTGCCGCCGATACTGGCCCGCTTGCGCGAGCGCCATCCAGGCCTGACCGTGGAACTGGTGGTGAGTAACAAGGTGCAGGATTTGCTGCGCCGCGAGGCCGATATCGCCGTGCGCATGGTGCGGCCGCGCCAGGAACAGCTGCTGGCGCGCAAGGTGGGCGATATCGAACTGGGCTTGCATGCGCACGCGGACTACCTGGCGCGCCGCGGCGCGCCGCTGGACCTGGCTGACCTGGCGCGCCATGCCGTCATCGGCTACGACGAGGCAAGCCCTTTCGTGCGCAATGCGGGCGCCGTGTTCAAGGATTTTTCACGCGAGCATTTTGCCTGGCGCTGCGACAGCGACCTGGCGCAACTGGCCCTGATACGCGCGGGCGCCGGCATCGGCGTGTGCCAGACGGGGCTGGCGGCGCGCGATCCCGCCTTGCGGCGCGTGTTGCCGCAGGCGTTTGCGCTGCCGATGGAGACGTGGGTGACCATGCATGAAGACTTGCGCGGCAGCCTGCGCTGCCGCGCCACCTTCGACGCGCTGGTCGAAGGCTTGCTCGCTTACGTGGTGGAACAGCCGCTTACTTGACCACTTCCATCTTGGTTTTCTTGCCATCGCGATATGTAAACAAGGTCAGCGCGCCATCCTTGATGTCACCGTTGGCGTCAAACGCAATCGGCCCCGTCACGCCCTGGTACTTGACCTTGGCCAGGAAGGGCAGATAGACGGACGGTTTCGACGACTTCGCGTCGGCCATGGCGGTCGCCATGGTCATCACGGCATCGTACACATACGGCGCGTACAGCTGCACTTCCATATTGTATTTCTGCTTGTAGCGGGCGCGGAAATCGTCCATGCCTTTTTGCTGCTCGCCCGTCACGCCGCCCGCTTCCGCGCAGGTGACCATGTTTTCGCCGACGGCGTCGCCCGCCAGTTTGCCCAGCGGCTCCGTGCACAGGCCGTCGCCGCCCATGAACTTGGCCTTGATGCCCAGCGCCTTCATCTGGCGCAGCATGGGGCCGCCCACGGAATCCATGCCGCCGAAGAAGATCAGGTCCGGGTTCTTGGATTTGATGCTGGTGAGAATGGCGTTGAAGTCGGTCGCATTGGCATTGGTAAACTCCTTGCCGACGATTTGCACGCCGGGCAAGGCTTTCTTCGCCCCTTTGACGAACTGTTCCGCCACGCCCTGGCCGTAGGCCGTGCGGTCGTCGATGACGGCGATTTTCTTTGCTTGCAGCTTGCCCACGGCATACGCGCCCAGGGTGCCGCCCAGCTTGTTGTCATTGGCGACCACGCGGAAGGCCGTATTGAACTTTTGCTGCGTGTAGGTGGGGTTGGTGGCGGCCGGCGAAATCTGCGGAATGCCGGCATTGAAGTAAATGCGCGAGGCGGGTATCGTCGTGCCGGAATTCAGGTGGCCGACCACGCCGTTGACCTTGGCGTCGACCAGCTTTTGCGCCACGGCCGTGCCCTGCTTCGGATCGGCTGCGTCATCTTCGGGAACCAACACGAACTTGACGGCTTTGCCGTCGATCTTGAAGCCTTTGGCGTTCAAGTCCTCGATGGCCATCTTGGCCGCGTTTTCATTATCCTTGCCCAGGTGGGAGCTGGCGCCAGAGACCGGGGCGACGTGGCCTATCTTGATGATTTCCTGCGCGCCCGCATGGCCGGCACAGGCAAGGGCGACGGCGAGTGGAAGGACTTTGGTCTTGAGCAGCATAAACATTCTCCAATGGATAAAGATACGGCGGCGTCTCGTGAAAACCGCTTCGATGGCGGTACGTGTGAAGAAAGGTACAACAAAAAACAGGCCGCGCAAAGCCGCTTTTCGGGCTTTTTACATTTTGTCGTAACAATCACCAAAGTGAGGCGCGATGCACCGATTTCGCTGGCGCGAGCGCACCAAAGAGTGGCGTTGGAAGGAAGATGGGTGTAGGAGAAGGCGGCCCCCAAAGGCCCGGAAACTGGCCATGCCTGACAAAAACGCCGCGAGCGGACGGAAGGGGGCAAGAAGCGCAACCGTACGCAAGGACGGGGCGCCGCGCCGGCGAGCATCGCCGGCCGGCTATGCCGGCGCGCCGCAGGTCTTGGGGGTAGTCCTAGGGCGCAGGTGGGTGCAGATGTCCCAGCTCATGGCTGACGGCATGCGCCACGATCTGTTCCAGCGATTGCTGCAAGTCTTCGCGCAGGGCGCCGCGCATGCCGATCAGGGCATTTTGCAGCGCAGTCTGCAAGACGTGGGCGATGCGCTCTTCGAGCAGATGATCGATCTTGCCCTGGACTTGATGCAAGATACGCTGCGTTAGGCGCTGTTCGATGGCGTCCCAGTCGGGCTGCGCCAGGCTGGGCGGCAACGCCGGTGGCGCTTCCGCGACGACGGCCACAGCCGGCGCCGGCGCTGCTGGCGGTGGCGGCGCCGGCACTTCCGGCCCCAGCAGCACTTCCGTCAGCAGGGGGATGCCCTGGTCGAATGGCGGCCGGTTCATGTCTTGCCCGCCACGAAGTGCGTCGGTTGCACGTCTTGCTGGCGATAGTGGAGGAAGCGCTGGCGGCCCGCCTGCGCATCCTGTTCGTCGGAAGACACGATCTCGAAGACGCGCTGGAACTGCGCATAGTTGGCGGGCGGCAGCTGCGACAGGTTGACGAGGATGTCGTGATGCGGCAGCTCGGCCGCCTCGTCATCGGTCAGGATGATGGGTGTCTGCGGCGCCAGCGGATCGCCGGCTAGCACGTGGGGCAGGAAATCCGTGGCGGAAAACGTCCACATGGCCGTGTTCAAGGCGTCGAGCTGGGCGCCATCGGCCGCCAGCACGACCACCTTGTTGCCGGCCATATAGGCCTTGCGCGCCAGGCGGCAGGCATAGGCCAGCTTGTCCGGCACGTTGCTGTGAAAATCGACGCGGCTCATGGCGTGGCTCAGGCTGCCATGCCGCTGTGGCGCAGCAGGGCGTCGATCGAAGGTTCGCGGCCGCGGAAGGCCGTGAACGATGCCAGCGCCGGGCGCGAGCCGCCGACGGCCAGGATTTCCTGCTGGAAGCGCTTGCCCGTTTCCGCAGAAACCACGCCGCCCGTCAGGGCCGCCGCCTCCTCGAAGGCCGCATAGGCGTCGGCGGACAGCACTTCCGCCCATTTGTAGCTGTAGTAGCCTGCCGCATAGCCGCCGGCGAAGATGTGGCCGAACGCGTTCTGGAAGCGGTTGTAGGCGGGCGGGATCAGCACGGCGAACTTGCGGCGCACCGTGTCGATCACGTCTTGCACGCTTTGCGTGCCGAACGGGTTGTAATCGTAGTGCAAGTGCATATCGTGCAGCGAGAATTCCACGTGGCGCAGGGTCTGCATGCCGGACTGGAAGTTTTTCGCCGCCAGCATCTTGTCGTACAGGGCGCGCGGCAACGGCGCGCCCGTCGTCACATGGGCAGTCATGTGCTGCAGCACATCCCATTCCCAGCAGAAGTTTTCCATGAATTGCGACGGCAGTTCCACGGCATCCCATTCCACCCCGGCAATGCCTGACACGCTGATCTCATCCACCTGCGTCAGCATGTGGTGCAAGCCGTGGCCGAATTCGTGGAAGAGGGTGATGACTTCATCGTGCGTAAACAGCGATGGCTGCAGTTGGCCGTCGATCAAGGCCGGTTCCGTGAAGTTGCAGGTCAGATAAGCGACGGGTGTTTGCAGCTTGCCGTTGTGCATGCGGCGTCCGCGCGCGTCGTCCATCCATGCGCCGCCGCCCTTGCCGGCGCGCGCATACAGGTCCAGGTAGAACTGGCCCACCAGTTCGCCGTCGCGTTCGATGCGGTAGAAGCGCACGGACGGGTGCCAGGTGCTGGCCGTGTCCGGCACGATATGCACGGAGAACAAGGTCTGCACGAGGCGGAACAGGCCATCGACGACCTGGTGTTCCGGGAAATACTGTTTTACTTCCTGTGCCGAGAACGCATAGCGGCGCTCCTGCAGCTTTTCCGAGGCGTAAGGTACGTCCCACGCTTCCAGGGTATCGAGGCCCAGCTCGTCTTTCGCGAACGTGCGCAGCTCGGCCAGGTCCTGTTCCGCGTAGGGACGCGCGCGGCGGGCCAGGTCTTCCAGGAAGGCAATGACCTGTTCCGGGCTCTGCGCCATCTTCGGCACCAGCGACACTTCGGCGAAGTTTTTATAGCCGAGCATCTTGGCTTCTTCGTCGCGCAACTTCAGCAAAGTGACGATATTCTGTCCATTATCCCATTCGTCTTTCCGGCTGAAGCCATCACCGAGTTCCGATGCCTTGGTGACGTTGGCGCGGTAGATCGTTTCGCGCAGGCTGCGCCGGTCGGCAAATTGCAGGATCGGGTAGAACGAGGGGAAGTGCAGGGTGAACTGGTAGCCGTCCTTGCCATCCTTCGCGGCGGCCGTGCGGGCCGCCTGCTTCACGTCGTCGGGCACACCGGCCAGTTCCAGCTCGTCGCTTACCAGCAGCTTGTAGTCATTGGTGGCGTCGAGGACGTTTTCGGAAAAGCGCGTGGAAACGGCGGCGTGCTCTTCCTGGATGGCGCCGAAGCGCTCTTTTTTCTCTTCCGGCAACTCGGCGCCGCCCAGGCGGAAGCCGCGGATCGCGTGTTCGACGATGGTCTTGCGTGCCGGCGACAGGGTCGCGAATTCGGCGCTGTCCTGCAATTGCTTGAATTTGGCGAACAGCGCCTCGTTCTGGCCCAGTTCGGTCCAGAATTCCGTCACCTTCGGCTGGCTTTCATTGAAGGCGGCGCGCAATTCGGGCGTATCTACAACATTGCTCAGGTGGCTGACGATGCCCCAGGCGCGGCCCAGGGTTTCGCTGATCTCATCTTGCGGTGCAACAAAACTATCCCAGCTGACGGCCGTCTCCGGTGCCGCCAAGTGCGCCACGGTGGCGCGCGCCTTGGCCAGCAGGGTGTCGATGGCCGGTGCAACGTGCTCGGCGGTAATCGCATCGAAGCGTGGCAGTCCGGAGAAGTCCAGCAAGGGGTTGTCGGTTGTCATCAGCTAATCCTGTATATATATCTTCAGGCGGCAACGCCGCCTGGATTCTAGAGCGCCTGAAAAATGTTCAGGCCATGCGCGGCGCCGAAAGCAGTACGAATAGTACGGCGAGGCACGGCAACACGGCCATGGACATTTTCCCGGGTGCGCCTCTTTAAATGCGTTCCGCCGCTTCGACCGTATTCATCAGCAACATCGTGATCGTCATCGGACCCACGCCACCCGGCACGGGCGTGATGTGCGAGGCGACTTCCTTGATGCCGGCAAAATCCACGTCGCCGCACAGCTTGCCGTCATCGTCGCGGTTCATGCCCACGTCGATGACGATGGCGCCCGGCTTGACCATGTCGGCCGTCAGCGTATTGCGGCGGCCGACGGCGGCCACGACGACGTCCGCCTGGCGCGTGTACAGGCCCAGGTTCGGCGTCGCACTATGGCAGATGGTGACGGTAGCGTTCGCTTGCAAGAGCAGCAGGGCCATCGGCTTGCCGACGGTGTTGCTGCGGCCGATGACGACGGCGTGCTTGCCGCGCAAGTCCACGCCCGTGCTTTCGATCAGTTTCATGCAGCCGTACGGCGTGCAGGGGCGGAAGCCGGGCAAGCCCGTCATCAGTTCGCCGGCGCTGAGGACGGAATAGCCGTCCACGTCCTTCGTGGTGGCGATCGCTTCGATGACCTTGTGCGGGTTGATGTGCTTGGGCAAGGGCATTTGCACGAGGATGCCATGGATGGCTGGGTCGGCGTTCAGGCTGGCGATGCGTGCCAGCAAGTCCGCTTCGGACAGGTCCGCTTCATATTTCTCCAGCACCGAGTGGAAACCCACGTCGCCGCATGCCTTGACCTTGTTGCGGACATACACCTGGCTGGCCGGGTCTTCGCCGACGAGGATCACGGCCAGACCGGGCTGGGTGCCCTTGGCGGTGAGGGCGGCGGCGCGCGTGGCGATCTCGCTGCGCAGTTTTTGGGAGAGGGCGATTCCGTCGATCAGTTGTGCTGGCATGGTAGGGAGGCTGAGAGCTGGTGGGAGGGAAAAGACAGATTATAAAGCCGCCGGCTGCCGGCCGGCGTTTTTGCCGTCGCTTTACTGCTTTGTTTACCGCTTTCATCACATTCATTTCTGCCCGGAATTTGCGGCAGTGCAGCATAAAATTCATAGGGTGATTTCATGATGTGGAATGCTATATCGTAATTTGAAAAATACTAAATACGCTGTTAGAATCCCCACACTAATCCAACTTAATAGTAAATAATCAGCGAAATACCGTCCGACAGCGATCCGGAAAATCGGGGTGGGGCGATCACAAAGGAGACTCAACAGATGTCAGCTCAACTGAACCAGGTAACGACACAGATCGGCACCGACCCGGATATGCAGGAAACCAAGGAGTGGCTGGACGCGCTCGAAGCAGTGCTGGAAAATGAAGGTCCGGAACGCGCGCATTACCTGATGGAACGCCTGGTCGACCTGGCCCGCCGCCGCGGCGCCCAGATCCCGTTCTCCAGCACCACCGCCTACGTCAATACCATTCCCACCAAACAAGAAGCACACTGTCCCGGCAACCTCGAATACGAAGAGCGCCTGCGCTCGTGGATGCGCTGGAACGCCATGGCCATGGTGGTCAAGGCCAACCGCGCCGACGGCGACCTCGGCGGCCACCTGTCCTCGTTCGCTTCGCTGGCGAACATGCTGGGCATCGGCTTCAACCACTTCTGGCACGCGCCAACGGCCGACCACGGCGGCGACCTGCTGTACATCCAGGGCCACTCCTCGCCCGGCGTGTATGCGCGCGCCTTCCTCGAAGGCCGCCTGACGGAAGAGCAAATGCTGAACTTCCGCAAGGAAGTCGACGGCAAGGGCCTGTCCTCGTACCCGCATCCGAAACTGATGCCTGACTTCTGGCAGTTCCCGACCGTGTCGATGGGCCTGGGCCCGCACATGGCGATCTACCAGGCACGCTTCCTGAAATACCTGCACGCACGCGGCATCGCCAAGACCGACAACCGCAAGGTCTGGGCCTTCTGCGGCGACGGCGAGATGGACGAGCCGGAATCGCTGGGGGCGATCGGCCTGGCCGCGCGCGACATGCTCGACAACCTCGTCATCGTGGTCAACTGCAACCTGCAGCGCCTGGACGGCCCTGTGCGCGGCAACACCAAGATCATCCAGGAACTGGAAGGTGAATTCCGCGGCGCCGGCTGGAACGTCGTCAAGGTCATCTGGGGTCCGGGCTGGGACGCCCTGCTGGCGCAAGACAAGGAAGGCATCCTGCAGCGCGTGATGATGGAAACCGTCGACGGCGAGTACCAGAACTACAAGGCGAAAGATGGCGCCTACGTGCGCAAGCACTTCTTCGGCAAGCATCCGAAGCTGCTGGAAATGGTTGCCAACATGACGGACGACGACATCTGGCGCCTGACCCGTGGCGGCCACGATCCGCACAAGATCTACGCGGCGTTCAAGATCGCCCAGGAACACAAGGGCCAGCCGACCGTCCTGCTGGTGAAAACCATCAAGGGCTACGGCATGGGCAAGTCCGGCGAAGCGCGCAACACGGCGCACCAGACGAAAAAACTGGACGACGAAGCCATCCGCGAAATGCGCGACCGCTTCTCGCTGCCGATCCCGGACGACAAGCTGGCCGAGATCCCGTTCTTCAAGCCGGCCGACGATGCGCCGGAAATGGTCTACCTGCACGAGCGCCGCAAGGCCCTGGGTGGCTACTTGCCGCAGCGCCGCCAGAAAGCGGAAGAAACCCTGCCGGTGCCTGGCCTGGACGCGTTCAAGAACGTGCTGGAAGCAACGCCTGAAGGCCGTGAAATCTCGACCACGCAAGCATTCGTGCGCGTCATCTCGACCCTGCTGAAAGACCCGAACCTGGGCCAGCGCGTCGTGCCTATCCTGGTCGATGAGTCGCGTACCTTCGGCATGGAAGGCCTGTTCCGCCAGATCGGCATCTACAATCCGAAAGGCCAGTTGTACGAGCCGGTCGACAAGGACCAGGTCATGTACTACCGCGAAGACAAGGCTGGCCAGATCCTGCAAGAGGGCATCAACGAAGCGGGCGGCATGAGCTCGTGGATCGCCGCGGCGACGTCGTATTCGACCAACGACCGCATCATGATCCCGTTCTACACCTTCTACTCGATGTTCGGCTTCCAGCGCATCGGCGACCAGGTGTGGGCTTCGGCCGACATGCGCGCCCGTGGCTTCCTGATGGGCGGCACGGCCGGCCGCACGACGCTGAACGGCGAAGGCTTGCAGCACGAAGATGGCCACAGCCATATCTTCGCCGCGACCATCCCGACCTGCATGCCGTACGATCCGACCTTCAGCCATGAAGTCGCCGTCATCATCCAGGACGGCCTGCGCCGCATGATCGCCAACCAGGAAGATGTGTTCTACTACATCACGATCATGAACGAGAACTACGCCCAGCCAGGCATCAAGCCAGGCCAGGAAGAAGGCATCCTGAAAGGCATGTACAAGCTGCAGGAAGGCGACAAGTCCGCCAAGCTGCGCGTACAGCTGATCGGTTGCGGCACCATCCTGCGCGAATCGATCTTCGCCGCCGAACTGCTTGCCAACGACTGGGGCGTGGCCGCGGACGTGTGGTCGGCGCCGTCGCTGACCCTGGTGGCCCGCGATGGCCAGGATGCGGAACGCTGGAACATGGTCAACCCGTCGAAAGAGCAGCGCGTGCCGTACGTGACGTCGCTGATGCAGGACACGGACGGCCCGATCGTCGCCACGACCGACTACATGCGCGCGTTTGCAGAACAGATCCGCGCCTTTATGCCGAAGGGCCGCACTTATAAAGTGTTGGGCACCGATGGCTTTGGCCGCTCGGACAGCCGCGCCAAACTGCGCGAGTTCTTCGAAGTGAACCGTTATTATGTCACCGTGGCCGCGCTCAAATCGCTGGCCGACGAAGGCAAGATCGACGTGTCGGTGGTGGAGCAGGCGATCGCCAAGTACGGCATCGACGCCAACAAACCGAATCCGGTGACCCAGTAATCGTTGTGCGGACCCGATGACGCCAGGGCGGTGCGAAAGTGCCGCCCTGGCGTGTGTGCGGGTCCATCTGACAAATAAAATAACGGAGCAAGCTATGAGCATTGTGGAAGTCAAAGTCCCGGATATCGGCGATTTCAAGGAAGTCGAGATCATTGAACTGATGGTCAAGCCAGGCGACACGGTCAAGGTCGACCAGTCCCTGATCACGGTCGAATCGGACAAGGCCAGCATGGAAATTCCATCGAGCCACGCCGGTGTCGTCAAGGAATTGAAAGTCAACGTGGGCGACAAGATCGCCGAAGGTTCGCTGGTCCTGCTGCTGGAAGTGGCGGACGACGCGTCGGCGCCAGCGCCTGCCGCCGCCGCCCCTGCACCCGCTGCCGCCGCTCCTGCGCCAGCCGCCGTCCCTGCGGCCGCGCCAGCGCCTGCCGCTTCCGGCGCGCCGGCCCTGGTGGAAGTGACCGTGCCCGATATCGGCGACTTCAAGGAAGTCGAAGTCATCGAACTGATGGTCAAGGTGGGCGACGCCATCAAGGTCGACCAGTCGCTGCTGACGGTCGAATCGGACAAGGCCAGCATGGAAATTCCATCGAGCCACGCCGGTATCGTCAAGGAATTGAAAGTCAAGGTCGGCGACAAGGTTGCCAAGGGTTCGCTGGTGCTGGTCGTTGAAACGACCGCTGGCGCCGCTCCTGCCGCCGCTGCACCAGCACCTGCCGCGCAAGCTGCCGCCGCACCGGCCGCCGCCGTCGCTTCGGCGCCTGCTCCGGCGCCTGCTGCTGCTCCAGCTGCCGCCGCCGCGCCTGCGGCCAACGGCAAGCTGGCGCACGCGTCGCCATCGATCCGCAAGTTCGCGCGCGAACTGGGCGTGGACCTGACCCGCGTGGGCGGTTCCGGTCCGAAGGGCCGCATCACCCAGGAAGACGTGCAGAACTTCGTCAAGGGCGTGATGTCTGGCGCCGTCGCCGCGCCAAATGCACCGGTTGCCAAGGCCGGTTCCGGCGTGGGCCTGGACTTGCTGCCATGGCCGTCGCTGGACTTCAGCAAGTTCGGTACGACCGAATTGCTGCCGCTGTCGCGCATCAAGAAAATCTCGGGCCCGAACCTGCACCGCAACTGGGTCATGATCCCGCACGTCACGCAGTTCGACGAAGCGGACGTGACGGACCTGGAAGCGTTCCGCGTCGACACCAACGCCGCCAATGCGAAAAACAAGGATGCGGCCAAGCTGACCATGCTGGCTTTCGTCATCAAGGCATCGGTTGCCGCGCTGAAGAAATTCCCCGCGTTTAACGCGTCCCTCGACGCCAAGGGCGAGAACCTGATCCTCAAGCAGTACTACAACATCGGCTTCGCGGCCGACACGCCGAACGGCCTGGTGGTGCCCGTGATCAAGGGCGCGGACCAGAAGTCGGTCTCGCAGATCGCCCGCGAAATGACGGAACTGTCGCTGCAGGCGCGCGAAGGCAAGCTGAAACCGGCCGACATGCAGGGCGCCAGCTTCACGATCTCGTCCCTGGGCGGCATCGGCGGCACGCACTTCACGCCTATCGTCAACGCGCCGGAAGTGGCCATCCTGGGCCTGTCGAAAGCCTCGATCAAGCCGGTATGGGATGGCAAGGCCTTCCAGCCTCGCCTGATGATGGGCACCTCGCTGTCCTACGACCACCGCGTGGTCGATGGCGCGATGGGCGCGCGATTCTCCGTGTACCTCGGCGAAGTCCTGGCCGACATGCGCAAAATTCTGCTGTAAGGAGCGATTGATGAGCACAGTAGAGGTAAAAGTACCGAATATCGGCGACTTCAAGGAAGTCGAAGTCATCGAACTGATGGTCAAGGTCGGCGACACCATCAAGGTGGACCAGTCCCTGATCACGGTCGAATCGGACAAGGCCAGCATGGAGATTCCGTCGACCCACGCAGGCGTCGTCAAGGAAGTCAAGGTCAAGGTCGGCGACAAGATCGCCGAAGGCAGCGCGCTGCTGGTGGTGGAAGCGACTGAAGGCGCGGCAGCTGCCGCGCCAGCGGCTGCACCTGCACCTGCGGCAGCTGCGGCTGCCCCGGCGGCGGCACCGGCAGCCGTTGCCGCCATCCCGGCCGGCAATTACAGCGGCCAGGTCGACATCGATGTCGACATGATGGTGCTGGGCGGCGGTCCTGGCGGCTACTCGGCAGCGTTCCGCGCGGCCGACCTGGGCATGTCGACGGTCATCGTCGAGCGCTACGCCACCCTGGGCGGCGTGTGCCTGAACGTGGGCTGCATCCCGTCGAAGGCGCTGCTGCACGTGGCGTCCGTCATCGACGAAACGGCGCACATGTCGAATACGGGCGTGACGTTCGCCAAGCCGACCATCGACATCGACCAGGTACGCAAGTACAAGGAAGGCGTGATCTCGAACATGACGGGCGGCCTGGCCGGCATGGCCAAGGCGCGCAAGACGCAAGTGGTGACGGGCGTGGGCCAGTTCCTCAGCGCCAACCACATCGAGGTGACGGCAGGCGACGGCACGAAGAAAGTCGTGCAGTTCAAGCAGGCCATCATCGCCGCCGGTTCCTCCGTGGTGAAACTGCCATTCGTGCCGGAAGACCCGCGCATCGTCGACTCGACCGGTGCGCTGGAATTGCGCCAGATCCCGAAACGCATGCTGGTCATCGGCGGCGGCATCATCGGCCTGGAAATGGCCACCGTGTATTCGACCTTCGGTGCACGCATCGACGTGGTCGAAATGATGGATGGCCTGATGCAGGGCGCCGACCGCGACGCCGTCAAGGTGTGGCAGAAGTTCAATGAAAAACGCTTCGACAACATCATGACCAAGACCAAGACAGTGGCCGTCGAGGCGCTGCCGGAAGGCATCAAGGTCACGTTCGAAGCGGCTGAAGCGGGCGCCACGGCGCCGGCGCCGCAGATCTACGACCTGGTGCTCGTCGCCGTGGGCCGCAGCCCGAACGGCAAGAAGATCGCCGCCGACAAGGCCGGCGTGACGGTTACCGAGCGTGGCTTCATCGAAGTCGACAGCCAGATGCGCACCAACGTGCCGAACATCTTCGCCATCGGCGACCTGGTGGGCCAGCCGATGCTGGCGCACAAGGCCGTGCATGAAGCCCACGTGGCCGCCGAAGCGGCTTCCGGCCAGAAGTCGCACTTCGACGTCAAGGTGATCCCGTCGGTCGCCTACACGGATCCGGAAGTGGCATGGGCCGGCATCACGGAAGACGAAGCGAAAGCCAAGGGCATCAAGGTCGAGAAGGGCCACTTCCCGTGGGCCGCATCGGGCCGCGCCGTGGCCAATGGCCGCGCCGAAGGCTTCACCAAGCTGCTGTTCGACGCCGAAACGCACCGCATCATCGGCGGCACCATCGTCGGCACGCATGCGGGCGACATGATCGGCGAAATCGCGCTGGCCATCGAAATGGGCTGCGACGGCACCGACATCGGCAAGACCATCCATCCTCACCCGACCCTGGGCGAGTCGATCGGCATGGCCGCAGAGGTGTATGAAGGCGTGTGCACGGACTTGCCGCCGCCGCGCAAGCGCTGATTGCTTGATGCTGCTATAAGCTGAAAAGCCCCGCAAGCGATTGCGGGGCTTTTTTATTGTGGTCCGCTGGCTGCCGACCCGATTCAGGGCGCGCCGACTTGCGCCATCGCGCAAGCGCTGACAGAAAATTAACTTTCAGTACTGAAAATACCGGGACATGCTTCCGGTTTTTTTATTTTCGTTGACTTCAGTCACGTAAAGCGCAGCCGATACAGGAGAGATGGGCTGCATGTGAAAATTGGTGAGTATTGCCGTATGGAAAAAGTGGCAAAATGGGGGACTGTAACCATGTTTCGCTCGCGCTTGCCCAGGGGGGTGTGATTTTTCCCTGAACGTTGCCAGTGTCCGGTCAAGTTCGGCTGTACTGAGAAAGCTTTGCAACAATGAAAAAATTTACCGCCCTGCATATTTCCGATGTCCGCTTGCGCCGGGCCGATGAGCAAGAGCAAGCCGTGATGCTGCACGCCTTGTACCAGGACGTGGCCGCCATTCTGGCGGCGGGCAAGCAGATCGACGCCATTTTCTTCACGGGCCAGCTGGTGGCGCCTGACGCCTGTGCCGGCACGACGCCCGTGTATGTCTACGAATATTTCCTGCGCCCCCTGCTGCAGGCGGCCAGCCAGCCAGGCGCGCGCTTTTACCTGGTGCCGGGCAGCCGCGTGCAGGGCGTCGCCGCGACCACGCTGGGCAACGCGGGCTTCAGCTTTTTTTCCGCCGACGAGCATGCCAGCGCGGAACAGCGCGCGCGCTACAAGAACATCCACGCCGTGTTCCACGGCCACCAGCATACGGGCGACGCCAGTTCGTTGATGCGCTCGCTTGGGATCTTGTTCAAGAGTAATCCTGGCAGTCTCTACGGTTCGCATGGCCAGATGGCGGCTTTTGCCGTGTTGGAATTCGGCAGCGATGCGGCCGATGGCGACGCGCCAGGCACGCAGTGGACGGTGGCCCTGCGCGAGTTCGATGAAGTGAGCAAGAACTTCGCCCTGTCGGTGCTGTACACGCCGAATGGCCACGAAACGGGGCAGATGGATGCCGAGTATGTGTTTGCCACGCTGCTGCCGCAACTGGCCGGCGAGCGCCTCTATCTCGACGGCTTGCTGGGCAAGGCGGGCCTGCCGCACCAGGGGCCGTCGGACGACGCGGTGGCCGCGCGCGAATTCCTGATCGAGCTGGCGTTCGTGATGTTCGAAGCCAAGACCCTGTTCCTGGGGCAGGCCGAACTGGAACGCTTCGCCAGCGATTACTGTGGCGTGAAGGGCTGGAGCATGGCGACCGGGGAGTGGCTGGCGCCCCTGTATGCGCACGGCTTGCTATTGCGCGCCGATGGCCAGGTGGCGTTCGCCTTCGATTATTTCCGCACCTATTTCCTGGCGCAGCGCTTTGAAACCTCGTTCGACCTGATGCGCTACGGCCCAGATCGCTATGATGGCAGTGAGCCCTCACTCAGCTTTGATGGCACGTCGGCAGCCCAGCCATTCCTGCGCGCGCTGGGCCTGAGCGGCGAACGCATCGAGGCTGGCCCGGTGCAGGCGAGCATGCAGGAAGACTGCAGCCGCCCTGGCTGACGCCGCCTCTGGCTGTCAGCTTCAGGCCGCCGGCTGCTTGCGCAAGGTGCCGTGCAGGAACAGGTCGAGACTGACGGCCACCTTGCTGCGCAATTGCGCCACATCCGGTTGCGCCTGCGGTGGAAACAGCAGGCGCGACATCTGGTCGCCGAGCAGGCAATTGAGCAGGTGCAAGGCCAGCATGGGGGCCGTCAATTCCTCGCGAAACAGCGGCGCAATATCGGGACGGCTGAAAAACTTGGTCAGCATCTCGCGCGTCTGTCCCGGTCCCACCTTGTAAAACGTTTCCGCCAGTTCCGGGTGCGTGGCCGCCTCGGCCACCACCATGCGATTCAGGCGGATGGCTGCCGGCATGGTGACCAGTTGCACGAACAGCAGGCCGAACTCGCCGAGGATGGTGGGCAGGGGCCGCATATCCGTTTCCAGTGCTGGCATGGTGGAGAAATAGGCGGCGCGGCGTTGTTCCACCACGGCATTGAACAATCCCGACTTGCCGCCGAACTTCACATAAATCGTGCGCACGGCCACATGGGCTTCGCGCGCGATCATTTCCAGGCTCACTTTCCCATACCCTTTTTCCAGGAACAGGCAACCGGCCGCATGCAGCAGGTTTTCCATGCGCGCCTCCATGTCGGCCGCGCGCGGGCGTCCGGCCGGCTTGCCGCAGCAGCTGAGCTCCTGGGCATTGTCGGTATTGTTGTCGGTAGGCAAGGTATCGCTGAGGCCGGGATCTGGCATGCTCGGGGTCTCTTTTATAAGGTTGGAAGGTGAGTGATGGCTCACACTGTAGTGCAAATTAAAATGAAATGCAATCGTTTCATTTCTTGACTTTGGCTTTTCTTTGTCCAATAATGAACAGATATCATTTCATTTCCGGAGCGCAGTATGTCGAATCAGCCTGGCCAAGCAGAACAAAAAGTGCTTAGCGCCGTCCCACTCGCGGCCCCGGCCGCACCGTCCGCGCCCGCCGCATCTGCCAGCTCCACCCCGCCCAACCATCGCGTGAAGATCATCGCCGGCCTGATCGTCCTGGTCGCCCTGGGCGCCGGCGCGCGCATGTGGTACCGCAGCCATTATTTCGTCGAAACGGAAAACGCCTACGTTTCCGGCCACGTGCATCCCGTCTCGGCGCGCATTTCCGGCGTCGTCAGCAAGGTCTTCATCGATGACAACCAATTGGTGAAAGAGGGCGACGTGATCGCCGAACTCGACCCGTTCGACCAGCGCGTGAAGACCGAACAGATCGCCGCGCAAATCGCCAGCGCCGAGCAGCAGGTGCTGCAAGCCGATGCGCAGATCGCGCAAGTGCAGGCGCAGGCCAGCGCCGCCCAGGCGCAGGTGGCGCAAGCCGACGCCCAGCTGCTGCGCGCCAAACAGGACGCCGAACGCTTTGGCCAGTTGTACACGAGCCAGATGAAAGCCGTCTCGAAGGCGGAACTCGACGCGGCCAACGCTGCCCGCTCGGGCGCCGTGGCCGACCTGGCCGCCCGCCGCGACAGCGCCGTGGCCGCCAAGGCGCAGATCGGCGCCGCCCAGGCCGCGCGCGACGTGGCCAAGGCCCAGGTGGCCGTGCTGCGCGTGCAGTTGAAGGATGCCGAGCAGCAGCTGCAATACAACCGCATCCTGGCGCCCGTCGCCGGCCGCATCGGCAAGCGCAATGTGGAAACGGGCATGCGCGTGCAGCCCGGCCAGCAATTGACGGCCATCGTGCAGGACAACGTCTGGGTCACGGCCAACTTCAAGGAAACGCAACTGGCCGACCTGCACCGCGGCCAGAGCGTGCACGTGACCATCGACGCCATGCCAGGCAAGAAACTGGTGGGTACGGTCGACAGCTTCGCCCCCGCGTCGGGCGCGCAATTCGCGCTGCTGCCAGCCGATAACGCGACCGGCAACTTCACCAAGATCGTCCAGCGCGTGCCGGTGAAGATCGTCTTCCAGCCGGCCGACATCAAGGCCATGAACGGCCGCCTGGTGCCGGGCATGTCGGTGATCGCCGAAGTGGAAGTGAACCAGCCCGAGTCGCCTCAAGCTCAGGACGCGGCCGCGCGCCACGCCGCCGCGCCAGCCGCCCAGACCACCGCCCGCTAAGTTGTCATGAGCAGCCCCTCCACCACGCTGGCGAAGCCGCCGGCGTTTCCCGTGATCGACGAAAAAGTCTCCGGACGCACCTGGCTGGCGGTCGCCGCCGGCATGCTGGGCGCCTTCATGGCGGTGCTCGACATCCAGATCACCAACTCCTCGCTCAAGGATATCCTTGGCTCGCTGTCGGCCACCCAGGAAGAGGGTTCGTGGATTTCCACGGCCTACCTGGTGGCGGAAATCATCGTCATTCCCCTCACCGCGCTGCTGGCGCGTGTGTTCGGCCTGCGTACCTACATGATCGGCACCACCGCTTTCTTCCTGCTGTTCTCGACCCTGTGCGGGGCGGCGTGGAATCTGGAAAGCATGATCGTCTTCCGCATGCTGCAAGGGTTTACGGGCGGCGCGCTGATTCCGATGGCGTTCACGCTGGTGATGCTCAAGCTGCCCGCCTCGAAGCGCGCCGTCGGCATGGCCATCTTCGGCCTGACGGCCACCCTGGCGCCGGCCATGGGCCCGACCCTGGGCGGCTATCTGAGCGAGCTGTATGGCTGGCCCTCGATCTTCTACATCAACTGGGTGCCGGGCGTGCTGCTGATCGTCGGCATGATCTATGGCCTGGACCGCGAGCCGACGAACCTGAAGCTGTTCTGGAAGGCCGACTGGCTCGGCATCTTCTTCATGGCCCTGGGCCTGGGCTGCCTGACGATTTTCCTCGAAGAGGGCAATTCGAAGGACTGGTTCGACTCGGGCTTCATCATCGCCTTCGCCGCGCTGGCCCTGACGGGCATCCTCGGCTGGGTCGTCACCAGCGCCACGCGCGCCGAGCCGTTCGTCAACCTGGCCCTGTACGGCCAGCGCAACTTCCTCGTCGCCACCGTGCTGTCGGCCGTGACGGGCATGGGCCTGTACGGCTCGGCCTTCCTGCTGCCGCTGTTCCTCGGCCAGATCGCCGGCTACTCGCCGATGCAGATCGGTGAAGTCATCATGTGGGTGGGCTTGCCGCAGCTGTTCATCATGCCGTTTGTCGCCAAGCTGTCGTCGAAGGTGGACAACCGCATCCTGTGCTCGTTCGGCCTGCTGCTGTTCGGCGGCTCGTGCATGATGAATGCCTACATGGACGCTTCCACCGGCTACGACCAGCTGCTGTGGTCGCAGGTGGTGCGCGCGCTGGGCCAGCCCTTCGTCATGCTGACCCTGTCGAACTTCGCCATGAAGGGCATCGCGCCGAAGGACATGGCATCCGCTTCCAGCCTGTTCAACATGACGCGCAACCTGGGCGGCTCGATCGGCATCGCCCTGCTGGCGACGGCCCTGAGCACGCGCGAACATTTCCACTCGCAGCGCCTGGGCGAAGCGATCAACGTGTTTTCCAGCGCCACGCAGCTGCGCATCGACCAGCTGACGTCGTCGTTCATGGCCAAGGGCTATGACGCCGTCACGGCCGGCAACCAGGCCTTGCAGGCGATCGACGGCATCGTGCGCCGCGAAGCGTATGTGATGGCCTACAACGATGGCTTCTTCCTCATCGGCGCCATTCTGCTGGCCTGCATCGTGCCCCTGTGGCTGGCCGACAAACTCAAAGCCCCCGGTGGCGGTGGCGGCGGTCATTGACCGCCCACTCAAGAACAAGAAGGTAATCACCATGCAAACCGCATCTATGAACATCACGAAAATCGCGCTGGCCGTCTCGCTGGCCGTGGCGCTGTCCGCCTGCGGCACCGTGGGCCAGGATTTCAAGGCCCCGGTGAATGTCGCCGGCATCGACAACGGCACCTTCCGCCATGGCGCCAGCGCGGCCGACGCCGCGCAGTTGCCCAAGGAATGGTGGAGCATCTACGGCGATGCGACCCTGAACCGTCTCGAGCAAAGCGCGCTGCAGGACAATCCCAGCGTCAAGGCGGCCGGCGAGCGCCTGCTGCAGGCACTGGCGCAAAGCGGCACGGCACGCGCCAACCAGGGCCCGAGCGTCAACCTCAGCACGGGTGTGTCGAACTCGCGCACCTCGGCCAATACCTCGCAGGGCCTGGCCCTGGGCAACCGCTCGATCAGCGGCAACAATTTTTCCGTGGGCGCTTCGCTGTCGTATGAAGTCGACCTGCTGGGCCGCGTAAAACGCATGGTCGAAGCGGCCGATTCGCAGGCGCTGGCGGCGCAGGCCGACCGCGATGGCGTGCTGCTGATGCTGTCGGCGCAAGTGGCCAGCAATTACTGGCAGCTGCGCGGGCTGGACGCGGAAATGGCGATCCTGAATGGCGCGCTCGACACGCGCCGCGAGTCGGCGCAACTGGTCGAGGCGCGCTTCAACGCGGGCTTGACGAATGAGCTGGACCTGGCGCGCGCAAAAGTCGAACTGTCGAACGCGCAGGCCGACCTGCATGAAGTCAAGCGTCAGCGCAACCAGCTGGAAAACAGCCTGGCCACGCTGACGGGCAAGCCGCCGTCGGCGCTGCAATTGCCGGTGGCCGCCGAGCCATCGGCCTTGCCGCTGCCGCCCGCCATTCCCGTCGGCCTGCCGGCCAGCCTGGTGGCGCACCGCCCGGACCTCGTTTCCAGCGTGGCGGGCTTGCGCGCGGCGAACGCGCAAGTGGGCGTGGCCGAAGGCGCGTTTTATCCGTCGCTGCAATTGACGGGCAATTTCGGCTACGCATCGGAAAAGCTGCGCGACCTGGCGCAGGGCGGTTCGCGCCAGTTCAGCTTTGGCCCGCTGGCCCTGTCCCTGCCCATCTTCGACGGCGGCCGCAACCAGGCCAACCTGGACCTGTCCAAGGCGCGCTACGCCGAGGCTGTCGCCAACCATGAAACCAAGCTGCTGACGGCCTTGCGCGAAGTGGAAGATGCGCTGTCCGACGTCGAGCAGCGCCAGTTGCAGGGCGACGCCCAGGCCCTGTCGCAGGCAGCGGCGGCGCGCGCCTACCTGGTGGCGCGCACGCGCTACGAGCGCGGCATCTCGACCTACCTCGACGTCACGGATGCCCAGCGCAGTTCGCTGGCGGCCGACCGCGCCGCCGCGCAGATCAAGACCCAGCGCCTGCTGGCGACGGTGGCCGTGGCCCGTTCCTTGGGTGCCGGCTGGCAGCATTGAAGGACACCAGAGAAAACCTGCCGCGCGTCGCGCCTGGCGGCCGGCGAGCCTCGCTGCAGCTCGCTACGGTTTTCTCCGGTGTCGCAAGCTCAACCATGAGCAACACATGGCAAGTCCATCCAACCAGTTACGTGAGCGTGGCCGGTGGCGGTGTCGCCGCCGGCCCGTAGCGTTCCAGCAGAAAATCGATGAAGGTCGTCAGCTTCGGCGTCGGCTGGCGGTCGCGCGAGTACACGAGGTGCATGGGCCGCGGCGTCGGCACGTACTCGGGCAGCAGCGGCACCAGCGTGCCGGCGGCGATATCGGCGGCCATCAGGATTTCCGCCTGCATGACGATGCCGAAGCCGTGCAGCGCCGCCACGCGCAGCGCCTGGCCATTGTTCGAGCGAAAGCGGCTGGCGCGCACGGGGCTGCCGTCGTCGTCGCCGCTCCTGGCCAGGCGCCAGCGCACATGGCGCGTCCACTGCATGAAGTCCAGGCATTCGTGCCGCGCCAGGTCCGCCGGCGTGCGCGGCGTGCCGTGTTTCGCCAGGTAGGCGGGGGCGGCGCAGATCACCATCGCATACGGCCGCAGCGCGCGCGCCACCATGCCCGAATCCTCGAGCTTGCCGATGCGGATGGCCGCATCGAATCCTTCCTCCACCAGGTCCACGGTCCTGTCGTTCAAGTTCAGTTCCAGGCTCACTTCCGGATATGCATCGAGGTAGTCGGCCATCAGCGGCGCGATGCATTCGCTGCCGAACGACACGGGTGCCGTGATCTTCAGCTTGCCGCGCGGCGCCGTGCGCATGGCTTCGGCCCCCCGTTCGGCGGCGCTGATGCTGGCCAGGATGTGCCGGCACTGTTCGCAGTACTGGGCGCCGATTTCCGTCAGCGCCTGGCGCCGCGTGGTGCGCGCCAGCAGCCGCGCGCCGAGTCGCTCTTCCAGATAGGCGATGTGCTTGCCCACCATCACTGGCGAGATCTGGAAGGCCTCGGCGGCGGACGTGAAACTGCCCGCGTCGACGACGGCGACAAAGATTTCCATGCTGCGCAATTTATCCATGGCCGCTCGATTCCAAACTATGGGTTAGTAATCTTGTAAATTCTAGCGTATTTATTGCTTTCCTGAAGCGGCGCATACTGGCTCCATCGTTCAACAGCAGACAAGGACAGCATCATGAAAATCGTCATCATCGGCGCCAGCGGCACCATCGGCAAGGCCGTCTCGGCACAACTGGCACAGCGCCATGAAATCATCGAAGTGGGCAGCCGCTCGGGCACGCACCAGGCCGACATGGGCGATATCGCGCAAGTGCGCGCCCTGTTCAAGCGCATCGGCAAGGTCGACGCCGTCGTCGTCACGGCCGGCAAGCTGCATTTCGGCCCGCTGGCCGATTTCACGCCCGAGCAATTCCAGCTGGGCCTGGAAAGCAAATTGATGGGACAAGTCAACGTGGCGCTGGTGGCGCAGGAATACCTGAACGATGGCGGTTCCATCACCTTGACCAGTGGCATCGTGGCCGACCAGCCCATCCGTTTCGGCACGGCCGCCACGATGACGAATGCGGCCGTGGAAGGCTTCGCGCGCGGCGCCGCCATCGAATTGCAGCGTGGCGTGCGCATCAACGTGGTCAGCCCGACGGTGCTGGAAGAGTCGCTGGAAGCATATGGCCCGTTCTTTTACGGTTTCGAGCCGGCCGCGGCCAGCCGCGTGGCGCTTGCCTACAGCCGCAGCGTGGAAGGCGCGCAGACGGGGCAGGTATACAAGGTCTGGTAACCCAGGTTGGCCAACCGTGCCCGGCAGGTGATGGGGCAGATCAGGGGGCAGGTGGATTACAATCGCAGGCTGAGCAAGAAAGCGGTCGCGCGCCATCCGCGCCAGCCGCTTTTTTTCCTGAGAATAATCTAACCGAGACCCCCATGAAAAATATCCTGATTCCCTTGCTGATGGCCGCCGCCGTCGGCAGCGCCTGCGCCGCGCCGCAAGCGGCCACGCCAGCAACACCGGCCACCGCCGCGCAACTGACGGCCATGAGCGCCCGCTACGCTCCCGTCGAGCTGACTGCCGATACGGCGCACCTGTCCGCCGGCGACCGCCAGGCCATCGCCAAGCTGGTCGAGGCGGCCAAGCTGGTCGACGTGCTGCAATTGCGCCAGCGCTGGTCCGGCAACGAAGCCCTGTGGGCAGCCCTGAAGAAAGACAAGTCGGCCCTGGGCCAGGCCCGTCTGAATTATTTCTGGATCAACAAGGGGCCATGGTCGGTGCTCGACGCCCACGCCTCGTTCATGCCGGCCAGCTATGCCGGCATGGCCATTCCCGCGCACAAGCCGGAAGCGGGCAATTTCTATCCGCAGGGCGCCACCAAGGCCAGCCTGGAGACGTGGATGAATGGCTTGCCGGCAGAGGACAAGCAGCAGGCGCAATGGTTCTTCACCACCATCCGCGCCGGCAAGGATGGCAAATATCAGACCGTCAAGTATTCGGACGAGTACAAGGTGGAACTCAAGCAACTGGCCAGGCTGCTCGACGAGGCGGCGGCCGCCACGGACAATGCGTCGCTGAAAAAGTTCCTCACCCTGCGCGCCAAGGCTTTCCTCGACAACGACTACCTGCCGTCCGATTTCGCCTGGATGGATCTCGATGCGCCCGTCGACATCACGATCGGCCCTTACGAGACGTATAACGACGAGCTGTTCGGCTACAAGGCCGCATTCGAGGCTTACGTGAATATCCGCGACCAGGCCGAGACGCAAAAGCTGAACTTCTTCGCCAAGCACATGCAGGAGCTGGAAGACAATCTGCCGCTCGACGCCCGGTACCGCAACCCGAAAGTGGGCGCGCTGGCGCCGATGGTGGTGGTCAACCAGGTGTATGGCGCCGGCGACGGCAACATGGCCGTGCAGACGGCCGCCTACAACCTGCCCAATGACGAGCGCATCATCAGCGCGCGCGGCTCGAAGCGCGTGATGCTGAAAAACGTGCAGGAAGCCAAGTTCAAGGCCACCCTGACACCGATCTCGAAACTGGTGCTGACGCCCGAGGCGCAGCAGGACGTGGATTTCAATTCCTTCTTCACGCACATCCTCGCGCATGAAATCATGCATGGCCTGGGCCCGCATGCGACCGTCGTCGACGGCAAGGCATCGACGCCGCGCCAGGATTTGAAGGAAGCATACTCGACCATCGAGGAAGCCAAGGCCGATATCACGGGCCTGTTCGCGCTGCGCTACATGATGGACAAGGGGCAACTCAACGATACCCTGGGCCAGGGCGAGGCGGCTGAGCGCAAGCTGTACAACACTTTCCTTGCCTCCGGTTTCCGCACCCTGCATTTCGGCCTGACGGATTCGCATGCGCGCGGCATGGCCATCCAGATGAATTACATCCTCGACAAGGGCGGCTTTGTTGCGCTGGGCGATGGCAAGTTCGGCGTCAACTTCAGCAAGATCAAGCAGGCCGTGATCGACCTGGACCGCGAATTCCTGACCATCGAGGCGACGGGCGACTATGCGCGCGCGAAAGACCTGATGAGCAAATATGTGGTGATTCGTCCTGAGGTACAGGTGGCGCTCGACAAGATGAAGGCCGTGCCCAACGATATCCGCCCGGAATTCGTCACGGCGCGCGCGCTGGACAAGGCGATGACGGCAAAGAAATAAAGCTGGCGTAGACGGCATATTGTCAGTGTGAAAACCGGTGCTCCCGCACCGGTTTTTTTTCGTCTTTTTTGTGAAAAGTTGCCAGTTTTTCCTTGTGGAAATTTTTCTGGCGCTTACTCTACAGCGGTAACTCGCCACCATGCATCGCACTCCTTCCATTGCGCGCCCATCCTGCCTGTTGACCCATGTTGAAACTGCTCTCACTAATGAGTTTGCTCATCGTTGTGCGGCCCGCCGTGGCCACCGCCAATCTCACCGCACTGGAAACGCGCTGGCTGCAGGCGGGCCAGCCCGTCATCGCGTTTGCGCGTGCACAAGGTTTGCCGCTCGATATCATCGTGCAGCCACAGGATGCGCCCGGCGCCGTGCCGCTGGCGCTGGGCTTCGAAGCAGGGCGCTGCAAGCTGGTGCTGTCGCTGCGCGGCAATGCGCAAGCCGAAGCCGTATTGCGCGGCGTGCCGCCCGCGCGCCAGGGTGCGATGGTGGAAGCGATGACGGCGCACGAGATCGGCCATTGCCGGCGCTATGCGCAGGGCGACTGGCATGCCTTGCCGCGCGGCTTTGTCGAGCCGCCCAGCATGCAGCGGGGCAAGTTGAAACGGCTGGCGCAGGAATTGCGCGACACGCGCCGCGAGGAGGGCTATGCGGACCTGGTGGCGCTGGCGTGGATGCATGGGCGCCACCCTGAGCACTACCAGGAGGTGCTGGCATGGATGCGCGGCGTGCGTGCCAGCGGCGGAGGCGTGGGCGGTTCGCACGCCACGCAGGCATGGCTGGCGCTGGCGGAAAACGGCGCTGAATTTGATGGGGCTGCTTCACCATTTGAACAGGCGCAAGTTTTGTGGCAGATGGGTTTGAGCGGCGACAAAGGACCGTGAGTTTTTCGCGTGAATGGCTTGCCAGCGTGTGCTGTCGCACGGAGCTTTGCGCACGGCAGCGGTCTAATCTGGGCATCAATTAACCCAGAGAGGAACCATCATGAACAAAATGATCGCACTCGTACTGGCCGCCAGCGCCAGCGCCCTGCTTGCCGCGGCACCCGCTTATGCGCAAGATACCTCATACAAGAGCCTGACCGACAAGGCCACAAACGACTACAAGCAAGCCAAGGTCGCCTGCGATGCGCACAGCGGCAACGCGAAAAAAGTCTGCGTGGAAGAAGCCAAGGTGGCGCGCGCCAAGGCCGATTCGGATGCCGTAGCGCAATATCGCAATACGCCGCGCGAGCTGAGCAAGGCTCGCAAGGACGTGGCCAATGCCGAGTATGACCTGGCCCGCGCCAAGTGCGGCGACCGCACGGGCGCCGATAAAACCACGTGCATGAACGATGCCAAGGCGGCGAAAACGGCGGCCCTGGCCGACGCGAACACGGGCGCCAAGGCAGGCACCAACGTGGCGCAGAATCCGCCCGCCGTGGCGAAGGAAAACTGCGACGCCATGGATGCGACAGCCAAGGCCGCCTGCATGACGCGCAATGCGGCTGGCAGTACCAAGACGGCCATGTCCGACTCCGTCATCACCACCAAGATCAAGGCGGACCTGGTCAAGGACTCCACCTTGAAAGCGCTGGATGTGCATGTGGAAACGGTCAACGGCGTCGTCATGCTCAGCGGCTTCGTGCCGTCGAAAACTGAAGTGAAGAAAGCGGGCGACCTGGCCCGCGGCGTGGAAGGCGTGACGGACGTGAAGAATGGCTTGAAGGTGAAATAAGGCAGGGCAATGTCTGTCCGGCAAGCGCCGGGCAGGCCGTAGCGCCAGCCCGGGTTGGCAGGGATGTGCCGCAATCGGGCGCTTCCTTGCCCCTGCGCGGGCCGACGTGTCGCACTGCCTAGCTGTTGCGGCTTGTTGCGCGCAGGCGACTGCTTTGAGGTCTGTCTTTAACAACAGCAGAGTTGAACTCGCTTGTATAAATTACGATCATAATATAACATGAGGAAAATCCCGCCGGGAGGTGGGTGATATCCATTCTTTTCTCATGAGGACAGCATGCTTTCCTATCCTGTTTCGCAATGGCTGGCGCGGCGCGGCATCCACTTCGCCTGGGTCATCGTCGCCATTACTTTCCTCACGGCTTTGACCTCGTCGGCCGCGCTGGGCTTGCCGGGCGCGCTGATGCAGCCGCTGAGCCGCGAATTTGGTTGGGATGCCGAGCAGATTTCCTCGGCCTTGGCCGTGCGTTTCGTGCTGTTTGGCTTGATGGGGCCGTTTGCCGCCATCCTGATGGAACGCTTCGGCTTGCGCAACGTCATCTGCGTCGCGCTGGGCCTGATCGCGGCCGGCATGCTGCTGGCCACGCGCATGACGCAGTTCTGGCACCTCGTCGCCCTGTGGGGCATCCTGCTGGGGTTGGGCTCGGGCATGACGGCGCTGGTCTTGAGCGCCGTCGTGGCGAACCGCTGGTTCGACACGCACCGGGGCCTGGTGGTGGGCGTGCTGACGGCCAGTTCGGCCACGGGCCAGCTGCTGTTCCTGCCCGTGGGCGCCTGGCTGATCGAACACTTCGGCTGGCGCACGGCCGTCATGCCCGTCTTTGCCAGCTGCGCCATCGTCGCCGTACTGGCTTTTTTCTGCATGCGCAACCGCCCGCAGGATGTGGCCTTGCGGCCTTACGGCGCCGATCCGGCCACGCCCCTGGCGCCGGTGCCGGCGGCGAAAATGACGTTTGCCACGCCGTTTGTGATCTTGCGCAGCGTGGCAGCGCACCGCACCTTCTGGATACTCTTTGGCACGTTTTTCATCTGCGGCCTCAGCACCAATGGCTTGATACAGACGCACTTCATTTCCCTGTGCGGCGATTCCGGCCTGTCGGCCGTGCCGGCTGCCTCCGTGCTGGCCATGATGGGCGCCTTCGACCTGTTCGGCACGATCCTGTCGGGCTGGCTGTCGGACCGCTATGACAATCGCAAATTGCTGTTCTGGTACTACGGCTTGCGGGGGCTGTCCCTGTTCTGGCTGCCGTATTCGGAATTCACCTTGTACGGCCTGTCCCTGTTCGCCATGTTCTACGGCCTGGACTGGATAGCCACCGTGCCGCCGACGGTAAAACTGGTGGGCGCCACGTTCGGCAAGGAGCGGGCAGGCATGGTGTTTGGCTGGATCTTCGCCGGCCACCAGCTGGGCGCCGCCGTGGCCGCATATGGCGCGGGCCGCATCCGCACTTTGATGCTGACCTACAATCCGGCCCTGTTCGCGGCCGGCGCCGCCTGCCTCGTGGCCGCGCTGCTGGTGCTGGCGATCCAGCGCCAGAAGGCTGCCGTGGCCGTAGCCCAGGCGGCATGAAAAAAGCCAGGCCCGCGTGAGCGGAGCCTGGCTTTTCAAGAAGTACGCGGCAGGATTATTTCAGGTATTTCGCCAGCCAGCCCTCGACTTCGCTGTAGAAGAAGCGGCTGTTCTCGCCCTTCAGTATCCAGTGGTTTTCGTCCGGGAAGACGAGCAACTTGGCCGGCACGTTCAGGCGTTGTTGAACGGCAAAGTTCATCAAGGCATTGTTAGCGGGCACGCGGTAGTCGAGTTCGCCCACGGTGATCAGGATAGGCGTCGTGAAACCCGTGCCTTTTTCGTGATTGCCCGCTTGCATGACCGGGCTTTGATCGCGCCACACGGGCAGGTTCGACCAGACGGGGCCGCCCGCATTCGTTTCACGGCCGAAACCGCCATCGCTGGTGCCCCATTGCATGATGAGATCCATTTCGCCCGCGTGCGAGACGATGGCCTTGTAGCGCGTGGTGGTCGCCTGCAGCCAGTTGGCCAGGTGGCCGCCATAGCTGGCGCCGCCAGCGGCCAGTTTCGTGCCGTCGATGAAGGGGTATTTCTTGATGGCTTCATCGACGCCCTGGTTGACTTCGTCGCCCGGGCCCTTCAATGGGTCGAACTGGATCGAGCGCGAGAATTCCTCGCCGTAGCCGGTGGAGCCCTTGTAGTCGGTCAGCAGCACGACATAACCGGGCTTGGCCAGCAAGTGGTAGTTCCAGCGCAGCACGAACTGGTCGCGCCACATGCTGGCCGCGCCGCCGTGGATGACGGTAAACAGCGGGTATTTCTTGTTCGGGTCGAAATTGGCCGGCTTGACGAGCATGTTGTGGATCTGGCGGCCGTCGGCCGTCGTGAACCAGAAATGCTCGGGCGCCCGCCAGTCGATCTTGTCCGCCTTGTCCGTGTTGAAGGCCGTCAGGCGCTTCGGCTGCCGGCCGTTGAACGCATAGATTTCCGGCGGGTTGATGGCCGATTCCCACACGCCGACCAAAGCCTTGCCGCCGCTGCTCAGCGAGTTGATGGTACCCGTTGGCAGGGAAGCCTCGTCGCGCACGTCGCCGCCCCTGGCGTCGATCGAGTACAGCTTTTCCAGGCCCGCATGTTCATAGCTGAAGATGATCCGCTTGCCGCCTTCCGGCAGCACGTAGCGGGAAATCGAACGGTCCAGCTTGGCCGTCAGTATCGTCGGCGCCGGGCTGCTCATGGGCCAGGCGAAGCTGGCCAGGCGTTTCACGTCATACACCTTGCCCGGCGTTTGCGCATCGCTCAAGGCAAACAGGGTCTTGCCGTCGGCCGCGAACTTCAGGGAACCGTAGCTATGCTTGTCCTGCGTCAAACGCTGCGCCTCGCCGCCCGCCACGGGCAGCAAATACAATTGCGAATACACGGCTTCGCGCTGGGCCGCATCGCGGTTGGTGGCCGCGTTGAAGACGACAGCCTTGCCGTCCGGTGTCCAGACGGCGTCCAGCGATTGTCCTTCATCGCCCTGGCCGCCGCCAAAGCCCGGCAGGGTGACCAGTTGCGTGCCCGACAGGATGTCGCGCGGCGCGGCCTCAGGCTGCGCGTCGACGATGAACAGGCGCACCTGCTTGTCGGTCAGCCATTTGTCGAAATAGCGTGGCGCCGTCGTTTCATACGAGCGGGCACTGTATTTGCGGTCCTTGCGCTCTTTCGCGCTTTGCTTGACGTCGCTTTCCGTCTTGTTGCCAGGGTAGATATCGCTGATGAACAGCAATTGCTTGCCATCGGGGCTCCATTTCGGCATGCGGGCGCCCAGGGTCAGCGAGGTCAGGCGTTGCGCTTCGCCGCCGTTGGCCACGTCGAGGCGGTAGATCTGGCCCGCTTCATCGCCGTCGCGCTTGGCGACAAACACCAGCTGGCGGCTGTCCGGCGACCAGGCGACGGCGCCTTCGCCGCCCTTGGAGTAGGTCAGGCGGCGCGCCGGGCTGTCGTCAAGCAGCGACTTGATCCACAGGTCCGACCATTGATCCTTGCTGTCGTAGGCGCTGTCGACGACGGAAAACACGGCCCAGCGTCCGTCCGGGCTGGCGACGGGTGCGCCGACCCGTTTCATCAGCCATACGTCTTCATGCGTGATGGCGTGTTTGGCATTCGTTTGCGTGGCGGCAACTGGCGACGCAGGCGTGGTATCGGCGGCGTGGGCGAGCGAGGCGCAGGCCGCTGCGATCAGCAGGGAGCCGATGGAACGGCGAAGACGGGGTAAGGTCATGGGCGTGGTCCGGGAAGTGAAAAAAGTACAGCGGGCAACATTATTGCCCATCGTTTCCTGCACTGCCAAGGCCATGAACCGTTACTTACCAGGCTGCCGCGCGCGTGGCGGACGGGCCACGCGTATCCGATCAGTTAAACTTGCCGCTTTACTCACGCTGGCGCTGCCTGAACATGAAAATTTGTCTACCTTTATTGAAAACGGTATTGCTGGGTGCGGGCGCGCTGCTGGCAACCCAGGCGCTTGCCGCCGCTGCCGCGCCATACCCGAATACCAGCGCCATGGGCGTGGGCCACGCGGAAAGCACGGCCTGGTATGCCGCTTGCCTGAAGGTCAAGGATAGTGCGCCGCCGCCGGCCGACTTGCCGGCGCCGTCCGCCGTGACCGCCTTGCAGCAGTGCCAGGCGACGGACCTGTATTACGATACCAAGAGTATGTCCTCGCCCAAGCCCGCCGACTGGCGTCCCGTGCGCCATTGCGCCCTGGCCACACAGAACAGCGCCGTGCTGATGATGCTGTACCAGAACGGCCAGGGCGTGCAGAAGGATACGCTGCTGTCGCTCAAGTATGCGTGCAGCATCGATTCGGCGCCGGCCGAGATGCAGGGCCGCATCGAACACTTGCAACAGATTAACGCCAGCGGGCGCGGCATGATCGACCTGTGCGACGACATCACCAGCGGCTACATGATGGGCGTGTGCAGCGCCATCGATGCGCGCCAGAAGCAGCGCGTGCGCGCGCAGGCAACGGGCAAGGCGAGCGAAGCGATGCCTGCCGTGGCGCAGGCGTCGCTGCAAAAACTGCAGGCGGCGGCGGGCAAGTTTGCCGACGCGCGCGCGGCCCATGAAACGGACTTGAGCGGCACGGCGCGCGCCGCCCTGAGCATCGCAGCCCGCACGGCCGAGCTCGATTTGCTGGCACACGATCTGCGCGACTACGAGGCGGGCAAGCTGCCGGCAAGCATGTCCAAGGAGCAGGCGGCCGCGCTCGACAAGGAGCTCAACGCCATCTACGGCAAGCTGATGAAAAAGCCGGCGGCGACCTATGCGGGCGCTGTCGGCAAGGATGGCATCCGCGCCACGCAACGCCTGTGGCTGGCGTATCGCGATGCCTGGATGAATTTCGGCGCCGTGCGCTATCCGTCCGTCACCAGCGAGACGTGGGCTGGCCGCCTGATGTCGCGGCGTAATGTGCAACTGCAAGACTTGCTGGAGAATTAAAAAATGCGGGAAGCGTATTACCACGAAGATGATTTTTGCATGATCGAACTGCTGCCGCTGGATAACCTGCAGCACTGTTTGACGCAGATGGGCGAGCAGCAGGCGTTTGCCGATGCGCACCGCAGCGGCGCCGGCTGGACGGAGATGTATGTGCCCGAGGCGCCGCCGTCGCCGCTGTCCGCGCTGGGCCTCACGGCCGATCAGCTGCGGCTGGCGCTGGCCGATGCCTTGCCACCCTACGACGCCGTCTACACGGGCTACAGCAGTTACCGCGTGGAATGCAAGAATGTGCTGGCCTTTGGCGGCGAGCAGACGGAAACCCTGTTTGCCGGCCTGGACGACAAGGGCATCGTGTGCGACCTGTGGTGCAGCGATGGCATGCCGCAACTGTTGCTGCTGCCCTTGAAGGAGCGCTTGCTGCTGGCCGACTGGGGCGCGGGGTTTGCGTGTCCGCTGGCCGATGGCGACCTGTTCGCCCGCTATCTGCAGGAATACGAACTGGGCTGATTACTCGCAGGCGATGGCGTTCGGCTGGGCCACCTTGACCACCGATGCCAGATGCGCCATGTCGTTGCCGTCGCCCTGTTCCACATAGGGCTGATAGGTGTCGATGACGATGCGGGCGCGCGCTTGCCAGCCGCAATTGTCGGCCTGGCGCGCGGGCACGCGCAGCAGGCGGCGCGCCTCGGCGTCGTTACTGAAACAGAACCACGCATCGTGCGCGGCCGCGGGGCGGGGCAGGCGTCCCCACTGCGCCTTGTCGGGCGCGAAGCAGACGCGTTTGCCGATGATCTCCAGGCTCATTTCATCCGTGCGCGCGCTGTACTGGCCATCGAGCACGATCGGCGTTTGCGCTTGCGCGGACAGGCACGCGGTGGCCAGGAGGAGGAAGGCGGCAGGTTTCATGCGTTTCTTTCGGACTGGCGGGACGAGACGCCAGTATAACCCTGGGGCTGGAAATGCAAAAAGCCCATCCGTGAGGATGGGCTTTTTGGTACTGCGCATTCGTGGTAGGCCGTGCGGGATTCGAACCTGCGACCAACGGATTAAAAGTCCGCTGCTCTACCAGCTGAGCTAACGACCCGAAAGAGGCCGCATTATATATCAGTTGAAAAAGAATGCAAAGCATTCCTGCACGAAAATGTAGATGGCTCAATGCAGGGCCGCCGTGAGCTTCAGCACTTCCTCGATGCTGGTGCTGCCGTCGCGTATCCTGTGCGCGCCGGCGATGCGCAGTGGCGTCATGCCGTCGAGGATGCTCTGGCGGCGCAGCGCGTGCAGGTCGGCGCCGGACTTGATCAGCTGGCCGAACGCTTCCGTCACGCCGAGCAGCTCGTAGATGCCGGCGCGGCCACGGTAGCCGCTGTGCCGGCACGCGGCGCAGCCGATGGGACGATATACGCTTGCCGGGAGCGCCAGCTGGCCATTGGCCAGGCTGTGCCATTGCGCCGCGCCCGGCGCCGCATCCGGTTGCTTGCAGTCGGCGCACAGGCAGCGCAGCAGGCGCTGCGCCAGCACGCCGATCAGGCTGGCTTCCAGCAAGTAGGCGGGCAAGCCCAGCTCCAGCAGGCGCATGACGGCCGAGGGCGCATCGTTGGTGTGCAGGGTCGACAGCACCAAATGGCCCGTCAAGGCCGCCTGGATGGCCATCTCGGCCGTGGCCAGGTCGCGGATTTCGCCCACCATGATGATGTCGGGGTCTTGCCGCATCAGCGCCCGCACGCCATCGGCAAACGACAGCTCGGCCTGCACCTGCATCTGGTTGAAGGCCGGCTCGACCATTTCGATGGGGTCTTCCACCGTGCACACATTGACGGCGCTGCTGGCCAGCGCCTTCAGCGTACTGTACAGGGTAGTGGTCTTGCCCGAGCCCGTGGGCCCCGTCACCAGCACGATGCCATGCGTGCGCGCCGTCAACTGTTGCCAGCGTTGCGCATCGGCAGGCGGGAAGCCCAGGTCGGCCAGGCTCTTGATGGCGATCTCGGGATCGAAGATGCGCATGACGAGCTTTTCACCGAAGGCCGTGGGCAGGGTCGACAGGCGCAGCTCGATTTCCTGTCCCTGCGCATTGCGCGTCTTGATGCGGCCATCCTGCGGGCGGCGCTTTTCCACCACGTCCATGCGTCCGAGCAGCTTGATGCGCGCCGTCATGGCCAGCAGCACCACGGGCGGCACCTGGTAAGCCTGGTGCAGCATGCCGTCGATGCGCAGGCGCACGAGGCCCGCGTCGCGCTTCGGCTCCAGGTGGATGTCGGAGGCGCGCTGCTCAAACGCGTATTGCCACAGCCAGTCGACGATGCGCACCACGTGCTGGTCGTTGGCGTCGAGGCTGGCCTTGTTGCGCCCCAGCTCCACCAGCTGTTCCATATTGTGGCGCAGCGCCAGGTCTTGCGTGGACGCTTGCCGCGCCACCTTGACTGCGCTGGCCAGGCTGAAAAATTGCGCGATGGCATCGGCGATGTGCAGCGGGTTGGCGATGACGAGGCTCAGCTTGCGTGGCGCCACAGTCCCCAGTTCCGCCTGCCAGGCAAGCGCATACGGCTGGGCGGTGGCGATGACGATGCGTTCCGGCGTGCTGTCCACGGGCAGGATGTTGAAGCGGGCCGCATAGCCGGCCGTCATGACGTCGGCCACCTGGCTGAAATCGATGTGCAGGGGATCGATGCGCAGATAGGGCAGGGCCACGCGCTGCGCCAGCCAGGCACACAGGGCATCGAGCGTGAGCAGGGCATGCGGCGCCAGGGCCGAGCACAGCCGGCAATCGGCCACATGGCACAGTGGATGGATGGGGGGCGCGGAGAGCAAGCCGGCGTGGGTGCGGATGGTGGCCGCCTGCGCCGCATCGAGCACGCCATCGTCCTGCAGCCAGCGCAGCAGGTGCGGCAAGTCCAGCGTGGCGCTCGCGGTGGCTGTGGCAGGGAGGGAGGAGGGCATGGCCGGCGCCTTTCAAGGCTGCCGGCCTCGCGTGGACATGCCGGCGCTTACAGCGTGCTGACAATGCCCTTGACCCAGCTCTTGGCGGGCAGCTTGGTGTCGGCGACGATCTGCTTGGCGCGCTCGAGCAAGGCGGCTTGCGCCTCGGCATCGAGTGCCACTTTCGTCTTGAACGCGATCGCCACCACGTTCCCATCATGGACTTCCGGCAGGCAGACCACCTGTGCAAACGCAAACTTCATCGCCTTGATGTTCTTGGCGTAGCTGGGGTGGTCGCCAAACAGGTTCACCGTCATGATGCCGTGCGGCGCCAGGCAGGCGCAGCAGGCGGCATAGAAATCGGCGCTGTCGAGCACGGGGCCGCGCGCCGTGGCGTCATACAGGTCCACCTGCAGGGCGTCCAGCGTGCCATGGTTGGCTGCATCGTTGACATAGTTGAGCGCATCCATTTCGCGCACGTGCAGGCGCTCGTCGTTGGGCGGCAGCTTGAACATCGAGGCGCAGATCGTGATGACGGACGGGTTCAGCTCGATGGCCTCGACTTGCGCCTGCGGGAACTGGCGGTAGCAGAATTTGGTCAGCGCGGCCGTGCCCAGGCCCAGCTGGGCGAGGCGCTGCGGTTCCTTGATCCACAGCATCCAGGCCATCATCTGCTGCGCATATTCGAGTTCCGGCCAGTCCGGCTTGCGGATGCGCATGGCGCCCTGCACCCATTCCGTGCCGAAATGCAGATAGCGCACGCCATCCATTTCCGACAGGGTGACAGGGGCGTAGCGGGGCTTGCGCGCAGGGCGCGAGGATTCGACTTGTTCGATGGATTTTCGTTTGATAAGCATAAGGCGGCCTGAAAGTGTGCCGCATTATAGCCCGTGCCGGGGCGGCATAAAAAATGCCGGACCCATGAGAAGCACATGGGGCCGGCATTTTTAAACTGCTGAGTAACGACGCCAGGCAGAAGCGGAGCGAGCGGATGGCGGAGGTGGCCGAGAAGCGCCCCCGTACTCAGTACGGGGGCGCCAAGCCGGTGAGCATCACAGGCCGCCTATGCCGACGCGCAGCAGCTTGGGTCAGGCGTTACTGCTGAGCGGGTTCGATGGAGACACGCAGACGGATGCGCTCGCCCGGATCGTAGGACATGATGCTCGTGTAGTTGCGGCCGCGATAGTCGTACGTGACCTGGTAGCCATTGTTGCGGCTTTCCCAGTGGTCGACCTGACGGCATTGCTTGACGGCTTGTTCCTGCACGCCGCCCTGGTAGTTGTTCTGGTTGTCGACGCGGTCGCCGACGACGGCACCGGCAATCGCGCCCGCTGCCGCGGCGGCCGTGCGGCCATTGCCGCCGCCGACCTGGCTGCCGAGCAGGGCGCCGGCGATACCGCCGACGATGGAGCCGCCAGCGCTGCGCTGTTGCGGCGGCGCCTGTACCTGCACGTATTCCGTACGGCATTCCTGGCGTGGACGATTGATCTGTTCGACTTGCGGCACGACGCGCACGACCTTGCCGAAATCTTCAAAGTCGGCGGCCTGGGCGAGTGGCAATGCACCGATACAAAGGGCTGACATCATCAATTTGGCTTGCAAGTTCATTTGTAACCTCGTTATGTAGAGAATCTTTCAGGGTATTTTTTACAACTTGGGACTATAGTAATCCCGCCGGACCGATACTTGTGTTTCGCCTGGCAACAAAATGTAACAGCCCAAGCCCCTCGCCCCACAGTCTGTAACATGCACTTTCAATCGATACAAGATGTTGAAATGACTTGAAACCGGCGGTTTGTAACAAATCTTGCGTTTGACATCATATTCGGGTTGATTCATGCAGGACAACACGTTACCCTAATACGCGTATGGCTTATATAAAATCGCACTGAATCGCATAAAAGTTGATACAGATCGAATCACCGCGTGCGCATTGACCCGCGTGCGGGGATGCAATAAGACGAGCAACTAGAAGAGATCCATACATAACAGGTCGATTTGAGGGAAAAATGAGTTTGTTACTAACCGTGCCGCCCAACCTTGTCCAGTCCATCCGTGCCTTTCGCGTGACCGAATTACAAGACGAGGCGATTCGTCTCGGGCAGCACTTTTTATATGCGCATTGCCACGCTGGGCAGACCAAACAACAAGTCATCGGCATTATTGCAGAAGCATTCCTGTTTCCGAAAAATCTGGCGAAGAATTTCGACGCGCTGCGTCTGTGTCTGACGGACACCATGTACAAGGCCGGTCCGCAGACGGGTTTCCTGGTGGTGCTCGAGCAATTGCCAAATACGCAAAAATTCGACAAGGAAGCGCGCGAGATCCTGCTCGACGTGTTCCGCGACGCGGCCGACTACTGGGCCGAAAAGAAAGTCCCGTTCCGCGTCTTCTATTCGTTTGAGTAAAGACTTACTCGCGCTGTAGTGCAGAAAAATCGGCCTGGCGCGAGCGCGGCAGGCACGCCGTGCGGGCAATGGCAGCGCTCCTGCGCTTATGTTGCGCCGCAACAATAATGCCGGCCTTTCTAGATTCGCATCGCCATAGCGGGTACAATGCGCGCTATGAAAAATATCGTTATCCTCATTTCCGGACGCGGCAGCAACATGGAAGCGGTCGTGCGCGCGGCGCAAGCCGAGCAATGGCCAGCCCGTATTGCCGCCGTCATCAGTAACCGGGCCGATGCCCAGGGACTGGTTTTTGCCGCGGAACATGGGATAGCGACCGCTGTCGTTGCCAACAAGGATTATGCCAGCCGCGAGCAGTTCGATGCGGCGCTGCAAGCCGCTGTCGACGGCTTTGCCCCCGACCTGGTCGTGCTGGCCGGTTTCATGCGCATCCTGACTGCGCCATTCGTCGAGCATTATGCGGGGCGCATGCTGAATATCCACCCGTCGCTGCTGCCGCTGTTCCCGGGCATGGCGACGCATCGCCAGGCGCTCGAGGCGGGCGTGACGGAACACGGCGCGACCGTGCATTTCGTAACTGCCGAGCTCGACCATGGCCCTGCCGTGGCGAGCGCGGTGGTGCCCGTCTTGCCAGGCGACACAGAAGAAAGCTTATCGGCGCGCGTGCTGGTACAGGAACATCTGCTTTACCCGCGCGCCATCCGCCTGTTCATTGACGATAAACTGTCAGTCGAGCATGGCCAGGTCCGCGTGGACCCTCAATAAAATATTACAGGAAAAATAACAATGAGATTGCCACCAGCGATACTTGCCAATGCTGAAGAAGTATTGCGCGAAATTTTACGTTTCACGGCCCCGGCCGACACCACCCTGTCGCGCTATTTCCGCGACCATCCGCGCCTCGGTTCGCGCGAGCGGGGCGCCATCGCCGAAGGCATTTATGCCGTGCTGCGCAACAAATCGTTCTTCACCGACTTCGCCGAAGCGGGCAACGGCCCCACCATGCGCCGCCTGACCATCCTCGGCCTGGCCGAAGCCGTCGGCGCCGATTCGCTGGGCGGCCTGACGGAAGAGGAAGTGGAATGGCTGGAACGCATCACGCAGATCGACCGCAACCTGATGCCGCCGAACATGCGCGCCAACATGCCGACCTGGCTGTTCGACAAGCTGATCGCCCAGTTCGGCGAAGCTGAAACCATGCTGCTGGCCGATGCGCTGAACGCGCCGGCGCCGCTGGACCTGCGCGTCAACTCGCTCAAGGCCACGCGTGAAGACGTGATGCTGGCCCTGGCCGAAGCGCCGATCCTCAGCACGCCGACGCCGTTTGCCCCGCTGGGCTTGCGCGTGATCAAGAAGCCATCGCTGCAAAACCTGCCCCTGTTCCAGAGCGGCGCCATCGAAGTGCAAGATGAAGGCAGCCAGATCCTGTCGCAGATCGTCGGCGCCAAGCGCGGCGAGATGGTGGTCGACTTCTGCGCCGGCGCGGGCGGCAAGACCCTGGCGCTGGGCGCGCTGATGCGCAACACGGGCCGTCTGTACGCATTCGACGTATCCGAAAAACGCCTGGCCAAGCTGAAGCCGCGCATGGCCCGCAGCGGCCTGTCGAACGTGCATCCGGTGCAGATCGCGCATGAGCGCGATGCCAAGATCAAGCGCCTGGCCGGCAAGATCGACCGCGTGCTGGTCGACGCGCCATGCAGCGGCCTGGGCACCCTGCGCCGCAATCCGGACGTGAAATGGCGCCAGCAGCCGAATTCCATCGTTGAACTGCAAGCCAAGCAGGCGGCGATCCTGGCCGGCGCGGCGCGCCTGGTCAAGGGCGGCGGCCGCCTGGTGTACGCCACCTGCAGCTTCCTCAACGAAGAAAACGATTTTATCGCCGAGCAATTCCTGGCCGCCCATCCCGACTTCACCCTGGTGCCGATGAGCAAGGTGCTGGCGGAACAGAAGATCGAGCTGGAAATGGGCGATTACCTGAAATTGCTGCCGCACCTGCACCAGACCGACGGCTTCTTTGCCGCTGTGTTCGAACGCAAGGTCATGCCGAAAAAAGTCTACGCCGATGAAAAACCGGCCGACGACGTTGACGCTGAACCTGCCGAGTAAGCCTGTCACGGGCCGCCGCCGCTCCCGCAGCGGCGGCCACGCAATGCCGCCAGCCGGCCTGGCGGCATGGGCTAGATGCCCATCCGTATCACTTCTGTCCCACCTTCCGGACCGCCTGCGCCATGAATGAAACCCCACTGCTGAACCTGATCACCGACTTTGTCGACGATTTCCGCCAACCGGCCATCCTGTGGCAGGCGCTGGCGATCGTCGCCTGCCTGGCCTTGAGCTGGCTGCTGGTGCGGCAGTTGCGTGAATTCCTGCACAAGCGGGCGGAAGCGGCGACGACGCCGGCCACGCCGGAAACGCTGCAGCGCACGGACAGTTTCATCCGCATCCTCACGCCCGTGCTGGCGGCCATGCTGCTGGGCATTGCGCAACACTTCCTGGCCAAATTCCAGTCGGTGAATTTGCTCAATATCGCCATTCCCCTGTGCACCTCGATGGCGCTGGTGCGCTTCGGTTTTTACGTGCTGCGCCGTATCTTTGCCCGCCACGGCGAGATCAGCCCGACCATGCTGTTGCTGGAAAAGGTATTTACCGTCGTCGTGTGGGCCGGCATGGCCCTGTATATCACGGGCTTGTGGCCAGAGTTGCATGCTTTCCTGGAGAGTATCGTCGTGCCGCTGGGCCGCAACAAGGTTTCCGTGGCTGCCATCTTGCAAGCCGCTATTTCCGTGGCCGTGCTGCTGGTGCTGGCCATGTGGGCCGGCACCTCGCTCGACGAGCGCCTGATGAAAATGCAGGGCCTGCATACCTCCTTGCGCGTGGTCATGTCGCGCATGGGCCGCGCCGTGCTGATCCTCGTTTCCGTCCTGATCAGCCTGTCGCTGGTGGGCATCGACCTGACGGTGTTGTCCGTATTCGGCGGCGCCTTCGGCGTGGCGCTCGGTTTCGGCTTGCAAAAGATCGCCGCCAACTTCGTTTCCGGCTTCATCATCCTGCTCGACCGCAGCCTGACCATCGGCGACATGATTACCGTCGGCCAATTCACGGGCAAAGTCACGCAGATCAATACGCGCTATACTGTGTTATTGGGTGGCGATGGCGTGGAATCCATCGTGCCGAATGAAATGCTGATTTCCGGCGGCGTGCAGAACATGTCGCTGAGTAACCGCATGGTGTGGCTGTCGACCGCCGTGTCGGTGGGCTATGAAACGGACCTCGACGCCATCTTCCCCTTGCTGGAAGCGGCTGCGGCCAGCGTGCCGCGCGTGTCGCAAAGTAATCCGCCATCCGTTACCCTCGTGCGTTTCGGCGCCGACGGCCTGGATCTGCAGATCGGTTTCTGGATCGCGGACCCGGAAAACGGCACCGGCGGCGTGAAGTCGAATGTGAACCGCGCCATCTGGCGCACCTTGCAGGAACAGAAGGTCTCTGTACCTTTCCCGCAACGCGAATTGCGTATTGTGGGTACGCCTCCTGCCCCGCTCGTCGGCGCGGCAGAGGGTGAGTCCGCGCCATCCGGCACCCAGCCTTAACCTCGCTGCCTGCCTCCGTTTTTGCCTGATCGCACCCATTAGGGCGTACAATCACGCCTAAAATTAACTCTGCCGGACCTCCAGAGCAACTGGAGCGACCGTGCGCACGCCCTGTCCACTTGGAGTAGTAGTAATGACATTGAGTTCCGTTTTACACGACGTTTTGCAGTTCATGGCAACTGGCATTACCGATCTGTCCGCATGGCAAGTTTTCCTGTACACCATGGTGGTCACGCATATCACGATCGCCAGCGTCACGATTTATTTGCACCGCCACCAGGCTCACCGCGCGCTGGAATTGCATGCGATCCCCAGCCATTTCTTCCGTTTCTGGCTGTGGCTGACGACGGGCCAGGTCACCAAGGAATGGGCGGCCATCCACCGCAAGCACCACGCCAAGTGCGATACGGAAGAAGATCCGCACAGCCCGGTAACGCGCGGTATCAAGAAAGTCTTCTGGGAAGGCGCCGAGCTGTACCGCGCTGAATCGAAGAACATGGAAACCATGGCCAAGTACGGCCACGGCACGCCGACGGACTGGATCGAGCGCAACCTGTACACGAAATACAGCTGGCTGGGCGTCGTCTCGCTGTTCGTCATCAATTTCATCCTGTTCGGCGTGATCGGCATCTCCGTATGGGCCGTGCAAATGATGTGGATCCCCATCACGGCGGCCGGCATCATCAACGGCATCGGCCATTACTGGGGCTACCGCAACTACGACTGCGCGGACGCGGCCACCAACATCATTCCCTTCGGTATCCTGATCGGTGGCGAAGAGTTGCATAACAATCACCATACGTATGCGACGTCGGCCAAGCTGTCGTCGAAGTGGTATGAAATCGATATCGGCTGGGCTTATATCCGCGCGCTGGAAATGCTGGGCCTGGCCAAGGTGAAGAAACTGGCGCCGGAGCCGAAGTTTTCCCACGGCAAGCTGGAAGCGGACTTCGAGACCTTGCAGTCCGTCATCGCCAACCGCTACGACGTGATGGCCAAGTATGCGAAATCGATCAAGCATGCGTGGAAGGAAGAACTGGAACACTTGAAGCACAAGGCCGAACTGGAAAAGCGCTTCCTGAAGTCGTCGCGCAAGCTGATGCAGCGCGAACCGGGCAAGCTGGCCGACGCGCACCATGAACAGCTGTCGGAATTGTTCCAGCACAGCAAGGCACTGGAAACCATGCACCATATGCGCGTGGAACTGGGCGCCATCTGGGAGCGTTCGCACTTTACGCGCGAGCAATTGCTGCACAAGCTGCAAGACTGGTGCGCGCGCGCCGAAGCGTCGGGCATCAAGTCGCTGCAAGACTTTTCCTTGCGCCTGCGCAGTTATGCCTGATTGAGCTGCCGCAGCCTATCGAGGCCCTGGATTCCAGGGCCTTTTTTTCGTCCCGGGAAAGCGGGTGAGGGGATGGCCTAAAATCAGGACGAAAAAAAACCGCTCATCGGAGCGGCTCTTTTTACAGAACACAGTATCAATTACTTGATCTTGGTTTCTTTGTACGTTACGTGCTTGCGTGCTTTAGGATCGAATTTCATGATCTCCATTTTCGCAGGCGTCGTACGCTTGTTTTTGGTAGTCGTGTAGAAGTGACCCGTACCGGCGGTCGATTCTAACTTGATTTTGTCGCGGCCTGATTTTGCCATGATAGCTCCCTTATTCTGCTAATTAGACTTTTTCGCCACGAGCGCGCATATCGACCAATACGGCGTCGATGCCGACTTTATCGATGACGCGCAGACCGGCGTTGGACAAACGCAGGGAGACCCAGCGGTTTTCAGATTCAACAAAAATACGACGATTCTGCAAGTTAGGCAAAAAACGACGTTTGGTTTTGTTGTTTGCATGGGAAACATTGTTGCCGACCATCGGCTTCTTCCCAGTGACTTGGCAAACACGTGCCATGGCGCACTCCTTAAAGATATTCCAAATTGGAAAAACGAGAGTATATCCAAAATAAGCCGATTTATCAATGACTTGCGAAAAACAATTGTGTCTTGTTGTTGTGAATTTATTTAACAATTTGACTTTTGCGATTTCTCATAGGGAAAACGCTGGTAAACACCGTTGTTTACTGTTAGATAAGCATGCTGTTGTTTTTACGTATGTCCTTGTTTACACATGGTTAACTGCGTCGGGACCGCGCGCGGCCTAGAGTTGGCCATGCTCGGCAAACGAATGCACTTGCCGCCCAGCAACGACGAAATGGTCGAGGATGCGCACGTCGACCAGCGACAGGGCCTGCACCAGCGCGCACGTCAGCAGCAAGTCCGATTCGCTCGGTTCCGGCGTGCCGGAAGGGTGATTGTGGGCCAGCATGACGCTGGCCGCATTGTGCAGCAGCGCCTGCTTGACCACTTCGCGCGGATACACGCTGGTGTGGGTGAGGGTGCCGCGAAACATTTCCTGGGTGGCGATCAAACGGTTCTTGACGTCCAAAAACAACACATGGAACGCTTCATGCGCCAGGTGGCCCAGGGTCAGGCGCAGATAGTCCTTCACGGCGTGCGGCGAATTGAGGGCTTGCCCCGCCTGCAAATCCTCGATGATGGCGCGCCGCGCCAGTTCCAGCACGGCTTGCAGTTGGGCAAACTTGGCGCTGCCCATGCCGTGCACGGCGGAAAAATTCACGAGACTGGCGCCAAACAGCCCACGCAAGGAACCGAAGTGCTCGACCGTGTCGCGCGCCAATTCCACGGCGCTCTTGCCGCGCACGCCCGTGCGCAGGAACACGGCCAGCAATTCCGCGTCCGACAGCGAGTGCGCGCCATCCTCGATCAGGCGTTCGCGCGGCCGTTCTCCGGCAGGCCAATCCTTGATGCCCATCATGCCTCCCATGCCGCATTCAGGTAGTGGCGGCGCCTGCCGACGATTGTCGCGTGGTTCTGCTGCGGCCATGCTGCGCTAGCTCGTCTTCCTGTCAGATCATGGCAAAAAAACAAAAACCAAGATGCCCGGAATGGCCATTTTCAGGCGCTATCATTTGCCTGTCGTTGCACTCTATGCAAGTTGCAGCGGCGGGGAGTCAGGGCCCTGAACTCAATGTCTTCCACTTAGTTTCGCAGGAACAGTCATGCCATATATCAAAGTTATCAACGGAGTCATGCAAGAGTTCAACGCCGCCGGCGTCAACACGGGCAAGGTCAGCGGCATCGGCCTCAATTCGCATGCCTACCTGGAGCGTCGCGCCTGGAGTCCCGCCGCGACGGCCGCCACGAATGACGGCAATCCCGACTACCCGGCCGATTTGCCCTACCTCGCGGCCAACGGTGTCAAGTACATCCAGGTGATGGTGGCGCCATTTAACGGCAGAGTGGCAAACGGCACGGGCCACCAGGTGTGGGACTACGTTGTCGGCATGCCGGAATTTGCTTCCGACAACACGGTCGTGACGCTGAATATCAACAAGACATACTTGGCCGCGGTGCAGGCGCTGCTCGACTGCGCGCTGGCCCATGGCATCGGCATCATCGCCTGTCCATTCTGGAATCCGGCGGCCGTGCCGGAACTGGTGGGCGAGGGGAGCAACGTTGTCGCGGAACTGAGCAATGCGCAATCGAAGACGCGCAACTACATGCGTGCCTTTGCCAGGGCATTCGCCTTGCGCTACGCCAGCCATGCAGGCATCGCCGGCTGGATGGCGGCGCAGGAATTGCAGATCATCAAGAACCTGGGAGTCCATACCGTCAATGCCGTGATTCAGGAAACGGCGCAGATACTGCGCGACAACGATGCGCTGGGCCGTATGATTTCCTCCGGCAATGTCGGCATTGCCCATACCTCGCCCCGCCAAGGCTCTTTACAGCAATACATCACGGAAACCCTGCCCTTGATGAATCCAGATCCGGTCGATTGCATTTGCGAAAATCTGTTCCTGGGCAATGAATATGTGAGCAGCGCCCTCGATGACAATACGGAGTTGCCCGCTGATTTTGTTTCCTCCTCGCTCGCCTATCTGCAAGTGATGCAGCGTGCGGCCAAGGCCTTGGGCAAGCCGTATTACATCGGCAGTTTCGGCCTGTCGAAAAAGCAAGAGCTGGCCTTGCAGGATACCGAGCGGCAAGACAACCTGCATGCCCTGTTGAGCGCCATACGCCGTACGGGCGTGCAGCTGGCGTGCTACTGGGCCTGGAATGCGGGGACCACCATGGAAAAGGAAGGCTTGAACCTGGTCGAGGCTGAAACGCCATTGAAGACGAATTACCGTACGCCCGTCTGGAACGCCTTGCGCGGCGAGGACGCCATCCGCCCCGCGCCGCCCATGCCCTGTTTCGGCGTGACGAAGACCTTGCAATTCCAGCCTGGCCTCATGCTCACCGTGCCGTCGTCCGCGCGCTACGAGAGTGCGGATTTTTCCCTGTCGTATGGCATCCGGCAGCAGGCTTTTTCCTCGATCAAGGACATTGAACTGGCTTTCATCAAGCGTCAGTCGGATAAAAAAGGCTGGGCGCTCCTGCAAAAGTTTATTACCACGCAGAACGACATCACTACTTTCCTGCATCTATGGAATAACCAGGGAGAGCATGGCCTGGGCGCCAACAGCAATGGTCACGGCGTGAAGGTGGATATTGCCAACCGCTGGCTGCGCTGTACCTACACCGTCAAGCATGATGGTTCCATCAGCCTGTATGTCGACGATTTTCTCATGTACCAGGGCAGCAAGATGGCGAAGCCATTTGTGAATGCCGCCGCCACGCCCCTGGTGATCGGCCGCCCCGTGCATGCGCTGGAGCAGGGCGCACCCGCCTGGCAGTTGTCCGATGTCATCCTGTACGACCGCGTGTTGACGCCGAAGGAAGTGTATGACTATGGCCAGTACGGCATCGTGCACAGGCCCGTGGGGCGCTGGAAGCTCGACGGCAACCTGGAAGACAGTTCGGGCTTCGGGAATCACGCCAGCACGCCTGGCGGGTTGACGTACGTCAACGTCTGACAGGTGGCAGGGGGCGCGGCCATGTTTTTTGACAAAAGCATGGCCGCGCTGAGATGGCATGGGGCAGGCGCGGCCAGTGTGGCTTACAATATCGTTTTGCACCAGCTACCTGAAACCTATTATGTCCAACGAGCAACCAGCAGTCGTCACCGAAGCGGCTTACCTCACTCTGCATTATCGTCTTGCCACTGTTGACGGTACTGACATTGTCACGACCTTCAGCGGGAATCCCGCCACGTTGATGCTGGGACAGGGCCAGCTGGCGCCGTTCCTCGAGCAGCGTTTGCTGGGTTTGCCTGAAGGCACGCACCAGACTTTCGAGCTGGCGGCCGGCGAAGGCTTTGGCGAGCGCAATCCCGAGCTGGTGCAGTCGGTTTCGCGCGCCACGCTCGATGAAAACTCGGTGCCGGGCGCCGACTACAAGATCGGCGACCTGGTGGACTTCGCCGCCCCGGGCGGCGGCCGCTTTGCCGGCGTGCTGCGCGAACTGCGCGACGATTCGGCCCTGTTCGACTTCAACCATCCGCTGGCTGGCCAGCCGCTGCGTTTTGAAGTCAAGCTCATCTCGGTGCTGTAAACAAGGAATAGCGATGGATAAAGAACTGTTACTGGCCCAGCCCCGGGGTTTCTGCGCTGGCGTCGACCGGGCGATCGAAATCGTCGAGCGTGCCTTGCAGCAATTTGGCGCACCGATCTACGTGCGCCATGAAATCGTCCACAACGCCTATGTGGTGGCCGATTTGCGCAACAAGGGCGCCATCTTCATCGACGACCTCGATGACGTACCGGCTGGCAATACCCTCGTGTTTTCCGCGCATGGCGTGTCGAAAGCCGTGCGCGCCGAGGCGGAATCGCGCGGCCTGAGCATTTTTGACGCCACCTGCCCGCTGGTGACCAAGGTGCACATGGAAGTGGGCAAGATGCGCCGCGAAGGCCGCGAAATCATCATGATCGGCCACGATGGCCATCCCGAGGTGGAAGGCACGATGGGCCAGGCTGAAAAGGGCATGCACCTGGTGGAAACGCTGGAAGATGTGGCGACCTTGCAGGTCGCCAATCCGGACAGCGTGGCCTATGTGTCGCAGACAACGTTGTCAGTTGACGACACTCGCGACATTATCGAGGCGTTGAAGCAGAAATATCCGAATATTGCCGAGCCGAAAAAAGGCGACATTTGCTACGCCACCACCAACCGCCAGGAAGCCGTGAAATTCATGGCGCCGCTGGTGGAAGTGGTGATCGTCGTGGGCAGCCCGAACAGCTCGAATTCGAACCGCCTGCGCGAAGTGGCAGACAAGATGGGCACGCCGGCCTACATGGTCGACAATGCCTCGCAAATCGACCCCGCCTGGCTGGAAGGCAAGCTGCGCGTGGGCGTCACGGCCGGCGCCTCGGCGCCCGAAGTGCTGGTGCAAGCCGTGATCGACCGCTTGAAAGAGTGTGGCGTGAAGAGCGTGCGTCCGCTTGACGGCGTGCAGGAAGCCGTCACGTTCCCGATGCCGAAAGGCCTCGACGGCATCAAGCGCGACGTCGCCTGAGTTGGCTTGGCAGCCGAGTATCGATGAAATAGTCACCTCAAAACCGAATTTAATTCGGAAATGATTGAATTATTCCAAGCTTAGTTTTTGCAAAAGATCGTTATGATTGCCTCAAGCTTGAATATGTTGTCGTTATGACTAAGCGCGGTCACGCCCATTTTCAGTGCGTGCACCATGCTGGTGAGAACGGTCCAGGGATGGCACTGCAGGAATTTTTCCTCCGGTGCCGTTTTTGTATCAGCGATACATGTTCTGGCGGAAGTTGTTCCCGAAAAATGCATATTTGGATAGGGCAATCATGGATACATTCATCCAGCAGATCATTAACGGCTTGGTGCTGGGCAGCATGTATGCCTTAGTCGCCCTCGGTTACACGATGGTGTATGGCGTCTTGAACCTGATTAACTTCGCCCACGGCGACGTGCTCATGATCGGCGCCATGGTGGGCTTGAGCATCCTCAAGCTGCTGGGCATTTATGTACCGGACTGGCCCGGCTACCTGAAACTGGCCACCGCCATCCTCGGCGCCATTCCCATCTGTATTCTGGTCAACATCATCATCGAGCGGGTCGCCTACCGCCGCCTGCGCAACGCCCCCCGCCTCGCCCCCCTGATTACCGCCATCGGCGTCTCCATCCTGCTGCAAACCTTTGCCATGATGATCTGGACGCGCAATCCCTTGCCCTTCCCGCAATTGCTGTCGACCGACCCCATCAATGTGGGCGGCGCCGTCATTTCACAAACGCAAGTATTGCTGCTGGCCCTGGCCGCCATCTCGATGGGCGGACTGGTGTTACTGGTGGAAAAGACGAAAATGGGCCGCGCCATGCGGGCCACGGCGGAAAACCCCCGCGTGGCCGGCCTCATGGGCGTCGATTCCGACAAGGTCATCGTCGCCACGTTTGCCATCGGCGCCGCGCTGGCGGCCGTGGCGGGCGTGATGTGGGGCGCCAACTATGCCTCGATTCAATTTTCCATGGGCGCCATCCCCGGCTTGAAGGCGTTCTGCGCGGCCGTGCTGGGCGGCATCGGCAATATCTATGGCGCCATGATAGGCGGCGTCCTGCTGGGCATTATCGAGAGTCTGGGCGCCGGCTATATCGGCGACATCACGGGTGGCTTCCTGGGCAGCCACTACCAGGATATCTTTGCCTTCGTCGTGCTGATCATCGTGCTGACCCTGCGCCCGTCCGGCATCATGGGCGAACGCGTGGCCGACCGCGCCTGACGTGAAACTGGGAGATTAAATCATGGCACTACTCGATTTCGACGTCAAAAAGCACCCGGCCAAGGCGTATGCCGGCATGCTGGGCCTGGCCGCGCTGCTGATGGTGTTCCCGTTTTTTGCCGCCCAGTTCGGCAACTCGTGGGTGCGCATCATCGACATGGCCTTGCTGTACATCATGCTGGCCCTGGGCCTGAACATCGTCGTCGGCTTCGCCGGCCTGCTCGACCTCGGCTACATCGCCTTCTACGCCGTGGGCGCCTACCTGACGGCCCTGCTGGCTTCGCCCCAGTTCGCCATCCTGCTCGAATCCGTGGTGAACCAGTATCCGGTGCTGGGCGAGACCCTGGTACAGCTGATGGGCCCGGAGATCCGCGAAAACGGCATCCACCTGTCGATCTGGATCATCGTGCCGCTGGCGGCCTTTGTTGCCGGCCTGTTCGGGGCACTGCTGGGCGCGCCCACCTTGAAACTGCGCGGCGATTACCTGGCCATCGTGACCCTGGGTTTTGGCGAGATCATCCGCATCTTCATGAACAATTTGAACGACCCGATCAATTTCACGAATGGTCCGCAAGGCATCAATTTGATCGACCCCATCCGCATCTTCGGCGTCAACCTGGCGGGCGAGGCTGGCACCAACAGCACCGTCACGGTGGCCGGTTTTTCCATGCCGTCCGTGAACGCCTATTACTTCCTGTTCCTGTTCCTGTGCATCGCCGTTGTCTTTGTCACCAAGCGCCTCCAGCATTCGCGCCTGGGCCGCGCCTGGGTGGCCATCCGCGAAGACGAGATCGCCGCGAAAGCGATGGGCATCAACACGCGCAACGTGAAACTGCTGGCCTTTTCCATGGGCGCCTCGTTCGGCGGCGTGGCTGGCGCCATGTTCGCGTCGTTCCAGGGCTTCGTCTCGCCGGAATCGTTCTCGCTGACGGAATCGATCGCCGTGCTGGCGATGGTGGTGCTGGGCGGCATCGGGCATATTCCCGGCGTGATCCTCGGCGGCGTGATTCTCGCCTCCATCCCCGAAGTGCTGCGCCACGTGGTGGAGCCGGCCCAGCAGGCGCTGTTCGGTCACGTGGTGATCGAGGCGGAAGTGCTGCGCCAGCTGCTGTACGGCCTGGCCATGGTCTTGATCATGCTCAACCGTCCCGCCGGCCTGTGGCCGGCGCCGAAGCACGAGGACCGGCCCGACCATGATGTGGATCAACCGAACAAATCAACCGGCGTCGTGTCGGCTTAAGGAAGGAAAGCACCATGAGCGAACAGATCATTCTCAATATCGCCGGCGTGAATAAACGTTTCGGCGGCCTGCAGGCGTTGACGGACGTGGGCATCACCATCCGCCAGGGGCAGATCTATGGCTTGATCGGCCCGAACGGCGCCGGCAAGACCACCTTCTTCAATGTCATCACGGGCCTGTACCAGCCGGACACGGGCAGGTTCGAGCTGGCCGGCAAGCCGTATTCGCCGTCGGCGCCGCACAAGGTGGCCAAGGCGGGCATCGCGCGCACCTTCCAGAATATCCGCCTGTTCGGCGACATGACGGCGCTGGAAAACGTCATGGTGGGGCGCCACGTGCGCTCGCACCAGGGTGTGTTCGGCGCCATCTTCCGCCACAAGGCGGCGCGCGAGGAAGAGGCGGCTATCCGCCAGCGGGCCATGGAGCTGCTCGATTTCGTCGGCATCGCCCAGTTCGCCAACCGCACCTCGCGCTTCCTGTCGTATGGCGACCAGCGGCGCCTGGAAATCGCGCGCGCGCTGGCTACCGACCCGACCCTGCTGGCCCTCGACGAGCCGGCGGCCGGCATGAACGCGACGGAAAAGCTGGCCCTGCGCGAGTTGCTGGTGAAAATCAAGGCGGAAGGCAAGACCGTGCTGCTGATCGAGCACGACGTAAAACTGATGATGGGGCTGTGCGACCGCATCACGGTGCTCGAGTATGGCAAGCGCATCGCCGAAGGCTTGCCGGCCGAAATACAGCAAAACCCGGCCGTGATCGAGGCTTACCTGGGGGGATCGCACGCATGAGCAGCAATGGATGGAACAAGAACGTATTGAAAGTGGCGGGCCTGCATGTGGCCTATGGCGGCATCAAGGCGGTCAAGGGCATCGACCTGGAAGTCAACGAAGGCGAGCTGATCGCCCTGATCGGCGCGAACGGCGCAGGCAAGACGACGACACTGAAAGCCATCACGGGAACTTTGCCTGCATGCAAGGTCGATGGCACCATCACTTACATGGGCGAGTCGCTCAAGGGCAGCAAGTCGTTTCACCTGGTGGAAAAGAAGCTGGCCATGGTGCCGGAAGGGCGGGGCGTGTTTACGCGCATGTCGATCCGGGAAAACCTCATGATGGGCGCCTACACGCGCACGGACAAGGTGGGGATCGAGACCGACATCGGCCGCTGGTTCGACGTCTTTCCGCGCCTGAAGGAGCGGGCGGCACAGATGGCCGGCACCTTGTCGGGCGGCGAGCAGCAGATGCTGGCCATGGCGCGCGCCCTGATGAGTCATCCGAAGCTGCTGCTGCTCGACGAGCCGTCGATGGGCCTGTCGCCCATCATGGTCGAGAAAATCTTCGAGGTGATCCGCAAGGTGTCGTCGGAAGGCATCACGATCTTGCTGGTCGAACAGAATGCCCGTTTGGCCCTGCAGGCGGCGCACCGCGGCTATGTGATGGATTCCGGCCTGGTGACCATGGGCGGCAACGCGGCCGACATGCTCGACGATCCGCGCGTGAAGGCGGCGTACCTGGGCGAGTAGGAAGCGCCAGGCAAAAAAATACCCCGGCAGTGGTGCCGGGGCAAGAGACATCCGTGGAGGAGTACAAGACGGATGCCGGAGGAGCGGGTAGTGCGGGGGCCGCCATGGCGGCCCGTGCCTCAAAAATTACTTGGCGGCAGCGCGCGGCACGACTTTTTCAGCCGCTTGCGTGAACTGGTTCACGGCCGAGGTCAGGTTCGCTTCGATGGCTTCGACGGCTTGCTTGCTGGTTTTCGAGAATTGCTCGTAGCCTGCATTGGCGTTGCCGATGGCGCTTTTCAGGATGGCGACGGCGTTTTCCGAACCGGCTGGTGCATTCTTGGTCACTTCATCGACCAGCGAAATGACTTTACGGTTCGTTTCGGCGATTTGCGATTCAGCCGCTTTGCTGAATTCAGCTTGCGTGCTGGACGTGATGGCAGCCAGGTGACGGCCGTAAGCGATGGCTTTTTCGGCGCTAGGCTGGGCTTGGGCTGCGGTCAGCGAGAAGAATTCTTGTGGATCTTTTGCCGACAGCAATTGCTTGGCGGCGGCCGTCGATTCTTCCAGCGTTGCCTTGGCGGCGGTCAGGTTCAGTTCGACGATCTTTTCGATGCCTTCGAAGGCCTTGCCCGTCAGCGACGAGAACAGGGCGAATTGGGCTTCCAGGTTGGCTTTGGTGGCGGACGAGAACTGCTCAGGAATTGAAAACATATAAATCTCCAAAAAATCGAAATCTGGTTAATTTGATGCTGCGTGTACCGTTTGGGAAGCAGGTGTATCTAAATTTTCAAGCTGAACAAGTAATTGTGCAACGCAACAAACCCTATTCTACGGTTAAAAAAAACGAAGTCAAGCGATTCTTGTGCGATGCAACAATTGAATAGATTTGCATCAAAAGCCATTGTTTCTAAAGAGAAATATTTGATTTCTGAGTGTCAATGGTTTAGCCCTAAACCATTATTTCCCCGCCTTTCAGGACGGGTGCGGCGCAGCATGCTAGACTTTGCCTCCCGCACCGGCGCACCGCCCCGGTGAGTATCCCGTTTCCCGAGTCGATACCATGTCCAATCTTCCCGCCGCGGCTGGCGCCAGCGGCAAAGCCCCCAAAGCCGCTCTCTTGACCACCGTGGCGCCGATGGCCTTGCCCGCTTTCTTCGTGTTGTTATGGAGCACAGGTTTTATCGTGGCCAAGTTCGGCCTGCCGTATGCGCCGCCGCTGACCTTTTTGCTGCTGCGCTTCCTGGGCGTGCTGGTCATTTTGCTGCCGCTGGTGCTGATCTTGCGCGCGCCGTGGCCCGTGGGGCAATTCCGCCAGATCGCCGTGGCCGGCATCCTGATGCAGGCCGGCTACCTGGCCGGCGTCTGGTGCGCCATCAAGCTGGGCATGCCGGCCGGCCTGTCCGCCCTGATCGTGGGCATGCAGCCCGTGCTGACGGCCTGCGCCGCGCCGCTGATCGGCGAATCCGTGCGCCCGCGCCAGTGGCTGGGCCTGTTCTTTGGCTTGCTGGGCGTGGCTTTGGTCGTGTACGCGAAGATCAACCTCGTGGGCCTGACCGTGGAAAGCGTGCTGCTGTGCGTGTTCGCGCTGCTGTCGATGACGGCCGGCACCATGTACCAAAAACGCCACTGTCCGCAGTTCGACTTGCGCACCGGCACGGTGGTGCAGTTTGCCGCCTCCATCGTCGTCGTGTTGCCATTCGCCCTGTATTACGAGGGACTGGACTTGCATTTCAGCAATGTGCAATGGACAGCGAACTTCATCGGCGCCCTGCTGTGGTCGGTACTCGTGCTGTCCATCGGCGCCATCTTCCTGCTGTTTGCCCTGATCCGCCGCAGCGACGCCACGAAAGTGACGGGCTTGCTGTACCTGACGCCGCCGACGACGGCCGTCATGGCCTGGCTGATGTTTGGCGAAGCCTTTAATATGCTGGGCATCGCCGGCATGCTGGTGGCCGTCGTCGGCGTGGTTTTTGTTGTCAAGAAATAGCAGGAGAGCAGGACAGTGAGCAAGCAAGCATCCGGTTTACCCATGGAAATGTCACAGCAGCAAGCCGTCGACGCGGCGATTCAGTCGCGCCGCTCGATCCGCGCCTTCCTGCCCACGCCGGTGGCGCAGGACGACATCGCGCGCATCCTGGAAGTGGCGGCGCGCGCGCCCTCGGGCGCCAACATGCAGCCGTGGAAAGTGTATGTGCTGTCGGGCGAGGCGCGCCAGCGCCTGTCGCGCCGCATCCTCGACGCCTATGCGGCGCCGAAAGCGCCCGATGCGCCCGCCCGCACGGCCTCGTATACATATTACCCGCGCCAGTGGACGGCGCCGTTCATCGAGCGCCGCCGCAAGATCGGCCTGGACCTGTATCAGCTGCTGGGCCTGGAGCGGGGCGACACGGCCGGCATGGCCGCCCAGCATGGCCGCAATTTCCAGTTTTTCGACGCGCCCGTCGGCCTGATCTTCACCATCGAACGCGTGCTGGAGCAGGGCTCCTGGCTCGATTACGGCATGTTCCTGCAAAACATCATGCTGGCCGCGCGTGCGCGCGGACTCGATACCTGCCCGCAAGCCGCTTTCATCCATTACCATGACATCATCCGCGACGAACTGGGCGTGCCCGCCAGTGAAATGGTGGTGTGCGGCATGGCGCTTGGCTATGCCGACCCCGACAAGGTCGAGAACCGCCTGAGCACGGAGCGCGAGCCCCTGTCCGGTTTTGTTAAATTCATTGTCACTTAGTAATCTATAGTTATTTAAATAAGTAAACAGATCATCAAGGATGAGCTTGTTTGCTGATCGCTAACGATTTGTATTTCATTGCTGCAATAAATACTGTCTTAACTGTTAAATAGGCTTGCGATTACTCTGCATTTCGCTACACTGCAATAAGGCAACAGCTTCACGGGGAATTATCGAATGGCTAAGTTTAAACTTGCGCTGGGTATCCTGGCTTCCCTGCTGTTTGCGCTGGCGCCGGCCGCGGCCGTGCAAGCCAGGGAAGCGCACGGCAAATCCTCGGCATCCAAGAAACAAAATACCAAGAAAGTCAAAGTCGTGCTGCGCAAAGGCGCGACGGCCGCGCCGCGCGAAAAGACCGTGCGCCGGGTCGTCATGGTGCGCGGCAAGCGCAAGGTCGTGTATCAGAAAGTCAGCAGCGTGGCCGTGCCGATGGCCGCGCCGATGCCCACCATGGGCGATCTGGCCGGCCTGAACCTGACGCGCGATCCGCTCGACCTCAAATCGAGCGTGGCGCTGGTGCTGGACCAGGCCAATGCGGAAGTGCTGTTTGAAAAGAATTCCAACGTGGCCCTGCCCATCGCCTCCATTACCAAGATGATGACGGGCCTGGTCGTGGTCGAAGCGCGCCAGGACATGGATGAGCTGCTGACGATCACGGACGAGGATGTCGACCGTGCCAAGTTCAGCAGTTCTCGCCTGAAAGTGGGCTCGCAATTAACACGTGGCAATATGCTGCACATCGCCCTGATGAGTTCGGAAAACCGCGCCGCTTCTGCGCTGGGCCGCAATTATCCGGGCGGCTTGCCATCGTTTGTCGACGCCATGAACAGCAAGGCGCGCCAGCTGGGCATGATGGATACGCATTATGTCGATTCCAGCGGCTTGTCGAAAATGAACGTGGCCAGCGCGCGCGACCTGGGCAAGCTGGCCATGGCCGCCTTCCAGCATCCGCTGCTGCGCCAGTACTCGACGGACCCGAAAGCCATCGTCGAAGCCAGCGGTCAACCCATGCAATTTGGCAATACGAATCACCTGGTGGCCAATCCGGGCTGGGAAATCGGCTTGCAAAAGACGGGCTTCATCAATGAGGCGGGACGTTGCCTGATGATGCAGGCCGTCATCGAAGGACGGGCCGTGATCATGGTGTTCCTCGATTCCAAAGGGAAACAGTCACGTACGGCCGATGCGGGACGCATGCGCAAGTGGCTGGAGGCACTGAAACCCGCCAATATGAGCCTGCCTGGCGGCTAAAGTGTCCAGGGCGGCGTTGCCTTGCCCTGAACATTTTTATGCGGCAGCGGTCTAGTCTTGCGGGATAAAACCCAAGGTGACGGAAATCTGGTTCGCCGTCTCGACCAGGTCGACCAGCCACTCATCCTGCAGGCGGTCGGCCGGGGCGGAGATCGACAGGCCGGCGATCAGCTTGCCAGAGTCGTCGCGGATGCCGGCCGCCATGCAGCGCACGCCCAGTTCCAGCTCCTCATTGTCGCGCGCATAGCCGCGCTCGCGCACCAGGCTCAGTTCGCGCTCGAGCTTTTGCAGATCCGTGATGGAATTCTTGTTGTGCCCGGCCAGGCCCGTGCGCGTGGCGTAGGCGCGGATGGCTTTCGGTTCGTCCACGGAGAGGAACAGCTTGCCCGTCGACGTCAGGTGCAGCGGGCCGCGCCCGCCGATGGCGCGCACCACCTGCATGCCCGAGCGCTCGGAAAACGCGCGGTCAATGTAGACGATTTCATCGCCCTGGCGCACGGACAGGTTGATCGTCTGCTGGGTTTTCTTGTGCAGCTGGCGCATGAAGTCCAGCGCCGCTTCGCGCACGCTGAGACGGCTTTTCACCACATTGCCCAGTTCCAGCAGGCGCATGCCGAGACGGTAGGTGCCCGGTTCGATGCGGTCGACAAAACGCGTCAGCACCATGTCGTTGAGGATGCGGTGCGCCGTCGACGGGTGCAGGCCCGATACCTTGGACAATTCCTTCAGGCTGACCGGGTCGGAATATTTGGCCAGGGCATCGAGCAGGGCGACCATGCGTTCGATCACCTGGATCGTCGTCTTCGGGGCTGCGACCGGTTCAATTTTCATGATGGATTTGGTGCAATGCAGTATTCATGCTTCTTTATACCATGATGTGAAAAAATAGTGAAATGTTCTGAGATATTCAGCGAAAAAATTGTCACAATTCCTATGCCGGCCGTCATAATGCGTGGACGGCACGTGCTTTGAACCCTGGAAAACTATGCAACCTGTAAATGAATTCAAGAGTAAAAGTGGCTTGAAACGGATCTTTTCCGCCTTTTTCTATTCGCTCGACGGCTTGAAGTCGGCGTGGCGCCATGAACATGCGTTCCGCCAGGAACTGGGCCTGTTTGTCGTCGGCACGGTGATCGCCTTGCTGCTGCGCATCTCCGCGTTTGAAAAGCTGGTGCTGATCGGCGTGCTGTTGCTGGTACTGATCGTCGAATTGATCAATTCGGCGCTGGAAGCCGTGGTCGACCGCATCTCGCTCGAACGCCATCCGCTGTCGAAAAATGCCAAGGACTTCGGCAGCGCGGCCGTGCTGCTGACCTGCCTGCTGGCCTTTGCCACGTGGGCCGTGGTCCTGTTCAACCGTTTCTATTGAGCACCTGTCAAACCCTGCTGCGCGTCGGTATGGGCAGCCTGCGATGCTCATTGCCTCGGCGGCCCCGTGCTCAGCACAGTCGCGCTTCTCGACCGCCGCTCCCTTCCGCTCGCTACAGTTTTTTTTAGGTGTCCTTGGTCTTAACTGCTTTATCCCCGGTGCACGCCGTCCATATGCGAAAAACGCATATCAAACGGCGAAACGCTTCGTTCTCTTTGCGGCCGATGCGCCGTAATCTGGTGGCTCTGAAAGTTCAACCACCGGGGATCTTAGATGCTGTCGAAAAAAATCATCATTGCCGCCGCCATCAGTGCGTTTGCCGTTTTGCAAACCGCGCAAGCTGCCGATATCACCCTGCTCAATGTGTCGTATGACCCGACGCGCGAGCTGTACCAGGATGTGAATACGGCGTTTGCCAAGGAATGGAAGGGCAAGACGGGCGACAACGTCAAGATCAAGCAATCGCATGGTGGTTCCGGCAAGCAGGCGCGCGCCGTCATCGACGGCCTGGAGGCGGACGTGGTGACCCTGGCCCTGGCCTACGACATCGACGCGCTGGCCGAGCACAAGCTGCTGGCCGCCGACTGGCAAAAGCGCTTGACGCACAACAGCTCGCCTTACACCTCGACCATCGTGTTCCTGGTGCGCAAGGGCAACCCGAAAGGCATCAAGGATTGGAACGACCTGATCAAGCCGGGCGTGTCCGTCATCACGCCGAACCCGAAGACCTCGGGCGGCGCCCGCTGGAACCACCTGGCCGCGTGGGGCTATGCGCTGCGCCAGCCGGGCGGCAATGAAGCCAAGGCCAAGGATTTCCTCGGCAAACTGTATAAAAACGTGCCCGTGCTCGACTCCGGCGCGCGCGGCGCCACCACCACCTTCGTCGAACGCGGCATCGGCGACGTGCTGATCGCCTGGGAAAACGAGGCCTATCTTGCCGTCAAGGAACTGGGTCCGACCAAGTTCGACATCATCACGCCGTCCGTCAGCATCCTGGCCGAGCCGCCGGTCGCCGTCGTCGACAAGTTTGCCGACAAGCACGGCACGCGCAAGGTGGCCGAGGCTTACCTGAACTACCTGTACACGGACGAGGCGCAAGATATCATCGCCAAGAACTACTACCGTCCGGCAACGGACAAGGCGGCCAAGAAATACGCGTCGCAGTTCGCCAAGGTCAACCTGTTCACCATCGAGCAAGTGGCGGGGGGCTGGACGGCAGCACAGAAGGCGCACTTCGCCGACGGCGGCATCTTCGACCAGATTTATCAACCGAAATAATCGTCCATGGCAGGCGCAAGCCTGCCCGTCCTGGACTGTTAAGGATCCATCATGGCGCTGCGCAGCTTTTCCGATTACCGGGTATTGATCGTGCCGGGCCTGCATAACAGCGGGCCCGAGCACTGGCAGAGCCGCTGGCAGCGCCTGTATCCGCAATTCGAGCGGGTCGAGCAGGATGACTGGGAGCGGCCCGACCTGGCCACCTGGTCGGCGCGCCTGGACCAGGTGCGGCGCCAGGATACGCGTCCGACCCTGATCGTCGCCCACAGCTTCGGCTGCCTGACGACGGCGCACAGCCTGGCCCGCGATGCGCAAGGCGTGGCTGGCGTGTTGCTGGTGGGGCCGGCCGACCCCGACAAGTTTGGCGTGGCGAAAGCCTTGCCGCAGAAACGCTTGCCATGTCCCGGCATCCTCATCGCCAGCCAGACGGATCCGTGGATGACGGCCGAGCACGCCACGCAATGGGCGCGGCGCTGGAATTGCAAGTATATTGATGGCGGTGCCTTGGGCCATATCAACGCGGAATCGGGTCTGGGCGACTGGATCTATGGCCAGGCGCAATTGCAGACACTGTTTGATCTGGCGCAAAACGACAAGCGCCACCGTCAGGCAGCCTGATTCGACGACCATCCCGCCACACAACCTCACAAGGAGATTACGATGACTTTACGCCTGGGCGATGTCGCCCCTGATTTTGAACAAGACAGCTCCATCGGCACGCTGAAGTTCCATGAGTGGGCCGGCAATTCCTGGGTGGTGCTGTTTTCCCACCCGGCCGACTTCACGCCCGTGTGCACGACGGAACTGGGGCTGACGGCCAAGCTGAAGCCGGAATTCGACAAGCGCAACGTGAAGGCCATCGCCCTGTCCGTGGACGCGGCCGAGTCGCACAAGAGCTGGATCAAGGATATCGAGGAGACGCAAAACACGGTGGTGGGCTTCCCCATCATCGCCGACGTCGACAAGAAGGTGTCCGTGCTGTACGACATGATCCACCCGGAGCAATCCGTCACGGCCACCGTGCGTTCCGTGTTCATCATCGACCCGAACAAGAAAGTACGGCTGATCCTCACGTATCCGCTGAGCACGGGCCGCAACTTCAATGAAATCCTGCGCGTCATCGACGCCCTGCAATTGACGGACGGCTATACGGTGGCCACGCCCGGCAACTGGAAGGATGGCGACGACGTCATCATTCCCTTGACCGTGCAAGACCCGGACGTGATCAAGCAGAAATATCCGAAGGGCTTTACGGCGGCCAAGCCCTACCTGCGTCTCACGCCGCAACCGAACAAGTAAGGGCAGCGGAAAAAACGTCCATGGCGTTGTTGCATTGCCTCGCCGTACCCTCGTACTGTCTTCGGCAACGCGCCTGGCCCTGAACGTTTTATTCGGCACTCCATAAAAACGCACCTCGCCGGTGCGTTTTTTTTCGCCCAACGATTCGCTGGGCAAGTATGCAAAATCCATCTAAGCAAATGAGAAATGGTTAGTTCTTTTTATAACGATTGCATGTGAATATTGCACCCTGTTACTCGAAAATGTAATAAGAAGGAGTCTTTATGTCTGCAGCATCAGCATCGCCCGCGCCGGTCAAGGCGCGCGGCGCGCCGTTTCGAGTCATGCCGGGGTTTAAGCTGTCACTGGGCTTCACGCTCTTTTACCTGGCCTTGATCGTCCTCATTCCGCTGTCGTCGGTGTTCCTGAAAACCTTCACCATGACATGGGACGCCTTCTTCAGCGCCGTCACGTCCGAGCGCGTGATGGCGTCGTACCGGCTGACGTTCGGCGCTTCGCTGATCGCCGCCTTCCTGAACGTGGTGTTTGGCGGCATCCTGGCCTGGGTGCTGGTGCGCTACAAATTTCCCGGCAAGCGCATCATCGACGCGCTGGTCGACTTGCCGTTCGCCCTGCCGACGGCCGTGGCCGGCATCACGCTGACGGCCCTGTACTCGTCGAACGGCTGGTTCGGCCAGTTCATCGAAGGCGTGCTGGGCATCAAGGTGGCGTTCACGCCGCTGGGCGTGGTGGTGGCGCTGACCTTCATCGGCTTGCCGTTTGTCGTGCGCACCGTGCAACCGGTGCTGGAAGACGCAGAAAAGGAACTGGAAGAGGCGGCCGCCAGCCTGGGTGCCAATTCGCTGCAAACCTTTATCCGCGTCATCTTCCCCACCATCCTGCCCTCGCTGCTGACGGGCTTTGCGCTGGCCTTTGCCCGCGCCACGGGCGAGTACGGTTCCGTGATCTTTATCGCCGGCAACATGCCGATGGTGTCGGAAATCACGCCGCTGTTCATTATTACCAAGCTGGAGCAATACGATTATGCGGGCGCCACGGCCATCGCCGTGGTGATGCTGGTGGTGTCCTTCCTGCTGTTGTTGACGATTAACCTGCTGCAAGCATGGACGCGCGGAAAGGCGAAGAAAACATGAGTACGAATATTACTGCCGTCGCCGGCGCGGAAGATGTGTTGCCGAAAACGCGACGCATCGAACCGAACATCGGCCCCGTCGTGCTCGAACCGCTGTGGGTGCGCACGGTACTGATCACCATTGCCCTGCTGTTCCTGACGGCCTTCCTGATCGTGCCCCTGGTGGCCGTGTTTGCGGAAGCGTTCAAGAAGGGCTGGGAAGCGTATGTCGCGGCCATCATCGATCCGGACGCGATTTCCGCCATTAAATTGACCCTGATCACGGCCGCCATCGCCGTACCACTGAACCTGGTCTTCGGCGTGGCCGCTTCCTGGTGCATCGCCAAGTTCGAGTTCCGCGGCAAGAGCATCCTGCTGACCCTGATCGACTTGCCATTTTCCGTCTCGCCCGTGATTTCCGGCCTGATCTATGTGCTGATGTTTGGCGCCCAGGGCTGGTTCGGTCCGTGGCTGCAGGCGCACGACATCAAGATTCTGTTCGCCGTGCCCGGCATCGTGCTGGCCACCATCTTTATTACCTTCCCGTTCGTCGCGCGCGAACTGATCCCGCTGATGCAGTCGCAGGGCAGCGAAGAGGAAGAAGCGGCCATCGTGCTGGGTGCCTCGGGCTGGAATACTTTCCGCCGCGTGACTTTGCCGAATATCAAGTGGGGCTTGCTGTACGGCGTGATCCTGTGTAACGCCCGCGCCATGGGCGAGTTCGGCGCCGTATCGGTCGTGTCCGGCCATATCCGCGGCGAAACCAACACCATGCCCCTGCAGGTGGAGATTCTGTACAACGAGTACAACTTCGCCGCCGCGTTTGCCGTCGCCTCGCTGCTGGCCTTGCTGGCCCTGGTGACCCTGGCCCTGAAAGCCTTCATTGAGTGGCGTTTGAACGAGAGCGACGCCGACGATTCCGCCTTACGTTCCACGGAGCACTGATATGACCATCGCAGTTAAAAACATCAACAAGCGTTTCGGCGATTTCGTCGCCCTCGACAATATCTCGCTGGACTTTCCCGCCGGCGAATTGACGGCCCTGCTGGGCCCGTCGGGTTGCGGTAAAACAACCTTGCTGCGCATTATTGCTGGCCTGGAACATCCGGACAGCGGCCAGGTGCTGCTGGACGCGGAAGATGCATCGAACCGCCACGTGCGCGAGCGCCAGGTCGGTTTCGTGTTCCAGCATTACGCGCTGTTCAAGCACATGACCGTCTTTGAAAACGTGGCCTTCGGCTTGCGCGTGAAGTCGCGCAGCGAGCGCCCGTCGGAAGACCAGATCCGCCGCAAGGTCAAGGATTTGCTGGAGCTGGTGCAGCTGGACTGGCTGGCCGACCGCTATCCGCCGCAGCTGTCGGGCGGGCAACGCCAGCGCATCGCCCTGGCGCGCGCGCTGGCCGTCGAACCGCGCGTGCTGCTGCTCGACGAGCCGTTCGGCGCATTGGATGCCAAGGTGCGCAAGGAATTGCGCCGCTGGCTGCGCCGCCTGCACGACGACTTGCACGTCACCAGCATTTTCGTCACGCATGACCAGGAAGAAGCGCTGGAAGTGGCCGACCAGGTGGTGCTGATGAACAAGGGCACGGTCGAGCAACTGGGTTCCCCCGAGCAAGTCTACAACCACCCGGCTTCGCCGTTTGTCTACGGTTTCCTCGGCAACGTCAACCTGTTCCATGGCCGCGTGCATGACGGCGTGATGGCCACGGGCGACGCCAGCTTCGAAGTGCCCGACTATGCGGGCGTGAGCGACAGCAAGGGCACGGCCTATGTGCGGCCGCACGACCTGGAGATCGACCGCTACACGCAAGGCGCGGAAGGCATCGTGGTCAAGCTGAGCCGCGCGCATGCGATCGGCCCGCTGGCCCAGCTGGACTTGCAGCGCGTCGATAACAGCGAGCTGATCGAGGCGGTGATGTCGAACGAGCGCTTCACCCATCTGCAGCTGAAGGAAGGCGAGACCCTGGTCGTGCGCCCGAAACGATTGCACGTGTTCGTTGAACCGACAAGAACCTAAAGGCTGGAACACCATGAATTTTCAACAATTGCGCTCGATCCGCGAAGCGGCCCGCCGCGGCTATAACCTGACGGAAGTGGCCAACGCCCTGTTCACGTCGCAGCCGGGCGTGAGCCGGCAAATCCGCGAACTCGAGGACGAGCTGGGCGTGGTCATTTTCGAACGCAACGGCAAGCGCTTGACGGGCTTGACGGAACCGGGCAAGGGCATCCTCAAAATCGTCGACCGCCTCTTGATCGAGGCGGAAAACCTGCAGCAGGCCAGCCTCGAGTACAGCGGCCAGACCAGCGGCACCCTGTCCGTGGCGGCCACGCACACGCAAGCCCGCTATGCGCTGCCGAAGGTGGTGCAAAGTTTCCGCGCCGCCTATCCCGAGGTGCGTATTGCGCTACAACAAAGTGCGCCTGAACATATCGCGGAATGGGTGTTGTCGGGCAAGACCGATATCGGCATCGCCACGGAAGGCCTGAGCCAGTTTCCTGACCTCGTGTCGTTCCCATGCTACCGCTGGAGCCATCTGATCGTCGTGCCGGACGGCCACCCGCTGCTCGAACATACGCCGATCCGCCTGGAAGACCTGGCGAAATACCCGCTGATTACCTACGACAAGGGGTTCACGGGACGCGGCCATATCGACGACGCGTTCGCCAAGGCGGGCGTGGCCACCGACATCATCCTGACGGCCATGGATTCCGACGTCATCAAGCAATACGTGGCGCTGGGCCTGGGCGTGGGCATCGTGGCCTCGATGGCTTTCGACCATGGCCGCGACAAGGGCTTGCGCGCCGTGGAAGCGTCTCATTTGTTTGCCACCAACACGACGCGCCTGGCCGTGCGCCGCGGCGCCTACCTGCGCGCCTATGCCTACGAATTCATTTTGCAGCTGGCGCCGGACTTGACGCGGGAAGACATCGACCGTGCCATGGCGGGCGAAGAGTCGCTTTAATCCAGCGCGGCCCGCTGCGCGCGCGTCAGGCCGGCCACGGCGCGCGCGTAGCTGTCCTGCACCAGTTCCGCCAGGTAATCGGCAGGGAATAGCGCTACATCAACGATCGTCACCCAGTGAAAGCGGCCCATGTAGCGCGCCGGCTTGACGCCGGGCATGTCCGTCAGTTCGATGAAGCGCCCGGCGCTGGCGCGCAGGCTGAAGCGCCACTGCTCTGGCATGCTGGTCTTAAAATAGGCAAATTTCTTGCCGCTCACTGCATACACGAGGATGTTCGACGGCGGGCCGTACAGCACGGCTTGCGCGCCGGGCAGGGCCGCGCACAGCTCCTTCAGTTCATCTGTTTTCATTCGTCCACCGCCATGAATTGCTGCCTGTTGCGGTCGAAGGCATAGGCCGTGCCGGTGGGAGAGTCCAGCAGCGCAATAAAACGGTCATCCACGCCGAGCACGGCGCCCAGCGACACGAGGGCCACGTTGGCGCTGTCGTTGATGTAGTCGTCGCTCTCGTCGTTGGCCGTGAAACGCCAGCCGCTGTCGTCGGCATTGTCCGGTTCCTCGCGGTACAGGTAGCCGACGGGCGCGCCGTCTTCCAGTACTCTTTTCGTGACGAAGCACAGGCCCGCATAGCGGTTGACGAGGTTGTCGTCATCGTCATGCTGCGTGTTGATGATGTGGCGCGCTTCGAAGGCGACCGTGTCTTTTGCCTGTAAATCGGCGATGTAGCCGGGCATGTTGTCGAGCTTGCCCGTGAAGTGGCCGTTGGCTTCCACCGTATCGACCAGCACCCACATGCGCTCGGCGCCCGGTGCCTGCGGAGCGTCGCTGTGGAAGGCGAAGATCAGCTTGACCACCTCGCCGGGTCGCACCTGGGCGATGGCCTCGGGCGGCGATTTATAGAAGGTATAGGGGTGGCGCGCGGCCAGTTCGGCGGCGTCGGCCAGGTGCCAGCTGGGCATGGTGCTCCGTCGTCAAGAAGAGTAAAGCCCATGGTAGCCGATTGCACGCCTGAAAGCACGCCGCGCGCGCAGGCCGTATCATGTTCTTTCCCTCTCTCACACCAAGGACAGGCATGACTGACGCAACGATACCCCATTTACTCCTCAACGATGGCCGGCGCATCGCGCAGATCGGCTTTGGCACCTGGCCGCTCGACGATGCACAAGCCGAGACGGCCGTGCAGGCGGCGCTCGCATGCGGCTACCGCATGCTCGACACGGCGGCCCGCTACGGCAATGAAACGGGCGTGGGACGCGGCATCGCCGCCAGCGGCGTGCCGCGCGCCGAGGTCTGCATCACCAGCAAGCTGCGCGGCAGCGAGCACGGTTACGACAGCACCCTGCGCGCGTTCGACGCCACGCTGGCCGCCCTGGGCACCGATTACCTCGACCTGTACCTGATCCACTGGCCGCTGCCCATGCGCGAGCTGTACGTGGACACCTGGCGCGCCTTCGTGCGCTTGCGCGGGGAAGGGCGCATCCGCTCGATCGGCGTATCGAATTTCCAGCCCGCCCATATCGAGCGCCTGCGGGCGGAGACGGGGGTGTTGCCTGCCGTCAACCAGGTCGAGCTGCACCCGGATTTTAGCCAGGCGGCGCTGCGGGCCTGGCATGCGGCGCAAGGCATCGTCATCGAGTCGTGGAGCCCGCTGGGACGCGGCGCCCTGCTGCAGGACGCCACCGTGGCGCGCCTGGCGCAGAAACATGGCCGTTCGGCCGCGCAAATCCTGCTGCGCTGGCATGTGCAGCACGGCCTGGTGGCGATTCCGAAGTCGCAGGACCCGGTGCGCATGCGGCAAAACCTGGCGATCTTCGATTTTGCCCTCGACGCCGATGACCTGGCGGCGCTGGCGCTGCTCGACGGCGCACACCGCCAGGGCGGCGATCCCGATACCAATCTGGAGTTGTAGTTTTTTCGTATCGTCACGGGTGGGTCTGCAACAGCCGTGCGGCAAGCCATGGCGCCATGCCCCTGCGATAGCCGGCCCAGCGGATAAACGGCTGGGTTCGATTAAAAATGCCAATGGCAAAATATGTTTCTTTAATTGCATTTTGATTTCCTCAGTGATATCTTTTGTCCTATCGCAAGGAAGTGATAAAAAATATAATTAAGTTGCAATATTGAAATAATGCCTAGGGGAAATGTATGAATATGACGAAACATGCAGTACTGGGACTGTGCCTCAGCGTGTCGGCCTTCGTGGCGCCGCTGGCCAGCGCCGCCAGCTGGGTCGAGATCAGCAACCCTGCCAAAGGCGGCTTTACGGTGGGCGGCAATACCGTCACCTACGGCCCTGTCGCGGCCGCCAGCGTCTGGGTGTATGACGGCGCCAACCCGCCCGGCGCGCAAAGCGCGGCCGCGATCAAGTCCTTGCTCAATACGCAGTTCGGCTTGCCGTCGAGCGGCACCGGTTCGCTCGTGCTGGCCACCCAAGGCGACTTGAACAGTGGCAAGTCCGGTTCCTTCTCCGTCAATTCCAGCTTCGACTACCTGGCCATCCATTACGGCCGTGGCGAATTGCTGTTCCACTGGGACAGCCCGGTGGCCGCGAATACGTTGTTCAGTATCGGTAACTTGCCACGTGGCATCAGCAACTTCCGCGCCTACAGCTCGGTGTCGGCCGTGCCGGAACCGGCCACCTACGGCATGCTGGTGATGGGCCTGGGCCTGCTGGGCTTCATGGCGCGCCGCCGCCGCGGCTAAGTTCCATGCGCCGCCGGCGCCATGCATGAAAAAAAAGCCCGGAAACGCCATGCGTTCCGGGCTTTTTGCCTGTTGGGGCGGTTTGCCGCTTACCAGCTGTAGCCGGCCTTGGCGTAGTAGTAGCGGCCATTGAAGCCGTTCGGCGCGAAGATGCTGTATGGCTGCGTGCCGTTGACGTTCAGGTTGCCCGCGCTCGTCACCTGCGCCGGATAGCGGTTGGTGACGTTGTCGATGCCGGCCACCAGGCGCCAGTGCTTGTCCAGCTTTACGGAGCCGGACACGTCCAGCACCCATTGCGGATCATACGTCTGGTCCAGCTTGATATCGTTCTGCGGCACCGTGAAGCTGCCGTAGCGCGTCACCACGCCATGCGCATTCCAGATGCCGAAGGCGTAGTCGGCGGCCAGGCTGAACTTGTCCTTTGGCGACGCCACCGTAATGCGGTCGATGCTCTGGCGGTCGATCAGCTTCAGATTGTTGGCCGTCAGGATGGCCGGATTGTCGGCGATTTTCTGTACCGTGCTCTTGTTATGGTTGTAGGCCACGGTAAAGTCCAGGCGATCCTTGTCCTGCAGGTCGATGCGGTAGGTGCTGACGATGTCCACGCCTTCGGTGCGCGTGTCGACGGCGTTGGTGAAGTAGCGCGCCGCGCCCACGGTCGAGCCCTGGTTTGCCAGTTGGGCCTTCAGCTTGTCATTCAGCGCCAGATTGGCCGAGAACAGGATGCGGTTGTCGATGTCGATGCGGTAGGCGTCGATCGAGGTGGTGAAGTTGCGGCTAGGCTGGAACTGCAGGCCCAGGCTGTAGTTGCGGGCCTTCTCCGGCTTCAGGTCCTGTGCGCCGAGGGCGCGCGCCTGCGGCGTATTGACGGCGAAGGTGCCCGTTTCAATGGCCGTGTTGTTGCCGTTGATGACCTGGAAGTTGGTGGTGGTGATGGTGTAGTACTGCTGCGCCAGCGACGGCGCGCGGAAGCCGCTCGACACCGTGCCGCGCAGGGACAGCGCGTCCGTGAACGCATAGCGGGCGGAACCCTTGGCCGAGGTGGTGCTGCCGAAATCGCTGTAGCGCTCATGGCGCAGGGCCACGCCGCCCGACAGTTTTTTCGTCGCTTCCGCTTCCAGGTTCACATAGATCGATTCGTTGTGGCGCGAATGGCTGCCCGCGTTGGCCGGGCGGAAGCCGGAGAAGCCTTGCGCGCCGCCTGCTGTAGCGGGATTGGTAACGACGGTGATGTAGGAAGCTTCGTCGCCGGCGCCGATGCTGTATTTTTCATGGCGCGCTTCGGCGCCCACGGCCACCGTCAGGGGGCCGGAAAAGAAGGCGACGGGGAATTCGCGCGCCGCGTCCAGGTTGAATACCGTCTGTTCATTCTTCAGCGAGCCCGCATAGAAATGCGTGGGGCTGGCCGCGCCCAGCGACTGGTTGACCGTGTTGTCCAGGTCCAGCTCGAATTTGTTGCTGCCATAATTGATGCTGGCATCCCAGCGCCAGCCGGCGGCTTCACCGCGCAAGCCCGTCACCAGCGACTGGTCGGTCAGGGTGCTGTTTTGCAGCGGCAAAAAACCTTCCGGATAGATCGGCGTGCGCTGCGAGTAGACCTTGGTCACGGGGTCCTGGATCAAGGCCGTGCGCCAGGTGGCGGCGGCCGAGGTGTCGCGCTTGCCATAGTTGCCGAAGGCATACCAGTCCAGATTGTCGTTGATGCGGTATTCGCTGTTGATGAAGACGGTGGCCGGCTTGCTTTCCGGGTCGCCATAGCGCTGGTTGACCTTGCCGTAGCGCGGTTCCAGCGGGTTGCGGAAGTCGGCGCCGGCGCGGTTGGTCGGGTCGCGCTCGGCCACTTCCGCCGAGACGCGCACCCAGCCGTCGTCGCCCAGCTTGAAGCCGGCCGAACCCTTGATGCTCTTTTGCTTGCCGTCGCGTTCCTGCGTCTGGCCATAGCCCACTTCGACATCGCCGCCGGCCGCGCCTTTTTTCAGGATGATGTTGATCACGCCGGCAATCGCGTCGGAGCCGTACTGGGCCGCCGCGCCATCGCGCAGCACTTCCACGTGGTCGATGGCGGCCAGCGGGATGGCATTCAGGTCGACGGGCGCCGAACCTCGGCCCAGCGAACCGTTGACGTTGACGACGGCCGAGGTGTAGCGGCGCTTGCCATTGACCAGCACGAGAGACTGGTCGGGCGACAGGCCGCGCAGCTGGGCCGGGCGCACGGCGTCGCTGGCGTCGGCACCCGTGGCGCGGGCAAAGTTCAGCGACGGCAGCAGGCGCGCCAGCACGGTGGCCAGTTCGCTGGAACCCGTGCTTTGCAGGTCGCGCGAGGTCAGGATGTCGATCGGCGATTCGGAATCGATGGTGCGGCGGTTCTTGGCGAAGGTGCCGGTGACGACCACCGACTGCAGTTCGCCATCGGCCGGCAGCTCTTGCTGCGCTTGCGCCTGCATCGGCAGGCTGAAGCAGGCGATCAGGCTGGCGGCAAGGACGGTTTTTACGGGAAGGGCGGGAAGCTGGGAGCGGGCGGTGCTTGAACTCATCGACAATATCTCTTCGGTTAGTGTATGCGCGGACCATGGCGGTCCGATGACGAAAACAGCTTAGCAGCGGGCACTTGGCGTGCTTACGAATAGTTCTGTCTATCGATATGCAATAAATGTCTGATATGCACCCAAGTGACGCGGGTAGCGCATATGGACTCATTTCCAGCATACGACCGGGCATGGCAAGGCTGCAATGCTGCACAGCAGTAAATTGCCAGCTGTTGCGTAAATACGACTATCTGCGATGAGAGCGGGGCGTCTGGCGCGACGCTGTGCGGCGGCGCCAGACGGTATGGCGCTTACTGCCCCGGATTGGGCAGGCTGGCGTGGATGGCGTCGACGGCCGCCACCAGTTCCGGCGCCAGCGTGACTTGATACGCGTCGATATTCTGCCGCAGCTGTTCGACGCTGGTGGCGCCGATGATGGTCGAGGCCACGAACCAGCGCGAGTAGCACCAGGCCAGGGCCAGCTGCGCCGGCGTCATGCCGTTGGCGCGCGCCAGCGCCGCATACTGCCGGGCCGCTTCGATGGTGGCGGGACGGATGTAGCGGGGGCTCCAGCCGGCAGGGAAAATCGTCAGGCGTCCGCGTGCCTGCGGATCGTCGAGGTATTTCGCCGTCAGCTGGCCGAACGCCAGCGGGCTGTAGGCGAGCAAGCCGACATTTTCCCGGTGGCAGGTTTCATCGAGCAGGCTCGTCTCGAAATGGCGCGCCGTCAGGTTGTACAGGTTCTGGATCGAAACGATGCGCGGCAAGCCTTTCAGTTCGGCCTGCTTGATGTATTCGCACACGCCCCACGACGATTCGTTCGACACGCCGATGTGGCCGATCTTGCCTTCCTCGACCAGCTTGCCCAGCACGGCCAGCGTCTCGTCGATGGCGACCGAGGCGTGCTCCTTGCGCGGGTTGTACACGCTGGCGCCGAAGATGGGCAGGTTGCGGCTGGGCCAGTGCAATTGATACAGGTCGATGTGCTCCGTCTGCAAGCGGCGCAAGCTGTCTTCGACGGCGGCGCGGATATTCACCGCGTCGTGGTCGGTCTTGCCCTTGCGTATCCAGTGCATGCGCGAGTTCGGTCCCGCCACCTTGCTGGCCAGGACGATCTGCCCGCGCTTGCCGCTTTTCTTCAGCCAGCTGCCGATATGGCGCTCGGTGCTGCCCTGCGTCTGCGCGCTGGCCATCACCGGATACATTTCCGCCGTGTCGATGAAGTTGATGCCACGCTCGAGCGCGTAATCGAGCTGGCTGTGCGCTTCCGCTTCGCTGTTTTGCTCGCCGAACGTCATCGTGCCCAGGCAGATCCGGCTTACGTCCAGGCTGCTCGTGCCCAGCTTGATCTTTTCCATGGCCTTGCCTTAGCGGGCCTGCTTGCCGCGCAGCGCGCGCGCGCAATCCTTGATCAGCGCGGGGCCGGCGTAAATCAGGCCGCTGTACAGCTGCACCAGCTGCGCGCCCGCCTCGATCTTGGCCACGGCGTCGCTGCCCTGCATGATGCCGCCCACGCCGATGATGGGCAGGGCATCGCCCAGTTCCGCCTTCAGCAGGCGGATCACGTTGTTCGACAGTTCAAACACGGGCGCGCCCGACAGGCCGCCCGCTTCCGCGCCATGCGGCATGCCTTCCACGGCGCTGCGCGACAGGGTGGTGTTGGTGGCGATGACGCCATCGATCTTGTGGCGCGTGAGCGACTCGGCGATGCTTTTTACCTGCTCGCCATCCATGTCCGGCGCGATTTTCAGGGCCAGCGGCACGTAGCGCTTGTGCTGGTCGGCCAGGCGCGCCTGGGCTTCCTTGAGCTGCGACAGCAGGGCGTCGAGTTCGGACGCGCCCTGCAGCTGGCGCAGGTTTTTCGTGTTCGGCGACGAGATGTTCACCGTCACATAGCTGGCATACGGGTAGACTTTTTCCAGGCACAGCAGGTAGTCGTCGGCCGCCCGTTCGATCGGCGTGTCGGCGTTCTTGCCGATGTTCAGGCCCAGCACGCCGGTGCGGTTCTGGTAAAACTTCGACGCCTGCACATTGGCGACAAACGCATCGACGCCGCCATTGTTAAAGCCCATGCGGTTGATGATGCCCTGTGCCTGCGGCAGGCGGAACATGCGCGGTTTCGGATTGCCCGCCTGCGCGCGCGGCGTGACGGTGCCCACTTCGATCGAGCCGAAGCCCAGGTCGGCCAGCGCGTCGATATAGGCGCCATCCTTGTCCAGGCCGGCGGCCAGGCCGACCGGGTTCGGGAAGGTGATGCCCATCACCGTGCGCGGGTCAAGGGTCGGCTTGCCGGCCAGCTTCGTCAGGCCCAGCGCGCTGGCGCGTTTCAGGGCAGGCAGGGTGAGATGGTGGGCCGCTTCGGCATCCATCGAGAACAGCAGCGGGCGAGCGAGGGAGTACAGGAATTTTTCGGACATGGGGCGCTTTTAGGGTGGTGCGCAGGCCGCCGGGAGAGGCTGGCGGCGCGCTGTGTAATTTGCCGTATTTTACCGTGTTCCACGCGGCTGCCGGGTGTATAGTTCTTTTTGGTCTAATGCAATATTGATTCATTGCCAATTCGCATTGCGACCCTGGACTTTCCTGTTTCTTCCCTGTTCACTTACCTTATAAGCGAGACATCGATTGAAAAAGACACGCATCCTGAGCGCCATCGCGGCCGCCAGCGCACTGTTGCTGAGTCACCCGGCCCTGGCCCTGCCCAATACGCAAGACACCCGCATGCTGAGCGAACCGGCCGTCTCCAGCCGCCATATCGCCTTCATCTATGCGGGCGACCTGTGGCTGTCCAACCTCGACGGCGGCGGCGCGCGGCGCCTGACGTCCGACCTGGGCGACAAGTCCAATCCCGTGTTTTCGCCCGATGGCAGCCTGATCGCGTATAGCGCCAATATCGATGGCAATGTCGACGTGTACGTGATCGCGGCGGCCGGCGGCGTGCCGCGCCGCCTGACCTTCCACCCGGGCGCCGACCTGGCGCAAGCGTTTACGCCCGATGGCAAGGCCGTGATGTTTACCTCGCCCCGCGCCGCCTTCAACAACCGCTTCCAGAAGCTGTTCACAGTACCCGTCGCGGGCGGCGTGGAAACCCAGCTGGAAATTCCCAACGCCTCGCGCGCCACGTATTCGCCCGATGGCACGCGCATCGCCTACAACCCCCTGGCGCCCGCGTTCAAGCAGTGGAAGCGCTACCGGGGCGGCACCAATTCCTGGCTGTGGCTGTTTTCTTCCGCCGATAAATCCATCGAAAAAATCCCCCAGCCCGCCACGCGCTCGAACGACGTCGACCCGATGTGGGTAGGCGACACCGTGTACTTCCGCTCCGACCGCAACGGCGAATTCAACCTGTTTGCCTACGACGTGAAGACGAAAACCGTGCGCCAGCTGACGCGGCACGCGGATTTCCCGGTGCTCAACGCGTCGGCCGCGAACGGCAAGATCGTCTACGAGCAGGCCGGCTATCTGCACTCGTTCGATATCGCCAGCGGCCAGGCGCAAAAGCTAGCCATCGGCGTGGCCAGCGACCTGGGGCAGACGCGCCCGCGCTGGGTCAAGAATGCGAAATACATCCGCGACGCCTCGATTTCGCCGTCGGGCGCGCGCGTCGCCTTCGAATACCGGGGCGAGATCGTCACCATCCCCGCCGACAAGGGCGACGTGCGCAACCTGACGCAGACGGCCGGCGCGAACGAGCGCACGCCGATCTGGTCGCCCGATGGCCGCTCGGTCGCGTATTTCTCGGACGAGTCGGGCGAATACGAGCTGCATGTGCGCGCGCAGGATGGCAAGGGCGCGGTGCGCAAGTTCAAGCTCAATGGCAGCGGCTTCTATGACAACGCCGTCTGGTCGCCCGACAGCAGGAAGATCGCGTTTGCCGACAATGGCTGGAGCATGTACGTGATCGATGTCGGCACGGGCAAGGTGCAGAAGATCGCCACGGAACCGATGTATGGCGTCGACAAGAGCATGCGCGCCTCGTGGGCGCCCGATTCGCGCTGGCTGGCCTACACGCTCAATTCGCCCACCTACACGCGCAGCGCCTACATCTATTCGGTCGAGCAGAACAAGTCCATGCCCGTCACGGATGGCCTGTCCGACGTGGCCGAACCCGTGTTCGACAAGAGCGGCAAGTACCTGTACTTCTTCGCCTCGACGAATGCGGGCCCCAGCAACAACTGGTTCTCGCAGCAGAACGAAGACAACCTCGTGACGCGCACGGTGTGGATGGCCGTGCTGCGGCGTGACCTGCCGTCGCCCTTGATCAAGGAAAGCGACGAGGAAAAGGCGGCCAGTGCGGAGAGCAAGAAGGATACGGCGAAAGACGAGGCGGAAGCGAAGAGCGAGCCGAAAATCGATCCGAAGACGGGCCGCGACGACCCGAAGGTGACGGTGGCCCCGGTGGCGCCCATCCACATCGATTTCGACGGCATCGCCACGCGCATCGTCGACTTGCCGCTGCCGGCCGCGCAGTTCTCCAGCCTGGCCGCGGGCGCCGCCGGGCAGATCTTCCTGCTGCGCGAAAGCGACGGCAAGAAGGCCGTGCAGCGCTTCGATTTGAAGGAGCGCAAGGCGGAAACCGTGGTGGCCGAGGCGGACGATTTCGAAGTCTCGGCCGACGGCAAGAAGCTGCTGTACCGCCAGAAGGAAAACTGGGCCATGGGCTCGGCCACGGGCAAGCTGCTGGCGCCGGGCGAGGGCAAGATCAAGGTCGACGCCATCGAGGTGAGGGCCGATCCGCGCGCCGAGTGGACGCAGATCTTCAACGAGGTGTGGCGCATCAACCGCGACTATTTCTATGATCCGGGCATGCATGGCGTGGACTGGAAGGCCATGCGCGACAAGTACGCCGTCTTCCTGCCCGAGCTGTCCAGCCGTGCCGACCTGAATCGTTTGATCCAGTGGATGTGCAGCGAGCTGGCCGTGGGCCACCACCGCGGCGGCGGCGGCGACGATTTTCTGGAGGCGAAGAAGGTGCCGGGCGGGCTCCTGGGCGCCGATTACGAAGTCAGCGATGGCCGTTACCGCTTCAAGAAGGTGTATGGCGGCTTGAACTGGAATCCGGCCCTGCGCGCGCCGCTGACGGAGCCTGGCCTGAACGTGAAGGCGGGCGAATACCTGCTGGCCGTCGACAGCCGCCCGCTGGCGCCGCCCACCAATTTGTACAGCGCCTTCGAGAATACGGCCGGCAAGGCCATCGACCTCACCGTGGGGCCGTCGGCCGACGGCAAGGGCGCGCGCACGATTACCGTGGTGCCCGTGCCGACCGAGGATGCCTTGCGCAACCGCGACTGGATCGAAGGCAATATGCGCAAGGTCAATGCGGCCACCGGCGGCAGGGTGGCGTATGTGTACGTGCCGAATACGGCGGGGCTGGGCCACACCTACTTCAAGCGCTATTTCTTCCCGCAGGCGGACAAGCAGGCCATCATCGTCGACGAGCGTTTCAATGGCGGCGGCAGCGTGGCCGATTACTATATCGAGATCCTGCAGAAGAAGGAAATCGCCTGGTGGACCATGCGCTATGGCGCCGACATGAAGACGCCATCGGCCTCGATCCAGGGCCCGCGCGCCATGCTGATCGACGAAACGGCCGGCTCGGGCGGCGACCTGCTGCCGTGGATGTTCCGCAAAAATAACATGGGTCCGCTGATCGGCAAGGCCACGTGGGGCGGCCTGGTGGGCGTCCTCGGCTTTCCCGTGCTGATGGATGGCGGCTTCATCACGGCGCCGAACCTGGCCTTCTGGACGCGCGAAAACGGCTGGGGCGTGGAAAACGAGGGCGTGCCGCCCGACATCGAAGTCGAGCAAACGCCGGCCGACGTCATCGCCGGGCGCGATCCGCAGCTGGAAAAGGCCATCGAGGTGATCCAGGCCGAACTGGCGAAAAATCCGCCAGCGCGGCCTGCGCGTCCGGCGTTTCCGGACAAGAGCAAGTAGGTCGGCTTAGGGGCGAAGCGCCGTAATCCGACACCATTGTTGGCATCGCAGTGTCGGATTGCGCGCTTGCGCGCTAATCCGACCTACCCAATAACCCCAGGTTTTACATCACTATCCACTGCCCCTTGATGCGTGCTTCCAGGGGCTTGAAGTTGATCTTGTAGGCCATCTTCGGGCTTTGCTCTAGCCACAGCACGTCAAGAGCAAGTAGGTCGGATTAGGGGCGAAGCGCCGTAATCCGACACCATTGTTGGCATCGCAGTGTCGGATTGCGCGCTTGCGCGCTAATCCGACCTACCCAATACTCCCAGGTTTTACATCACTATCCACTGCCCCTTGATGCGTGCTTCCAGGGGCTTGAAATTGATCTTGTAGGCCATCTTCGGGCTTTGCTCTAGCCACAGCACGTCAAGAGCAAGTAGGTCGGATTAGGGGCGAAGCGCCGTAATCCGACACCATTGTTGGCATCGCAGTGTCGGATTGCGCGCTTGCGCGCTAATCCGACCTACCCAATAATCCCAGGATTTACATCACTATCCACTGCCCCTTGATGCGTGCTTCCAGGGGCTTGAAGTTGATCTTGTAGGCCATCTTCGGGCTTTGCTCTATCCAGTAGCCCAGGTAGACATACGGCAGGCCCAGTTCCCGTGCCTGGGCGATCTGCCACAGCACGTTGTAGGTGCCGTACGAGGCGCCCGCCACGTCCGGGTCGAAGAAGGTGTACACGGACGACAGGCCATCGGCCAGCACGTCGATGATGCTGACCATGCGCAGCGTGCCGTCCGGCTCGCGGAATTCCACCAGGCGCGTGTTGACCCGGCTTTGCAGCAGGAATTGCGCGTACTGGTCGCGGCTGTCCTGGTCCATGCCGCCGCCCGCGTGGCGCGTGCTCTGGTAGCGCAGATACAGCTCGTAGTGTTCGTCGAGGAAGGACAGGGTGGCGACGCCGGCCCGCAGGTCGGCATGCCGGTTCCAGGCACGGCGCTGGTTGCGGTTGGGCGCGAATTCCTGCGCCACGACGCGCACGGGAATGCAGGCCTGGCAGCCGTCGCAATACGGGCGATAGGTAAAAATGCCGCTGCGGCGAAAACCGTTGCGCACCAGTTCCGAATACACGTCGCTGTTGATCAGGTGCGAGGGCGTGGCCACCTGCGAGCGGGCCTGGCGGTCGTCCAGGTAGCTGCACGGGTAGGGCGCCGTCGTGTAGAACTGCAGGGTGGCAAACGGTAGTTCGTTCAGGTGCGTCATGCTGATCCTGTCTGGTCTGGCCGCGGCAATGGAAGTCTGCGTGGAGATATCATAGCTTTTTTATGCCGGTGTTGCAGATTGCCAGTCGGTGATTTGCGCTGCTTCAATGGCGCTGCGCACATGGGCGAGGAAACGCGCGCGTGAAATCGGCGCCGCGCCCAGCGAGGCCAGGTGTTTTGTTTCCTGCTGGCAGTCAATCATGGCCACGCCGCGGTCCTGCAGGAAGCGCACCAGGTGCGCCAGCGCGATCTTCGAGCCATCGGTCACGCGGGCGAACATCGACTCGCCATAGAACATGCGCCCGATCGACACGCCGTACGCACCGCCCACCAGTTCCCCGTCCAGCCACAGTTCCGACGAATGCGCGTAGCCCAGCTTGTGCAAGCCCGTGTAGCCGGCGATGATTTCGTCCGAGATCCAGGTGCCCGGGCCATCCTTGCGCGGCGCCGCGCAGGCGCGCATGACGGCTTCGAAATCGCCGTCGAAGCGCAGTTGCCAGCGTCCGTCCGTGGCGGCGCTGCGCTCGACCCTGCGCAGCGCCTTGGCCAGGCTGTCGGAGACCTTGAAGGCGTCCGTCATCAGCACCATGCGCGGGTCGGTGCTCCACCAGAGGATGGGCTGGCCCTCGGAAAACCAGGGGAAGATGCCGCGCCGGTAGGCGTCGAGCAGGCGCGCGGGCGACAGGTCGGCGCCAGCCGCCAGCAGGCCGGGCGCCTCGTCGGTGAGGGCGCGCGAGACATCGGGAAACGGGGTGTGGATATCGAGCCAAGGGATCATGCGGCGTCACAGGTGGCGGTTGGACGGAGCTTACTCGGCATCGGCGCGCGCCATCGGGCGCGTGATGTCGCCCGTATGGAAACCATAGCTGCCGCCTTCGCGCATCTTGACCCTGTCGGCGAAGAACAGCTCCAGGGTGGCGCGGATGGTGGGGAAGGCCAGGTCATCCCAGGGAATCTGCGCTTCCGTGAACAGCTGCACTTCCAGGCTTTCGATGCCCGGGGCGAAATCGAGGTCGCGCAGGCGCGCCAGGTAGAACAGGTGGACCTGATGCACGCGCTGCACGTTCAGCAGCGAAAACAGGGGGCCCAGTTCGATATTGGCGCCCGCCTCCTCCACCGTTTCGCGCTCGGCCGCATCGGACGTGGTCTCGTCGTTTTCCATGAAGCCGGCCGGCAGCGTCCAGTAGCCGTAGCGCGGCTCGATGGCCCGCTTGCACAGCAAGACCTGCAACTGGCCATCCTCTTCCCACACGGGGATGGAGCCGACCACCATTTTCGGGTTCTGGTAATGGATGGCATCGCAGTTGGCGCACACATAGCGCGGACGGTTGTCGCCCTCCGGGATGGTCAGGATGACGGGATGGGCGCATTCGGAGCAGAATTTCATGGGCGGACTTAGGATAATGATGATGTCTAGTGTAACGCTTACTGTACACCGATTGCGCGTGGCGTGGCGTGACGGGCGGACACAATTCCAACCAGCAATTGGCCGGGCTTTTTTAATTAAATGGATCTATTGCAGTCGAAGTGGAGATAGCTATTGCCTAAGCCGTCAGTTTGCCCTTATAATTCGAGTGCGGGGTGGAGCAGTCTGGCAGCTCGTCGGGCTCATAACCCGAAGGTCACAGGTTCAAATCCTGTCCCCGCAACCA